>JBBINK010000173.1:0-5259 GCA_037443925.1 Betaproteobacteria bacterium
CGGCGCAGGCTCACGCCATTCCAGGCCTCGCGCACGCGCCGCTTCCAGGCGGCGAGGCTGCGGGCGTTGGCATACCCCCCTTCGGCGTACAGGCGTCCCCCCTTGGCGGCCGGCAGATAGAAGCGGCTCACGTACTCGCCCACCATGCGGCTGGCGTTGAAGCGCGGCAGAAGGCTGGCGATCGAGGCCTTGGCCATCTTCACCCACTCCGGCGAGTAGCCCAGCTTGTCCCGCTTGTAGTAGAGGGGGATCACGTGGTCCTGCAGCAGCTCGTAGAGGGTCTGGCTGTCGTCCTTGTTGCGCCGGAATTCGTCCATGTTCTCGGGCGCCGGCTTGATGGCCCAGCCGTTGGTGCCGTCGTAGCCCTCGCCCCACCAGCCGTCCAGCACCGAGAGGTTGAGCACGCCGTTGATCCCCGCCTTCATGCCGGAGGTGCCCGAGGCCTCGAGGGGATAGATGGGGTTGTTCAGCCACACGTCCACGCCCGCCACCAGCCGCCGCGCCATGTTGAGGTCGTATCCTTCCGCGAGCAGCACTTTGCCCACGAATTCCGGCATGTGCATGATGTGGTAGATCTGCCGGATCAGATCCTGCCCCGGCAGGTCCGCCGGGTGGGCCTTGCCCGCGAACACGAACAGCACCGGCCGATCCGTGTCCGAAAGGATCTCCCTGAGCCAGTCGAGGTTCTCGAACAGCAGCGTGGCACGCTTGTAGGTGGCGAAGCGGCGGGCGAAGCCGATGGTGAGCACATTGGGATTGGCCGGATCCGCGTTGCGGAACATCCGGTCCAGGTGCGCCTGGGAGCCATGGTTGCGCAGATGCTGATGGGTGATGCGATGGCGGACCAGCTGCAGCATCTGGGACTTCAGCGACTGGTGCACGCTCCAGAACAGGTGGTCGGGAATGGCGTCGATCTTGGACCAGTAGCCGGTGTCGGACAGGCGGTGCCGCCATTCGTAGCCGAGGAACTGGTCGAACAGGTCCGCCCATTCGATGGCCAGGAAGGTGGGCACGTGCACGCCATTGGTCACGTAGCTCATGGGGCTTTCCTCCGGATCGATCTGCGGCCACAGATCGGCGCAGATGCGCGAGGAAACCTGGCCATGGATACGCGACACGCCGTTGTGGTGGCGCGAGCCGCGGATCGCCAGCGCCGTCATGTTGAAGTCCGGGCTGCCGTCCTTGCGGCCCAGGGCCATGAACTCCTCCTGGCTGATGCCCAGTTCGGGCAGGAAGTCGCGGAAATAGGCCTCGATCATCTCCTGGGCGAAATGGTCGTGGCCGGCCGGCACCGGGGTGTGGGTGGTGAACACCGTGTTCACGGCCACCGCTTCCAGGGCGCTGGCGAAGTCCAGCCCCTGGGCGCGCAGCATGCGGATGCGCTCCAGGATCAGAAAGGCGGCGTGGCCTTCGTTGATGTGCCAGACGGTCGGCTTGAGGCCCATGGCCGCGAGCGCGCGCGGCCCGCCGATGCCCAGGATGATCTCCTGCTGGATGCGGGTGTGACGGTCGCCGCCGTAGAGCTGGTGGGCGATGTCGCGATCCTCCGGCCTGTTCTCCTCCAGGTCGGTGTCCAGCAGCAGAAGCCGCACATGCCCCACCGTGGCCTCCCACACCTTCACCGCCACCTGGCGGCCGGCCAGGGGCACGCTCACATGCAGCTCCCGCCCGTCGTCCTGGATCACGGGCGTGATGGGCAGATCGTCGAAGTCCGAATCGTGATAGGTCGCGACCTGCTGCCCCTCGCTGTTGATGGTCTGGGAGAAGTAGCCCTGGCGATAGAGCAGCCCGACGGCCACGAAGGGCAGCCGCATGTCGCTGGCGGCCTTGCAGTGATCGCCGGCGAGAATGCCCAGCCCCCCGGAATAGATGGGGAAGCTTTCGTGGAAACCGAACTCGAAGCAGAAATAGGCCACCAGGTCGTGTTCCCGCAGGGTCTCCTGCCCCGTGGGCCGCATCGGTTCCGAGTGGTAGGTGTCGTAGGCCGACAGCACCCGGTTGTAGGTGGCGAGGAACACCTGGTCGTCCACCGCGTCCACCAGACGCTGCTCGTCGATGCGGCGCAGGAAGACCTTGGGGTTGTGCCCCACGGCATCCCACAGCCCCGGGTGCAGGCGGGCGAACAGCGTTCGCGTGGGCCTGTCCCAGCTGTACCAGAGATTGGTCGCGAGCTCCTCCAGCCGTGCCAGCTTGCGCGGCAGCCGGGGATTGACCTCGATGGTGAAGGTATGGCCGGATTTCATGACTGCTCCACAAAGACCTGCCGCTGTCCCGCGGCTTCAGGAAAGGATCGTTCAGCAGGCATCATACCAAGACCCCGCCCCGTTTTCCGTGGCCCGGCCCGGCGGCCGCATCGCGCGCGGCCTGCGCCCGCCCAGGCCGATCAGGCCCTGATGAAATGCTCGCGATAGTATTTCAGTTCGTTGATGGATTCGTGGATGTCGGCCAGCGCCGTGTGCTTGCCTTCCTTGACCACGCCGCCGGCGATCTCGGGCTTCCAGCGCTTGACCAGCTCCTTGAGCGTGCTCACGTCCAGGTTGCGGTAGTGGAAGTAGGCCTCCAGCCTCGGCATGTAGCGCGCGAGGAAGCGCCGGTCCTGGCAGATGGAGTTGCCGCACATGGGCGACTTGCCGGCCGGCACCAGCGGCTTGAGGAAGGCGATCATCTGTTCCTCCACGTCCGCCTCGCTGAGCCGGGAGGCGCGCACGCGGTCGATCAGGCCGCTCCTGCCGTGGGTGGCCTTGTTCCAGTCGTCCATGGCATCGAGCACCTCGTCCGGCTGGTGCACCGCCAGGGCCGGTGATTCGGCCAGGACGTTGAGCTGGGCATCGGTGACCACCAGCGCCACTTCGATGATGCGGTTTTGCTCCGGATACAGGCCGGTCATTTCCATGTCGATCCAGATGAGATGATTGTTCTCGGGCGCTTGTGCCATAATTTCCTTTCTTCCGCGGGCCGCCAGAAACCCTTCCAAAATCCATGATTTTCGGCATGCATCCAGCCACCGCCGTGTTCCTCGCCGCGCTCGCGCTCGCCACGGCTGCGCAACTGTGGCTGGCGCGCCGTCATGTGGCGCACATTCTAGCGCATCGCGACCGCGTGCCCGCCGAGTTCGCCAGCCGCATCGCCCTGGCCCAGCATCAGAAGGCCGCGGACTACACCGTGGCCAAGACCCGCCTGGCACAGTGGCAGGCGGTGGCCGACGCCCTGGTGCTTCTGGCGCTCACCCTGGGCGGCGGCCTGGACGGGCTGGATCATTTCTGGCGCGAGCACGTCGGCCACGAGCTGCTGCGGGGCGCGGCCTTCATCGGCAGCGTGGTGGCCGTGACCAGCCTGGCCGGATTGCCCTTCGACGTCTGGCGGACCTTCGTCATCGATGCGCGCTTCGGCTTCAACCGGATGACACCCGCCCTGTTCGTGGCCGACCTCGCCAAGGGCGCGCTGGTGATGCTGGTGCTCGGCCTGCCCCTGGTGCTGGCGGTGCTCTGGCTGATGCAGAACCTCACCCACTGGTGGCTGTGGGCGTGGGCGGTGTGGGCCCTGTTCAACCTGCTCGTGCTCGCCCTCTACCCCACCGTGATCGCGCCGCTGTTCAACCGCTTCACGCCGCTGCCCGACGGCGAGCTCAAGGACCGCATCCAGGCCCTGCTCGCGCGCTGCGGCTTCCAAGCCTCCGGCCTGTTCGTGATGGACGGCTCGCGCCGCTCCACCCATGGCAATGCCTACTTCACCGGTTTCGGACGCGCCCGCCGCATCGTCTTCTACGACACCCTGCTGGAGAAGCTCACGCCGGAGGAGGTGGAGGCCGTGCTCGCCCACGAGCTGGGCCACTTCAAGCGCCACCACGTGGCCAAGCGTCTGGCCTGGCTGTTCGCCCTGAGCCTGGTCGCCCTGTGGCTGCTGGCGCAGCTCATGGAGGCGCCGTGGTTCTTCGCCGGCCTGGGGATGAGCCAGCCCTCGGTCCATGCCGGGCTCACCCTGTTCGTGCTGGTGGCGCCGGTGTTCACCTTCCTGCTGCATCCCCTGGCCTCCCTCTATTCGCGCAAGCATGAATTCGAGGCCGACGCCTTCGCCGCGCGCACGGCCAGCCCCGTCGCGCTGATCGGGGCGCTCACCAAGCTGGTTCAGGACAACGCCGCGACACTGACGCCCGATCCGCTGTATTCGACCTTCTACGACTCCCATCCGCCAGCCGCCCTGCGCATCGGGCGCCTGAAGACGGCAGCCGCCCACTAAAGAGGAACACGCCATGAAGATCCTGCCTGCCCTGTTCGTCCTCCTGGTCGCCACGGCGGCCCACGCCCAGCCCTTCGCCGGCGGCGACCCGAAGAAGGGCAAGGCCCTGCACGATGCCCGGTGCGTGGCCTGCCACGTCTCGCTGTATGGCGGCGACGGTTCCGGCATGTACACCCGTGCCGAACGCAAGGTGAAGGACGCGGCGGCCCTGGCCTCGCGGATATCCGCCTGCAATGCCAACACCGGGGCGGGCTGGTTTCCCGATGACGAACGCCACGTGGGCGCCTATCTCAACCAGACCTTCTACCATTTCAAGTAAGGAGCGAACATGAGCACCCTCGTCTGCGATCTCACCAAAGGCCACTGCAAGCCCTGCGAAGGCGGCGTGCCGCCCCTGACGCCGGAGCAGGTGCAAGACTTCCTCGCCCAGTTGAAGGGCTGGGACCTGGTGGACGGCCACATCAGCAAGACCTATCAGTTCAAGAACTACTACGAGACCATGGCGTTCGTGAACGCCACCGCCTGGATCTCCCACCGGGAGGATCACCATCCCGACATCGAGGTGGGATACAACCGGGCCACGGTGCGCTACATCACCCATGCCATCGGCGGCCTGTCGGAGAACGACTTCATCTGCGCGGCGAAGATCGACGCCCTGTTCGATCTGTGACGGAAACGCTGCTGGCCGGGCGGGTGGTGGCCGCCCATGGCAAGCGATACCAGGTGGAGCTGGACGACGGCCGGCTGCTGGGCTGCGTGACCCGGGGCAAGCGGACGGGGGTGGCCTGCGGCGACCGCGTGCAGGTGCAACTCACGGGCCGCGATGAGGGTGTGATCGAAAGCATCGCCCCACGCCGCTCGCTCCTTTACCGCTCCGATCCCCATCGCCAGAAGATCCTCGCCGCCAACGTCACCCAGGTGATCCTGGTGGTGGCCGCGGTCCCCACCTTCTACGAGGAGCTGATCAACCGGGCCCTGGTGGCCGCGGAAGCAGCCAACCTCAGGAGTCTCATCGTGCTCAAC
>JBBINK010000174.1:0-5214 GCA_037443925.1 Betaproteobacteria bacterium
AGTTTAGAATATTAGACAATGCTTATACCCAAGTCGCCCTTGCACTTCAATGCGAGCGATTTGGCGTTGTCTCCTCCTCCATCCTCCTCCTTTGGTGGATTTGAAGCGCGGTCACCCGACCGCGCTTTTTTTTGCGCTTCTTCCCTGGGTGGCACGGGCCTGGGTGGCACGGGCCTGGGTGGCACGGGCCTGGGTGGCACGGGCCGGGTCGCTTGGGCCGGGTCGCTTGGGCCGGGTCCTTGGGCCGGGTCCTTGGGCCGGGCATCCCGGGGCGCGCCTGGGACCACGTCCCGAGCCTACGCGTCGGGCAGGCGCCGGAAGTCCGTGAACCGGCCTGTGCCCGCCGAGACCTCGACCCGTTCCACCCGGGCCCGCTCCGGACCCTGCCGCGCCCATGCCAGCAACGCCTCCACCTTCTCGGCAGGCCCCTGGATCACGGCCTCGACACTGCCGTCGCGCCGGTTGCGCACCCAGCCCGTGACACCCAGGGACTCAGCCTGCCTGCGCATGGATTCGCGAAAGAACACGCCCTGCACCCGCCCGTGGATGCTGAGGTGATAGGTGACTTCTGCCATCTTCCATTGCTTCGCAAAAACCCTGCGCGCCCCATGTCTTTTTCGGCGCGGCACGGTAACTAAAGACTATTTACAAAGCCTTTACCTTTGGCCATCTTAGCCCACGGCGGCTCCGGTGGTGCCGGAAGGCCGTGGCTCACCAACATCCAAGAGGAGACAGCAGCATGAACCTGAAACGCCTTGCGGCACTGGCCCTGGCGGCCACCTTCCTGGCGCTCGGCGGTTGCGCCACCAACAAGAAATCCACGGATCCCATCAAGACCGTGTACCACATCAACAACAGCGAGGTGGCCACGGCGGCCCTGGGCAACATCGCGAATCATCTCAAAGCCGACCCCACCGCCAAGATCACGGTGGTCACCCATGGCAAGGGCATCGACTTCCTCCTGGAGGGGGCGGCGGACAAGAACGGCAACCCCTACAACATCAAGGTCGAGGAACTCATGGCCCAGGGCGTGGATTTCCGCGTGTGCAACAACACGCTCACGAGCCGCAAGATCGATCCCAAGCAGGTGCTGCCCGGTGCCCAGATCGTGCCGTCCGGCGTGGCGGAACTTGGCAAGCTGCAGAACCTCGAAGGCTATGTGTACCTGAAACCCTGAGTTCCGAAGCGATCAACCAAGACCAACGAAACGAAAGGAGACAAGCATGCGTCGATTCATCCAGTGGCTGGTTGCCGTGGTGGCGGCATGGGGCCTGGGCTCGGCGGCCCTGGCAGCGGACACCAAGGTCGTGTACCACATCAACGACAGCGCGGTGGCCCCCGCGGCCCTCAACAACATCGTCAACCACCTCAATGCCGACAAGGATGCCAAGATCGTGGTGGTCACCCACGGCAAGGGCATCGATTTCCTGCTGGAGGGAGCGGCCGACGCCAACGGCAACCCGTTCAACATCAAGGTGGAGGACCTGATGTCCAAGGGTGTGGACTTCCGCGTGTGCAACAACACGCTCACGAGCCGCAAGATCGATCCCAAGCAGGTGCTGCCCGGTGCCCAGATCGTGCCGTCCGGCGTGGCGGAGGTGGCCAAGCTGCAGGCGCGCGAGGGCTACGTCTACGTCAAGCCCTGAGTCGGCGGCGCGCCCAGCAAAAAGGCGGCTTCGGCCGCCTTTTTTCATGTTTGGGCACCCGCTTCACTTCACCCGCATGCCGGGGCGGGCGCCGTCGTCCGGGCTGAGCAGATACAGGCCGGGGCCTTCCCCCGAGGCGGCCAGCACCATGCCCTCCGATATGCCGAATTTCATCTTGCGCGGCGCCAGGTTGGCCACCATCACCGTGAGCCTGCCCACCAGGGCGGCGGGATCGTAGGCGGACTTGATGCCGGCGAACACGGTGCGCGGCCTGCCATCCCCCACGTCCAGCGTGAGTCTCAGCAGCTTGTCCGCGCCTTCCACGTGTTCGGCCTGGACGATCCGGGCGATGCGCAGGTCCACCTTGGCAAAGTCCTCGATGGAAATCATGGGCGCGGCCGATTCGCCCGGCGCGCTCGCGGCAGCCGAGGCTGGGGCGGATTCCGCCTGCTGTTTCAGCGCATGGCGGGCAGGGGAATGGCCGTCCGGTCTGGGCGCTTCCAGGGACTGCCGGTTGGCTTCCAGCAGGGCATCGATCTGTTTGCGGTCCACGCGCGTCATCAGGTGCTGGTAGGGCCTGATCGGGTGGTCCTGCAGGAGGCCGTCCACATCGCGCCAGGTCAGGGCGGGGATGTCGAGGAAGGCTTCCACCCGTTCCGCGGTGTGGGGCAGCACCGGCTTGAGATAGAGGGTGAGCAGGCGGAACAGGTTGAGGGCGACGGAGCACACCTCGTGCAGCCGGGCCCGGGCGGACGGATCGCGCGCCAGCTCCCAGGGTTTGTGCTCGTCCACGTACTGGTTGGCCAGGTCGGTGAGTGCCATGATCTCGCGCAGTGCCTTGGCGTATTCCCGTGCCTCGTACAGGGCGGCGATGCCAGGCGCCGCCGCCGCCGTCTGGGTCAGCACGGGATGCGGTTGGAGGTTCGCCGCGAGGCGGCCGCCGAAATGCTTGCCGATGAAGCCCGCGGTGCGGCTGGCGATGTTCACGTACTTGCCTACCAGATCGCTGTTGACCCGGGCCACGAAATCCTCGAGGTTGAGGTCGATGTCCTCCATGCTGGCGTTGAGCTTGGCCGCGTAGTAGTAGCGCAGCCATTCCGGGTTCAGCCCCTGGGCGAGGTAACTCTCGGCGGTGATGAAGGTGCCGCGGGACTTGGACATCTTCTGCCCATCCACGGTGAGGAAGCCGTGGGCGAAGATCCGGGTGGGCGTCCGGTGTCCGGAGAAATGCAGCATGGCCGGCCAGAACAGCGCGTGGAAGTAGAGGATGTCCTTGCCGATGAAGTGGTACAGTTCCGCCTCCGAACCCTCCTTCCACCAGGCATCGAAGTCGAGCCCGGCGCGTGCCGCCAGATGGGCGAAGCTCGCCATGTAGCCCACGGGGGCATCCAGCCACACATAGAAATACTTGCCCGGCGCATCAGGGATCTCGAAGCCGAAGTAAGGCGCATCGCGGGAGATGTCCCAGTCCTGCAGCCCGCCCGCGAACCATTCCCGCATCTTGTTCGCGGCCTCCTCCTGCAGGTGTCCGGCCTGGGTCCAGCGTTCCAGGAATTCCCTGCAGCGGGGATCGCTCAGGCGGAAAAAGTAGTGCTCGGACTGGCGGCGCACCGGCGTGGCGCCCGAAACCGCCGAATAGGGATGGATGAGCTCGGTGGGCGTGTAGCTGGCGCCACAGACCTCGCAGCTGTCCCCGTACTGATCCTTGGCGTGGCATTTCGGGCATTCCCCCTTGATGAACCGGTCTGGCAGGAACATTTGCCGCTCGGGGTCGTAGAACTGCTCGATGGTGCGGACCTCGATCAGCCCGGCCTCGTCCCTCAGCCGGCGGTAGATCGCCTCGGCCAGACGGCGGTTCTCCGGGGAGTGGGTGGAATGGTAGCTGTCGAAGCCGATGTGAAAGCCCGTGAAATCGCGCAGATGCTCGGCGTGCATGCGGGCGATCAGCTGCTCCGGCGTGATGCCTTCCTTCTCCGCCCGCAGCATGATGGGCGTGCCGTGGGTGTCGTCGGCGCACACGTACAGGCAGGTGTGGCCCTGCATCTTCTGGAAGCGCACCCAGATGTCGGTCTGGACGTATTCCACCAGATGGCCCAGGTGGATGCTGCCGTTGGCGTAGGGCAGGGCCGAGGTGACCAGGATTTTCTTCGGAGTCTTCGCGGACGTCATCGGGAACCTTGGGGAAGCCTTGGGCAAAAAGGCTTATTCTATCCCGGGGCCGGGGCGGGCACACGGCCAGGCGGCGCAGGTGCCGGCTATCCCCATTCCGGCATGGGGTTATTGCATGATTTTTCAGGAAATTTTTTGCCCGTCCGGGGCAAAAGGCATTAGAATCCCCTTCTTTCATTTCTGGTTGTCCTGAGTAGGGAGCAAGCAAGCATGTCCATTTCCGAGCAGCAGGTTCAGGAGGCCCTCAAGGGCGCCATCGACCCCAACATGCAAAAGGACTTCGTCACCGCGAAGACCATCCGCAACGTCAAGATCGAAGGCAACGACGTGAGCTTCGACGTGGTCCTGCCCTATCCCGCCAAGAGCGTCCTGGCCGAGATCAGGGCGCTGGCGGAAAACGCCGTCAAGGCCATACCCGGTGTGGGCAAGGTGACCGCCAACGTCACCAGCAAGATCGTCGCCCATGCGGTGCAGCGGGGCGTGAAGCCGGTTCCCGGCGTGCGCAACGTGATCGCCGTGGCCTCGGGCAAGGGCGGGGTGGGCAAGTCCACCACCGCGGTCAACCTGGCCCTGGCCCTGGCTGCCGAAGGGGCGCGGGTGGGCATCCTCGATGCCGACATCTATGGTCCTTCCATCCCCACCATGCTGGGCATCACGGGCAAGCCGGAGGCGGCCGAGGACGGCCAGCATCTGCTGCCCATGCTGGGGCACGGGCTGCAGGCCATGTCCATCGGCTTCCTGATCGACGTGGAGACGCCGATGGTGTGGCGCGGCCCCATGGTCACCCAGGCGCTGGAGCAGTTGCTCAACCAGACCAAGTGGGACGATCTCGACTATCTGGTGGTGGACCTGCCCCCGGGCACCGGCGACATCCAGCTCACGCTCGCGCAGCGCGTGCCGGTCACCGGCGCGGTGATCGTCACCACGCCCCAGGACATCGCCCTCATCGACGCGCGCAAGGGCCTGAAGATGTTCGAGAAGGTGAACATTCCCATCCTCGGCATCGTGGAGAACATGAGCATCCACATCTGCTCCAACTGCGGCCACGAGGAGCGCATCTTCGGCGAGGGGGGCGGCGAACGCATGTGCCGGGACTACAACGTGGAGTTCCTGGGTGCCCTGCCGCTGGACATCCACATCCGGGAGCAGGCCGATTCGGGCAAGCCCACGGTGGTGGCCGACCCTGACAGCCGGGCGGCCCAGATCTACCGGGAGATCGCCCGCCGGGTGGCGGTGAAGATCGGGGAGCTGGCGGCGGACCATTCGGCCAAGTTCCCCAGCATCGTGATCCAGAACACCTGAGCCCATCCCCGCGGGGACATCGGTGTAGAATGGGCGGGGTTGTCCCACCCGTGAGCCGGTGTCCCCAGGCCGTCCGCCCTATGAGCATCAAATGTAA
>JBBINK010000175.1:0-5204 GCA_037443925.1 Betaproteobacteria bacterium
GCAGGCGGCGGGCTTCCAGCCGCGCGAGCAGGGGATACCAGATCGCATACGTCCCGGTGGCGAAACGCCTGAGCCCTTCCCTCAAGGCCTGCACCACCCGCGCGTAGTCTTCGCGCAGCTCATAGGAGGGATCGATCAGCACCAGGCCCCGCCGGGGTGGCGGCGGCAGCAGCGCCTTCATGCCCTCGAAGCCGTCGCCCGCGGTGACGGTCACCTGCCTGGCGTGCGGCCGGAAGGTCTCCTCCAGCCAGGCGCCGTCGGTGGGATGCCGTTCGAACAGCCGCAGACGGTCCTGGGGACGCAGGCATTGCAGCGCCAGCCAGGGTGAGCCGGGGTAGGTGCGCAGGCGTCCGTCCGGGTTCAGGGCGCGCACCAGGTCCACGTAGTCCGCCAGGGCGGGCGCGAGTCCCGTGCGGCCCCACAGCCGGCCGATGCCCGAGTCGTGTTCGGCCAGGCGTTGGGCAGGGGGCGAATCCAGCGCATAGACCCCGGCCCCGGCATGGGTGTCGATCACCCAGAAGGGCTTGTCCTTGCGCGCCAGATGGCGCAGCAGCTGCACCAGCACCACGTGCTTGAGCACGTCGCCGTGGTTGCCCGCATGGAAGACATGGCGGTAGCCGAGCACGGATCAGCGGGACAGGGGCTTGAAGCGGATGCGTTTGGGCCGCGCGCCTTCCTCGCCCAGGCGCCGTTTCTTGTCTGCCTCGTATTCCTGATAGTTGCCGGCGAAGAACACCCATTGGGAGTCGCCTTCCGCCGCCAGGATATGGGTGGCGATGCGGTCCAGGAACCAGCGGTCGTGGGAGATCACCAGCACCGAGCCGGCGAACTCCAGCAGGGCTTCCTCCAGCGCGCGCAGGGTTTCCACGTCCAGGTCGTTGGAGGGCTCGTCCAGGAGCAGGACGTTGCCGCCGGCGATCAGGGTCTTGGCCAGATGCAGCCGGCCGCGCTCACCCCCCGAGAGATTGCCCACGATCTTCTGCTGGTCCGCGCCCTTGAAGTTGAAGCGGCCGAGGTAGGCGCGCGCGGGCGTCTGGTATTTGCCCACGGTGATCACGTCCGCGCCGCCGGATATGGCCTCGAACACGGTCTTGTCGTTCTCCAGCCCTTCGCGCGACTGATCCACGGCGGCGATCCTGACGGTGGGGCCGATGACGATCTCGCCGGAATCCGGTTTTTCCTTGCCCAGAATCATGCGGAACAGGGTGGACTTGCCGGCTCCGTTGGGGCCGATGATGCCGACGATGGCGCCGGGCGGGACGGTGAAGGACAGGTTGTCGATGAGCAGGCGGTCGCCATAGCCCTTGCTCACGTTCCTGAATTCGATCACCTGATCACCCAGGCGATCCCCGACGGGAATGAAGATTTCCTGGGTTTCGTTGCGTTTCTGGTATTCCACCGACGCCAGCTCGTTGAAGCGGGCGAGCCTCGCCTTGGACTTGGCCTGGCGCGCCTTGGGGTTGCTGCGCACCCATTCCAGTTCCTGCTTCATGGCCTTCATGTGGGCGTCGATCTGCTTTTGCTCCTGTTCCAGCCGCTGCTCTTTCTGCTCCAGCCAGGACGAGTAGTTGCCCTTCCAGGGAATGCCCTGGCCCCGGTCCAGCTCCAGGATCCACTCGGCGGCATTGTCGAGGAAATAGCGGTCGTGGGTGACCGCCACCACCGTGCCCGGAAAGCGCGTCAGGTACTGCTCCAGCCATTCCACCGATTCCGCATCCAGGTGGTTGGTGGGCTCGTCGAGCAGCAGCATGTCGGGCTTGGACAGGAGCAGCTTGCACAACGCCACCCGGCGCTTCTCGCCACCCGACAGGTGCGCGATCTTGGCGTCCCAGGGGGGAAGCCGCAGGGCATCGGCGGCGATTTCCAGCTGATTCTCGATGTCGGCGCCGGCGGTGGCGAGGATCGCCTCGTACTTGGCCTGCTCCTCCGCGAGCTTCTCGAAATCCGCGTCCGGCTCGGCGTAGGCGGCATAGATCTCGTCGAGTCTGGCTTTGGCCTCCATGACCGCGCCCAGTCCGGCCTCCACCTCCTCGCGCACGGTCTTGGAGGGATCCAGCTGGGGCTCCTGGGGCAGGTAGCCGATGGAGATGCCCGGCTGCCACTGCACTTCGCCTTCGTATTCCTTGTCCACACCGGCCATGATGCGCAGCACGGTGGACTTGCCGGCTCCGTTCAGGCCCAACAGCCCGATCTTGGCCCCGGGAAAGAACGACAGGGAGATGTCTTTGATGATCTGCCGCTTGGGCGGCACGGTCTTGCTCACGCGGAGCATGGACATGACGTATTGAGCCATTTTCTGCCTCGAACAAACGAAAAGGGCCGCAGCCGCGGCCCCCTGGATTGTACCCCATCCACCCTCAGGCCTTGGCCTTGGCGGTGCGCCGCAGGCGGGCGGCCAATCGACGGGCGAGTTCGCCAAAAAGTTCCGTCTGGGTGGGGTGCGGGAAGATCGCCTCCGCCACCTGGGTCAGCGTCATGCCGCCGGCGACCATCATCACCGCCGCGCCGATCAGGGTGTCGGTGTGGTCGGCGAGGAAGTGCACGCCGATGATCTTCTGCGTCGCCTTGTCCGCCACCAGCTTGATCATGCCGTGGGTTTCCAGGCTGATCATGGCCTTGGCGTCGATGTTGATGGGCACCTTGGCTTCCACCGCATCGATGCCCCGGGCCTTCGCCTGCGCCACGGACAGACCCACGAAGCCGGCCTGGGGTCGGGAGAAGGTCACGCCGCAGTCCAGATCCGGGTTGTACCGGGCGGGATGCCCGGTGAGGTTGTGGGCGGCGACGCGTCCCTGGGTGGCGGCGGTGTGGGCGAGCATGTAGCCCCCGATCACGTCACCCACGGCATAGATGTGGGGGACACTGGTCCGGCAGGCTGCGTCCACCTTGATCGCCGCGCCATCGAGCTCGACGCCGGCCTGCTCCAGGCCGAGGCGGGAGGTGTCGGGGCGCTTGCCGGTGGCCATGAGGACGTAGTCGCAGGCATATTCCCGGGCCTGGCCCTCGCCATCCGTGTAGCGGATCAGCATCTGACCCGGCGTGCCTTCGATGCCGGTGATCGTGGCCGAGGTCACCACCGGGAATTCGGCGCTCAGAATCGTGGTGATCTGTCTGGCGATCTCCTCCTCGATTTCGGCGAGGATGCGGTCCTTCGCCTCCAGCATCAGGATCTCGGCGCCGAAATCCTTCCAGATCTGGGCCATTTCCACGCCGATCACGCCCCCGCCCACGATGCCCAGTTTCCTGGGCGGCGCGGGCAGGTTCCAGATGGTGTCGGAGGTGAGCACGCCGCCCGTGGCCAGGCCTTCCCGGGCGCCCGGGATGGGTGGCACGAAGGGCGGTGCGCCGGTGGCGATCACCGCGGCGCCGAAGGTGAGCCGGTAGGGCTCCCCTTGCGCCGGCGTGATCTCGGCCGTGTGCGCATCGACGAAGCGGGCGAAGCCCTGGCGCACGTCGATCTTGACGCCCTTGTCCGTCTTCAGGGCCAGCTCGCCCCGCGTCTGGAGCACGTGCTTCCGGTGCGCCTCCAGGGTCTCCCAGACCAGCCGGGGATGCTCCGTTCCCGCCACGCCCTTGGCCGCGTCATGGGCGCGGTCGCGGATCAGGTCGGCGGCATGGCGCCAGGCCTTGGAGGGGATGCAGCCACGCCACAGGCATTCGCCGCCGGGCAGGGGTGCGTCGTTGACCATGACCACCTTGATGCCGTGATCGGCCAGGTCGCGGGCGCAGTCCTCGCCGCCGGGGCCGCCGCCGATGACCAGCACCTGGGTGTCCCACTGACCTTCGGGGATGGGTGGAGGCGGACTCGCTTCCATGCCCGGGTCAGCCATCCAGGTTTCCGGGTGCTCCACGACCTGTTTCAGCTCCACCAGATAGGCCGCCACGTCGGCCCCGTTGAGCACGCGGTGGTCGGCGGTGATGGTGAAGGGCGTGCCCTGGGGACTGGCGGCGGCGATGGCCAGGATGGCGGCGATGCCCGGGGTGGGAATGGCCGTGAAATGGGTGATGCCGAACATCCCCATGTTGGAGATGGTGAAGGTGGGATTGGCGAACTCCCTCGGCGCGAGCTTGCGGATGCGGGCCCTGGGCACCAGATCGTTCCATGCCGCCTGCAACGCTTCCAGATTCCTGGATTCGACACCGGCGAGAATCGGCACCACCAGCCCGCCGTCATCGCTTTTCACCGCGATGCCGAAGTCGTGGTTGCTGCGTTCCACCAGCTTGTCCACCGGCTGGTAGGCCCAGTTCATGCGCGGGTGATTCTTCATCGCCACGGAGCAGGCCTTGGCGATGGCCACCGTGACCGACACGCCCCGGGCCTTGGCCGCCGCGGTGAGGCGGCTCGTGTCGATGTTCATGGTGACGTGGAAGGTGGGCATGGTCAGGGACGCCGTCATGGCGTGGGCCACGGCCTTTTCCATGGAAGTCATGGGCCGGCCCTCGCCGGGCACGTCCACCTGGGGCAGGCTGTGGGCGACCTCCTTCATGGAGGGCCGCGCACGCTGCACGTCGGCTGCGGTGATCACGCCTTCCGGGCCGCTGCCGGCGATGGTGGAGATGTCCACGCCCAGCGCTCCGGCCACCTTGCGTGCATAGGGCGTGGCCTTGCGTCCGGGCACGCGCGGCACCGGCTTGGCCTCGCTGGTCACCGTGGGTGTGGGCACCACCAGGGGTTTGGGCGCGGGCGTGGCCGTGGCGGGCTTGGGCGGGACCGGCGCCTTGTGATGCACGTCGGTGACCTTGTGGTCCGCGGTGATGGTCACGGCAGTGTCCACCACCTTGGATTGGTCGCTGACGATGAAGGCCATCGGGTGGCCCACCTCGACGGTGCTGCCCACATCGGCGAGGGGGCCGGACAGGAAGCCCTCCTGGAACACCTCCACGTCCATGATGGCCTTGTCGGTTTCCACCGTGGCCACGATGTCGCCGCGCTTGACCGGATCGCCCACGTTCTTTTCCCAGCTGACGATCACGCCTTCGGTCATGGTGTCCGAAAGCTGCGGCATGATGATGGCGGTGCCGGCGTGGTGGGGGATCATCTCGGAGGGCGCCTTCTCGGTGACGACCTCGCCCGCCTCGATGGCCAGATCCCCCGGTGTGTCGGTGATGTAGCCGAGTGCGCCACCCACCGGCACGGTGGAACCCACGGGGGCCAGCGGCCCGGCCAGATAACCTGCCTTGAACACTTCCACGTCCATGATGGC
>JBBINK010000176.1:0-621 GCA_037443925.1 Betaproteobacteria bacterium
GCGGGAGCGCGCCACCTGATCCTCGAGGCGCCGGGTGTCGAGCCGGGCGAGCAGCTGTCCCCGTCGGACGCGGTCGTTCACGTCCACGAACACCTTGTCGATGATGCCCGACAGCTCGCTGCCCACGTCCACCTGGTTGGTGGGCTGCAGCGTGCCGGTGGCGGAGACGGTCACTTCCAGACGCCCGTGCCTGACTTCCTGCAGCTCGTACTGGGGCTGGCTTCCATTGCCCTTGGCGAGGAACCCGTAGAGTGCGACGGCGACGAGCACGGCGGCAACGGCCGCGAGGGCGATGCGGCGCCGCCGGGATAGGGCTTCGGCACCCAGCAGGCGTTCGATGGCGGGGTTGGGGTCGGTCATGGGCGAGTTCCTTCTTCAGACCCGGGCCAGCCGCCGCCCAGGGCCTTGTACAGACGGATGACGCTGGCCACGCGCTCGGCCCGGGCGCTGGCCAGGGCGTCCTCCACGGCCAGCCGGTTGCGCTCCGTATCCAGCACCGACTGGAAATCGGTGAGGCCGGCCTGGTAGCGATGACGGGCAAGGAGCGCGGCGTTGCGTGCCGCCTCGGCGGCCGTGGCGAGGCTGGCCTCGCGGCCGCGCGCGGCGGCGATCGCAGCCAGC
>JBBINK010000176.1:649-1420 GCA_037443925.1 Betaproteobacteria bacterium
CTCCTGCAGGGCTGCGGCCAGGGTCTTGCGATACTGGGCTTCGGCCTGCTCCCGCTGGGCATCCTGCACTTCCACCTGGGCCTGGCGCCTGCCCGCGTCGAACAGGGGGGCGGCCAGTTGGGCGAGCAGGGTGGAAAAGCCGCTTCCCCCCTCGCCCAGCGCGCCGGGGGTGAGCGCTTCCAGGCCGAGGGTGCCGGACAGCGTGAGCCGCGGGTAGCGCGCGGCCTCGGCCTGTCCCACGCGGGCGGTGGCGGCCGCCAGTTGGCGCTCGGCCGCGGCCACGTCCGGACGCTGGCGCAGGATGTCGGCGGGAATGCCCACCGCGAGCCGCGGGGGCGGGTCGGGCAGGGTACCGGCGGCCAGGCGTGCCTGCACCGTGGCAAGGGGCTCGCCCGTGAGCAGGGCCAGACGGTCTTCCGCATTGGCCAGGCTTTGCTCCAGCACGGGAATCTGGGCACGGGTCTGCTCCACGTTGGCGCGCGCCTGTTCCACGTCCTGGCTGCTCACCAGTCCTGCCTGGGCACGCCATTGGGTGAGCTGCAGGGTCTCGCTCTGGCGAGCGAGGTTGTCCCGCGCGATGGTCAGGCGGTTCTGGGCGCTGCGTGCGTCCACATAGGCCAGCGCCGTCTCCGCCGCCAGGCTCACCCGGGTGGCGGCGAGGTTTGCCTCGGCGCTTTCCACGTCCGCCTGGGCGGCTTCCACCCCACGCCGGTTTCCACCGAAGAGATCCAGTTCCCAGCTTGCATCCAGCTCGGCCCGGTAGAGTTTACG
>JBBINK010000176.1:1446-5078 GCA_037443925.1 Betaproteobacteria bacterium
CGAAGACTCGCTGCGGCTGGCCGCAGCCGTGGCCGAGAGCTCCGGCCACAGGCCGGCGCCGCTCACCCTGCGCTGGGCCCGGGCCTGGCGCAGCCGCGCCTGGGCGGCGGCCAGGTCGGGATGGGCGGCGAGCGCGGTCTCCACCAGGCCGGCGAGCACGGGATCGCCCAGCCGCTGCCACCAGCGGGCGGTCTCGGCCGGCTCGGGCACGGCCGGCGTGCCGGCAAGGCGCGCCCACTGGAGCGGAAGCGCCGCCGCGGGAGGCCGGTAATCCGGGCCCACGGCACAGCCGGCGACGGCCAGGCAGACCAACAGCGCGGAAAGGTTCTTGTTCATGGATGGGAGCCGTTAGGACCGCGAAGGCGCCAGCGGGTTCATCGCCCACGCTGGCCGTAGCTCTTGAAGCGTTCCAGCACCTCGTCCATTTCCGCGTCGGTGAGCAGCACCGGTTCGCCGACCAGTCGTGCCCGCCAGTACTGGGCACAGAGTTCCTCCACCTCCAGCGCCAGTGCGAGGGCGGAATCCAGGTCCCCACCCACGGCGATCAGGCCATGGTTGGCCATGAGGCAGGCGCGCCGCTCGCGCAGGGCCTCACACACCGCATCCGACAGGGCCTGGGTGCCGAAGGTGGCGTAGCGCGCGCAGGGAATGTCCTTGCCGCCCGCCACCGCGACCATGTAGTGGAACGCGGGGATGGGCTTGCGCAGGCAGGACAGGCTCACCGCGTGGGGCGCATGGGCGTGGACCACGGCATTCACTTCCGGCTTGGCGGCATAGATGTCCCGATGGATGCGCCATTCGCTGGAGGGCTTGAGGGTGCCCGAGGCCGCACCTTCGCCCCTGACGAACACCATCTGCTCGGGCAGGACCCGGTCGGCAGACAGGCCGGAGGGGGTGATGAGCATGCCCTGGCCGAAGCGCACGCTCAGGTTGCCGGCCGTGCCGCGATTGAGGCCCTCCTCCACGGTGCGGCGGCTGGCCTCGGCCAGCGCCGTGCGCAGCCACGCTTCCTCAAGACGGGTCATGGGGATACAGCCGGCGCAGGCCTGCGGGCGAGGCATCGGCGATGCCGCGTTCCGTGATCAGGCCGGTGACGAGATGAGCGGGCGTGACGTCGAAGGCGGGGTTGAAGGCGGGACTGCCGGCGGGCGTGAGCCGCACCGCCTGCAGGTGGTCGCCCAAGGAGGCGCCCCAGGCGTGGGTGACTTCCTCCGGACTGCGCGCCTCGATGGGAATGCCGCTGCCGTCGCCGAGCCGCCAGTCGATGGTGGGGCCAGGCACCGCCACATAGAAGGGCACGCCATTGTCCCGCGCCGCGAGGGCCTTGAGATAGGTGCCGATCTTGTTGGCCACGTCGCCATTGGCCGCCACCCGGTCGGCGCCCACGATGACCAGATCCACCTCGCCCCGGCGCATCAGGTGTCCGGCCGCGTTGTCCACGATCACCGTGTGGGGCACGCCATGCTGGCCGAGTTCCCAGGCGGTGAGCGCGGCGCCCTGGTTGCGCGGGCGCGTCTCGCTCACCCAGACCTGCACCGGGATGCCGGCATCGTGGGCCATGTAGACGGGTGCCAGGGCGGTGCCCCAATCCACGGTGGCGAGCCAGCCTGCATTACAATGGGTCATCACGCGCACCGCCGTGCCCGTGCGCGCATGGACGTCCCGGATCAGCGCCAGGCCGTGACGGCCGATCGCCGCGTTGAGCGCCACGTCTTCCTCACAGATGGCCGCCGCCTCCTGCCAGGCGTATTCGAAGCGCCGCGCGGGGGGCAGGGGATCCAGCCGCGCCTGCAGGCGCTCCAGGGCCCAACGCAGATTCACGGCCGTGGGGCGCGAGGCCAGCAGCCGTCCGCAGGCGATGTGCAGGCCGTCGTCCGAGGCATCGGCGCGCAGGGCCAGAGCCAGCCCATAGGCCGCCGTGGCCCCGATGAGGGGTGCGCCCCGTACCCGCATGGTGACGATGGCTTCCACCGCATCGTCGAGATGGCGAAGCACGCGGAATTCCAGGCGGTGGGGAAGCAGGGTCTGGTCGATGATGCGCACGCCCGAGTGGTCCTCGAGGGGCGTGATGCTGCGGGTGGGCTGGCCGTCGATTCGCATGCCGCGCATTATCGCAGATTGGCGGGAACGGCACATGCCGGGCGCCGGTGACGGCCAGCCATGTCACACGCGCGTCATGGACGCGTGCCACAGTGCCGGCCGGGCTTGCTGCCTTCTTTTTTCAACCCCTTTCCCCAATCCATGACGAGGAACCCATGAAACAGACCATTGGTTCGCGCGACGTCTTTCCGGGCCGGCGACTGGCCGTGCTCCTCCTGGCCCTGGGTGTCGTGGGCAACACCTTCCAGGCGATGGCGGCGGACGCCCCTGGCCCGGCCCGAGGCAAGGCGCCGGTGGTCGAATTCATCGGCATGCCGGCGCCGGCCACGCCCGAGGAGCGGGCGGCGATGCTCGCCCGCGCCCGGGTCAGGCTCACCTATCCCGACGGCAAGGTGGTCGAGCAACCGCTGGAATACGTGACGCTGTTCAGGAACACCGACACCATCGGCCGCAACCCCTACCCGGCCGGGACCCTTTATGACGTGGCTGGCAAACCCATCCCCGATCCGGTCCAGCCCGACAAGGTGCTCATCTCGGAAACACCGGACGCCAACACTCTGATCAAGCTGGGCGATGAACTCTATCTCGTCACCCATTTCGAGTACGACTGGCTGCTCGCCGATGGCACGGTGGCCGACAAGTCACCCGACAGCGCCTTCAAGCGGCCCGATGGCAAGACGGTCAACTGGCGCCGCAACACGCCCGCCAGCATGATCCTCACCCGCCTCGCGCAGGACAAACGCACCGGCACGCTCACCGCCATCGATCAGCGGCCCATCGATTTCTCCGCCTGGGAAGGCCTTGCCTGGCTGTGCAACGGCTCGCACACACCCTGGAACACCCATCTCGGTTCCGAGGAGAACTACACCATCGATGCGCGCACGGTCGAGGCCAGCCGCGCCCTCGACCCCAGCGGCATGCAGGATGACATGACCGGCTTCACCCGGCTCTACTTCCATGGGCAGAAGCCCGCCAACCCCTACTACCGTGGCATCACGCCCGAGGTGCGGGTGATGAAGGGCGGCAAGACCCAGGTGGTCAAGCATTTCGCCCTGGGCCGCGGCACCTTCGAGATGGGGTATGTGTTTCCCGACGCGCGCACCGTCCTGTTCGGCCATGACGGCGACAACAAACCCCTCACCCTGTTCGTCGCCGACAGGCCGCGCGATCTGTCGAAGGGCACCCTCTACGCGGCGAAGCTGGTGCAGACGAGCCCCGACGATGCCACCGACGGCGGCCAATTCGAGGTGCGGTGGGTCAAGCTCGGCCGCACCGAGCAAGCGAGGGTGAAGGCGCTCGTGGATGCCGGCATCCGCTTCAGCGACATCTTCGACGTCACCGACACGAACCCCAACGACCCCGGCTATGTGGCCGTGGCCGTGGGCAAGACCACGCCCGAGTACCTGCGCCTGAAACGCGGCAGCCGCCAATTCAGCGCCGAGCAGATCGAGCTGGCCGCGGCCGCCTTGGAGACGCTGCGCTACGCCGGCTACAAGGGCGCGACCACCGAGTTCAACAAGCTCGAGGGCATC
>JBBINK010000177.1:0-4996 GCA_037443925.1 Betaproteobacteria bacterium
CCTCGGTGGGCGACTGGTAGGGGCCGATCTCGTTGCCGCCCCGCAGCCACAGGGCTTTGCGGCCATCCTGCATGCGCTGGCAGATCTCCTCGTCTTCCACCGCCGTCTCCATGTACGCGGCCTGCTCGGCCTCGACGTATTCCCGCTCGAACAGGACGATGTCCTCGGGGTAGTAGAACTCCACCACGTTGATGCAGGACTCGATGCCGGTGGGCCAGACGGTGCTCACCACCAGCGTGTGGGGATACCACTCCACCATGATGTTGGGGTAATAGGTGAGCCAGATGGCGCCGTAGGGGGGCAGCTTGCCCCCGTCGTAGCGCAGCACCTGTTCGTGCCATTTCCGGTAGACGGGCGAGCCGGGCTTGGTCAGGCCGTCGGCGATGCCCACGGTCTGCACGCTGTACCATTCGCCGAACTCCCACTTGAGCTCGTTGCAGTTGACGAAGTGGCCAAGACCAGGGTGGAAGGGCACGACGTGATAGTCCTCCAGATACACCTCGATGAAGGTCTTCCAGCTGAAGTTGTAGGGCTGGACGTGCACGCGGTCGAGCATGTAGCCCTCGAAGGCGAGCTCATCCGCCACGCCCAGGCCGGCCAGGTCGCGGGCCACGTCCCGCGGGCCGGTGAACAGCATGCCGTGCCAGTCCTGAAGCGCCGTGCGCTCCAGGTTGAGGCAGGGGTTGTCCGGGAAGTGGGGGGCGCCCATGAGCCGGCCGGAAAGGTCATAGGTCCACCGGTGCAGGGGGCAGACGATGTTGCGGGTGTTGCCGCGGCCATCGAGCATGAGGGCCTGGCGATGCCGGCAGACGTTGGACAAGAGTTCGATGCCCTGGTCGCCGTGCACCAGGGCCTTGCCCTTGTTCATCCAGTCCAGCACGTAGTAGTCGCCGGCCTTGGGCACCATCAGGGCATGGCCCACGTAGCCCGGGCCCTGGTCGAACAGGAGCTTCTTCTCCAGCTCGTAGATGGCGGGATCGAAATACCAGTCGATGGGAAGCTGGGTCGGGTTGCGCTCGAGCGCCTGCCGGCCCTCGCGCCGCAACTCATCGAGAGCTGACGGAATGAACGCTGTGGATCAACGCCCCTGGCGGCCGGCACCCTGCCGGGCCGCCGCGGCCCGCATGACTGCGCAGTTAAGGCGACGATTATGTCCGAATTGGCGCCCAGGGGCAAGCGCAATGTGGCGGATAGTGTTGGAAAATCAAGACCCAAGCCGGGGGTCTCGCGGCCCGGGCGCAGCCACGCTTCGGGCGCCGGGCGCGGGCTTCGCGCCGGTGGCGCCCGGGCGGCGCGCATTGCCCATGGCCGGCCAGTTGGGGTACTTTAAAGCCCTTTTTTCTTTCGGGCTTGCCATGGCCAAAGCTTCCAAGACGCCCGCCTTCGAGGCTGCCCTCGCCGAACTGGAAAAGATCGTCGCCAGCATGGAGAGCGGGCAGCTTTCCCTCGAGGAATCCCTCGCCGCCTACCGGCGCGGGACCGAGCTCCTCAAGGCGTGCCAGCAGCAGCTGCAGGATGCAGAGCAGCAGGTGCGCATCCTGACCGAGTCGGGCCAGCTGGAGACGTTCTCCGGCGAGCCGGCCCAGTGACCTTGCACGACGTGTCTTTCTCTCCCGAGTTCGAAGCCTGGGCCCATGGGCTCGCGGCGCGCATGGAGCAGGCTCTGGCCGGCCATCTGCCCGGGCCCGACATCTCGCCGGTGCGCCTGCATCAGGCCATGCGCTATGCCGTGCTGGGGGGCGGCAAACGGGTGCGGCCGCTTCTGGCCTTCGCCGCGGGGGAGCTCGCGGGCGCGCATCCCGACCGGCTGACCGTGGTGGCCTCGGCGGTGGAGCTCATCCACGCCTATTCCCTCGTCCACGACGACCTGCCCTGCATGGACGACGACGTGCTGCGCCGGGGCAAGCCCACGGTGCACGTGGAGTTCGACGAGGCCACGGCCCTTCTGGTGGGCGATGCGCTGCAAAGCCTGGCCTTCCAGCTTCTGGCACAATATCCCCTGGCGGACGATGCGCAGCGGCAGCTGGAAATGGTGACGCTGCTGGCCGTGGCGGCGGGCTCGCGGGGCATGGCCGGGGGGCAGGCCATCGACCTGGCCAGCGTCGGCAAGACGCTCACGCTGCCCGAACTCGAGTTCATGCACGTGCACAAGACCGGAGCGCTGATCCGCGCGTCGGTCATGCTGGGAGCCCTGTGCGGGGACCTGCCCCAGGAGGACATCGCCCGCCTCGACCATTTCGCCAAGTTCATCGGACTCGCTTTCCAGGTGGTGGATGACGTGCTCGACGCCGAAGCCAGCACGGCCACGCTGGGCAAGACGGCCGGCAAGGACGCGCAGCGGAACAAGCCCACCTACGTGAGCATCCTGGGGCTCACCGAGGCCCGCAGGCTGGCCATGGAAATGCGCGAGGATGCCATCTCGGCCCTCGAGCCCTTCGGCGCCCGGGCTCGCCGCCTGCGCGAGCTGGCCGATTTCATCGTCCTGCGCCGCTTCTGAACGATGCCTGAACGATCGCTCCTCGACCGCATCGACGAGCCCCAGGATCTGCGCAAGCTGGACCGGCGGGATCTGCCGCGGCTTGCCGCCGAGCTGCGCGACTTCCTGGTCGAGAGCGTGTCCCGGACCGGCGGGCATCTCGCCTCCAATCTGGGCGCGGTGGAGCTCACCATCGCCCTCCATTACGTGTTCAACACCCCGGATGACCGTCTCGTGTGGGACGTGGGCCACCAGAGCTATGCCCACAAGATCCTCACCGGACGGCGCAAGGCCATGGCCACGCTGCGCCAGAAGGGGGGCATCTCCGGCTTCCCCAAGCGGGAGGAGAGTCCCTATGACACCTTCGGCACGGGGCATTCCAGCACCTCCATCTCCGCGGCCCTGGGCATGGCGCTCGCCGCCAAGCGCGCCGGCCTCGACCGGCGGGCGGTGGCCATCATCGGCGACGGGGCGATGACCGGCGGCATGGCCTTCGAGGCGCTCAACAATGCCGGCGCGAGCGACGCCAACCTTTTGGTCGTCCTCAACGACAACGAGATGTCCATCTCGCCCAATGTGGGCGCCCTCACCAACTACCTGGCCAAGCTGCTGTCGGGACGGTTCTACACCGCGGTCAAGAAGCGGGGCGGCCAGGTGCTGGAGGCCATTCCCCCCATCCGCGAGCTGGCCAAGCGGGCCGAGGAACATTTCAAGGGCATGGTCATGCCCGGCACGCTGTTCGAGGAATTCGGTTTCAATTACGTCGGTCCCATCGACGGCCATGATCTGGACGTGCTGATCGACACCCTCAGCAACATCCGCCGTCTTGAGGGGCCCCAGTTCCTCCACGTGGTGACCAAGAAGGGGCAGGGCTACAAGCTCGCCGAGGACGATCCCTGCCTCTATCACGGCGTGGCGCGCTTCAACCCGAAGCAGGGGGTCGCCAGCAAGCCGGGGACGGGCAAGACCTACACGCAGGTGTTCGGCGAGTGGCTGTGCGACATGGCCGAGCGCGACCCCCGCCTGGTGGCCATCACCCCGGCCATGCGCGAAGGCTCGGGCATGGTGGCGTTCTCCGAGCGCTTCCCAGACCGCTATTACGACGTGGGCATCGCCGAGCAGCATGCCCTCACCTTCGCCGCGGGCCTGGCCTGCGAGGGGCTCAAGCCGGTGGTGGCCATCTATTCCACCTTCCTGCAGCGGGCCTACGACCAGCTCATCCACGACATCGCCTTGCAGAACCTGCCCGTGATGCTGGCCATCGACCGGGCCGGCCTGGTGGGCGCGGACGGCCCCACCCATACCGGGGCCTTCGATCTGTCCTTCCTCCGGGCCGTTCCGAACCTGACCATCCTGGCTCCGGCCGACGAAGACGAATGCCGTCAGATGCTCTACACCGCCTTCACCCTGGACGGGCCCACGGCGGTGCGCTACCCCCGGGGAACCGGGCCCAACGTGCCCGTGCGGCCGGTCATGGAGGCGCTGCCGGTGGGCAGGGGCGAAATCCGCCGGCGCGGCAGCAAGATCGCGCTGCTCGCCTTCGGCAGCATGCTCGCCCCCGCCCTGGCCGCGGCCGAGGCGCTGGATGCCACCGTGGCCAACATGCGCTTCGTCAAGCCGCTGGACGAGGCGCTGGTGCGGGAGCTGGCCGAGTCCCACCCGCTCATCGTCACTCTCGAGGAAAACGTCATCCAGGGCGGGGCCGGCAGCGCGGTGCTGGAATGTCTGGCCAAACACGGGCTGACCAACCGGGTGCTGCAGATCGGGCTGCCGGACCGCTTCGTGGAGCAGGGCGACCCCGCCAGCCTCCTGGCGGAATACGGGCTGGACGCGGCGGGCGTGCTGGCCGCGGTGACCCGCCATACCCGAGCTATTTACTCAGGTATTGAGCTGGCTTATACTGTCAACTCGTGAACCGGCCTCCCGCTTCTGCCCGGGATGCCCAACTGCAGAAGGATTCCCCCATGAACCAGTGCGAAGTCCTCCCCATGGCCGACGTCCAGGCCTCGGCCGACACCCGCCAGATCGCCATCGACAAGGTGGGCGTCAAGTCCGTGCGCCATCCCATCCGGGTGGCCGACAAGAGCGCGGGTGTGCAGCACACCGTGGCCGTGTTCAACATGTACGTGTATCTGCCCCATCATTTCAAGGGCACGCACATGTCCCGTTTCCTGGAGATCCTCAACGGCTACGAGCGCGAGATCTCGGTGGAGAACTTCGAGCAGATGCTGCGGGAAATGGTCAAGCGGCTGGAGGCGGAATCCGGCTATGTGGAGATGACCTTCCCCTACTTCGTCAACAAGACCGCGCCCGTGTCCGGCGTCCAGAGCCTGATGGACTATGAGGTCACCTTCATCGGCGAGGTGCACAAGGGCGAATACCGCCAGACCATGAAGGTCGTGGTGCCGGTCACCAGTCTGTGTCCCTGTTCCAAGAAGATCTCCAACTATGGCGCCCACAACCAGCGCTCCCACGTCACCATCACCGCCCGCTGCAACACCTTCGTGTGGATCGAGGACC
>JBBINK010000178.1:0-4915 GCA_037443925.1 Betaproteobacteria bacterium
CCCGCCGCCGCGCCCGCCGGGGTGCCCGGGGCCCTGTCCAATCAGCCGCCGGGGGCGGCCAGCGCGCCCATCACCGGGCCGGCCCAGGCTGGCGCCCAGCCGGGCGGGGCGCTCACCCAGGGGCAGAAGGAGCAGACCGTCAACTACGAGGTGGACAAGACCATCCGCCACGTCAAACAGCCGGCCGGCGCGGTCAAGCGGCTCTCCGCGGCGGTGGTGGTGAATTACCGCAAGACCACGGCCAAGGACGGCAAGGTGAGCGTTGCGCCCCTGTCCCAGGCAGAGCTCGCCCAGATCAACAATCTGGTGAAGGAGGCCATGGGCTTCAATGCCCAGCGGGGCGATTCCGTGAACGTGGTCAACGCGGCCTTCAACCTGCCCGGGCCGGAGAAGGTGGAAGCCGCGCCCTTCTACGAGACGCCCTGGTTCCAGAGCGCGGGTCTGGGCGCGCTGAAGTTCCTGGCCATCGCCACCATCATCTGGGTGCTGGTGTTCATGGTGCTGCGCCCCATCCTGCGTGACCTTGCGCGTCCGCCCGCGCCGGCCCTGCCGGTCGAGGAGGCGGCGGGCGAGCCGGCGGCGCCCGCCCAGGCCGGCTATGAGCAGAATCTCGCCGCCGTGCGTGAGCTCGCGCGGCAAAACCCCAGCGTGGTGGCCAACGTGGTCAGGGAGTGGGTGAGCAAGGAGGGGCAGTGAGCGACGCGGGCATCGAGAAGAGCGCCATTCTGCTGCTCGCCCTGGGTGAGGAGGAGGCAGCCGAGGTGTTCAAATACCTCGGGCCCAAGGAGGTGCAGAAGCTGGGCGCGGCCATGGCGAGCCTGACCACCGTCAACCGGGAAAAGGTCGAGCAGGTGCTGGAGGAGTTCCGGCGCCAGGCCGAGGGCCAGACGGCGCTGGGCGCGGACTCCGCCGCCTACATCAAGAACGTCCTGACCAAGGCCCTGGGCTCGGACCGCGCGGCGAGCCTGCTCGACCGCATCCTGCACGGTGGAGACACCGCGGGCATCGAGGGACTCAAGTGGATGGACGCGGCCTCCGTGGCCGAGCTGATCAAGAACGAGCACCCCCAGATCATCGCCACCATCCTCGTCCACCTGGACCGGGACCACGCCAGCGAGATCCTCGGGCACTTCACCGAGCGCCTGCGCAACGACGTGGTGCTGCGCATCGCCACCCTGGACGGCATCCAGCCCATCGCCCTGCGGGACCTGAACGAGGTTCTGACCAAGCTCATCACCTCCCCCAACAACATCAAGAAAAGCGCCATGGGCGGCAGCCGCGTGGCGGCGGAGATCCTCAACTTCATGGGCGGCGCGGTGGAGACTTCGGTGCTGGCGGCGGTGCGCGACTTCGACCCGGAGCTGGCGCAGAAGATCCAGGACGAAATGTTCACCTTCGAGAACATCCTCGACCTGGATGACCGCGCGGTCCAGCTCCTGTTGCGCGAGGTGCAGTCGGAAAGCCTGATCATCGCCCTGAAGGGCGCCAGCCCCGAGCTGCGGGAGAAAATTTTCAAGAACATGTCCCAGCGCGCGGCGGAGATGCTGCGCGACGATCTGGAAGCGAAGGGGCCGGTGCGCGTGTCCGAGGTGGAGGCGGAGCAGAAGGAAATCCTCAAGATCGTGCGCCGCCTCGCCGACGAGGGGCAGATCGCCCTGGGTGGCAAGGGCGAGGAAGCCTTCATCTGAGGGCGCGGCGCGCCCTTTCCTCCCGCGCGTTTTCGGGGTCATAATGGGCGCCTCGAGCATTCGGCGCGCGTTCATCCGGCATGGCATCCCGACCCATCATCCCCAAGGAACAGCTTTCGGCCTACCAGCGCTGGGAACTCGCTTCGCTGGAGGAGAAGCCTGCGCCGCCTCCCGAGGATCCCAAGGTCAAGCTGCCCACCGCCGAGGAGATCGAGCGCATCCACCAGCAGGCCTACCAGGAGGGTTTCGCGGCGGGCATGCGTGACGGCCGCGCCCAGGGCGAGGCCTATTCCCGGCAGATGCGCGAGCTGCTCACGGCGCTCGAGCAGGCGCTCGAGCGTTTCGAGGGCGCCATGGCCGAGCAGATCCTCGAGCTGTCCCTGGACATCGCCCGGCAGCTGGTGCGGCGAACCCTGAGCGTGGAACCGGAACGGGTTCTGGACGTGGTGCGGGAGGCGATCGAGAGCCTGCCCCAGTTGTCCGAGCATCCGGTGCTGGTGTTGCATCCCGAAGACGCCAACCTCGTGCGCCAGATGCTCGCCTACGAGTACCAGGAATCGGTCTGGCGGGTGGTGGAGGATCCCCACATGGAGCGGGGTGGCTGCCGCATCGAGACGGCGGAAAGCGAGCTGGACGCGACTCTGCCCACCCGCTGGAAGCGCATCGTCGCCGCGCTGGGAAGCGATGCCGACTGGAACGACTGAAGCAGCGGACATCCACCTTGGCCATTGGCGCACCTTCGTGCGCGACTGCCGGGAGGTGGTAGCTGCCGTGCGCCCCTGGGCCATGACGGGGCGCCTCACCCGGGTGGCCGGGCTGGTCATGGAGGCGGTCGGCCTCAAGCTGGCGGTCGGCTCGAGCTGCGTGGTGGAACTGCCCAACGGCCTGTCGGTGGACGCCGAGGTCGTGGGGTTCTCCGGCGATCGCCTGTTCCTGATGCCTTCCACCGACGTTTACGGACTGGTGCCCGGGGCGCGGGTGATTCCCGTGGAAACCGGCGATCTGCAGGCACCCCGGCCCCGGGGCACGCTCATCAAGCGGCGCCGCGCCGAGGACCGTGCGCGCCAGGTGGCGGTCGGGCCCGAGTTGCTCGGGCGGGTCATCGACGGCGCCGGACGTCCCCTGGATGGCCTCGGGCCCATCGAGACCCAGCAGCGGGTGCCGCTGCAGAGCCGGCCGTTCAACCCCCTGGCCCGGGCACCCATCCGCGAGGTGCTGGATACCGGCGTGCGGGCCATCAACGCCCTGCTCACCGTGGGGCGGGGCCAGCGCATGGGGCTGTTCGCCGGCAGTGGCGTGGGCAAGAGCGTGCTGCTGGGCATGATGGCACGCTATACCAGCGCGGACATCATCGTGGTCGGGCTCATCGGCGAGCGTGGCCGCGAGGTCAAGGAATTCATCGAGAACATCCTGGGCTACGAGGGGCGCAGCCGGGCCGTGGTGGTCGCCGCGCCCGCGGACACGCCGCCCCTGTTGCGCCTGCACGGGGCGGCCTATGCCACGGCGATCGCGGAGTACTTCCGTGACCAGGGCAAGCATGTGCTGCTCATCATGGATTCCCTCACCCGTTACGCCATGGCCCAGCGGGAGATCGCGCTGGCCATCGGGGAGCCGCCTGCCACCAAGGGCTATCCTCCCTCGGTGTTCGCCAAGCTGCCCCAGCTGGTGGAGCGCGCCGGCAACGGCCGGGAAGGCGGCGGCTCCATCACCGCCTTCTACACCGTGCTCACCGAAGGCGACGACCAGCAGGATCCCATCGCGGATGCCGCGCGCGCCATCCTCGACGGCCACGTGGTCCTGTCCCGCAGCCTGGCCGATCAGGGGCATTATCCGGCCATCGACATCGAGTCCTCCATCAGCCGCGCCATCACGGAGATCGTCTCGCCCCAGCAGCTGGAGCTGGTGCGGCGCTTCAAGAACCTCTACTCCCGCTACCAGCGCAGCCGCGATCTCATCAGCGTCGGCGCCTACGTCCGGGGCACGGATCCGCTCCTGGACGAAGCCATCGCGCTGTATCCCAGGCTCGAATCCTTCCTGGTCCAGGACATGCGCGAACGCGCCGCCTACGGCGAGAGCATCCTGGCGCTGGAACAGCTGTTGCGGATCTGAGGCACTGACCCGCCATGCCCCGGCGCTTCCCCCTCGAACCCCTGCACACCCTGGCCAGCGAGCGGCTGGAGGCGGCCACCCGTCGCCTGGCCCAGCTTAAGCAGCAGTGGCAGGACGCCGAGGCCAAGCTGGCCCAGCTGCAGGGTTTCCAGGAGGAATACCGCGCCCGTCTGGGACAGGCCGTGGCCCAGGGCATGCCGATGGCGCGGGTGCGGGATTTCCACGTTTTTCTGCAGAAGATCGAGGTGGCCATCCGGCAGCAGCAGCTGGAAGTCGAGCGGCGGCGCCAGGAGTGGGAACGGGGACAGGAAGCCTGGCTGGAGGAGCGGCGCCGGCTCAAGACCTACGACGTGCTCAAGGCACGCCATGCCCAGGCGGAAGCGGTGCGCGCGGCCCGCCAGGAACAGCGCGAGCAGGACGATCATGCCCGGCGCAGCCGCCCGGCCGTGGACGGGCCCCTGCCCCCGCGCCGGGGGAGCTGAGCCGGGGCTGGCACGCCGTTTGCTCCGCAGGGGGCATCGCCCATCGGGCTCGTACCAGGAGTCGGATTCATCATGCCCAGCCTTCCCGTATCCGCGCACCTCACCGTGAGCAATGCCGCCCCGGTCATGGCGCCGGATGGGGCGGCCCCCGTGCTGCCCGATGCCGCTGCGGCGGCGGATTTCTCCCGCCTCCTCGCGCAGCAGCTGTCCGCAGGCGCGAACGTGCCGCCTGTCGGGCTGCCGGCCCTGGAAGGGGAGGGGAGTGGGGCGGCGGAACGCGCCGACCGCCCGGCTGGCACGGAGGCGGCCCCAGGCCTGCTGTTCGCCCTGCCGGTGGCCGTGCCCCTCGGGCCGACGGGACCGGCCGGCTTCGCGGACGGGGGCGACCAGGGCGCGAGCAGCCTGCCTCCGGTGCCCTCCGGGGTGAAGGGTGGGGCCGGGCCGGTGCCGGGCGAGGGGGCGGCAAACCTTGCCGGCGGCTTGCCATCCTTGCCGCTGCCCGGGCCCTCGGCCGATGACGGAGCGCTTCCCCTGGCCGAGTCGGCGACGGCTGCCGTGGCCGTGGGCGCGGGCCAGGACTCCCCGGGCGCGGCGGCCCTGTCCGCGGGATGGGGCGCCCATGGGGCCGCGGCTATC
>JBBINK010000179.1:0-4902 GCA_037443925.1 Betaproteobacteria bacterium
AATGGGCCGGGCGCGGGATATTAAGAGGAATCGGGGCGGCCTGGCAAGGGCGGGGCGCTTACTGCAGCTGGCTGTGGGGGGTCCCGGTGAGGAAGTCTTCCATGAACACGTAATCCCGGCCCTGGCTCCACAGCACCATGAGCACGATCCACTTGACCTGCTCCACGGTGACTTCCGGCTCGTCCAGCGCCAGCGCCCGGTCGATCACGCACTCCCGCTCCAGAGGACTCAGCACCCCGGACGCCTCCAGAAAAGCGAGCAGCCCCCGGCTCTCGGTGTCGAGGCGGGCCTGCTCGGGCGCAGCGAACAGGCGCACCCCGTCGCTCTCGGCGAGGGCCAGGGCGTAGCCTTCCGCCTGGCTCAGGCGCTCCAGCCCCTTGAACCAGTCGAAGGCCTGGGAGATCTCGGCTTCCTCGAAACCGGCTGCGGACAGTTCCTGCGCCAGCTTGCCATGATCGGGCGTGAGCTCGGCCTCGAAGTAGTTCTCGAAAAGGTAGACGAGGATGTCAAACACCTGCGCTTCCCGACGGATGGGGGTCGTTGTTCAATGGATTGCCTGATACAGGCCACCGGGAAGCGCGGCCACGCGGCCGGCCAGCTCCAGTTCCAACAGGATGGAGGAAACCTCCTCGGGCGTCAACCCTGTGCGCTGGACCAGGACGTCGATGGCGCAGGCGTCATGGCCCAGGGCCTTCAACAGCCCCTTGCCGTCGTCGGCCGGGGCTGCCTGGGGCGGGGGCGCCGGCGGCGGGCTCGCGGCGCCCAGCTCTTCCAGGATGTCGGCCGCGCTTTCCACCAGCTTCGCCCCTTCCTTGATCAGGCGATGACAGCCCTTGCTCAAGGGGGAATGGATCGAGCCGGGCATGGCGAACACCTCCCGCCCCTGTTCCGCGGCCAGCCGTGCCGTGATGAGGGAGCCGCTGCGCAGCGCGGCTTCCACCACCAGCACCCCCTGGGCCAGCCCGCTGATGAGGCGGTTGCGGCGGGGAAAATGCTGGGCGCGGGCAGGGGTTCCCAGGGCGAACTCGGACAGGAGTAGCCCCTCCCCGGCGAGCCGGTGGGCCAGCGCCCGGTTCGCGGCCGGATAGACGATGTCCAAACCGGTACCCACCACCGCGATGCTGCTGCCCGCACCCGCCAGGCCCCCCTCGTGGGCCGCCGCGTCGATGCCCAAGGCCAGACCGCTGACGATGCACCATCCGGCGGCGGAAAGCGCTTGGGCGAAGGCCATGGCGTCCTTCCGCCCCTGGGCGGTGGCATTTCGGCTGCCCACGATGGCCAGCGCCGGCCGCTCGAGCAGGTGGAGCGACCCTTTGGCGTACAGCAGGGGCGGGGGATCCGGGATCTCCAGCAGACGGCGGGGATAGGCGGGGTCCGCAAGCGTCAGGAGGTGATGGTTCTCCTCCTTGAGCCAGCGGGCCGTGCGGGCCACGAGCGCCTGGTCATAGGCGCGGGTCGCGATCGCCTGGGCGAGCTCCGCTTCCACGACGGCCGCGAGGGCCGGGCGGGGAGCCGCGAACACCTGTGCGGGCAGGCCGAAGCGGGCGAGCAGCCGCCGGTAGCGTTCGTTACCGAGGCCCGGAATGGCAGCGAGGGCAACCCAGTCCAGCACCTCCGGGTGCTCGCTCATGGGCCGCGCCCCCGCGTGGCCTCACGGATTGGTCACCACGTCGCCCTGGTGCACGGCTGCGGTAGCCTGCATCACCAGCGCGTAGGACACGCGGTCGAAGGTGCGGAACACGAGCAGCAGCCCGTAGCGTTCCTCCGGCAGGGTGACCAGCCCTTTCTCCGCGCTCTCGGGCGGGCAGGGGCCCCACGCCTGGGCGCGGTCATAGGGCTGGTCGAAGCTGACTTTGGCGTCTTTCTTGAGACACTCCGTCTGATGCCAGTTGCGCAGCGGCGCCGGCTCCTTGGGTTTGTCGATGGCCACGGTCTTGCCGTGACGGTACAGGGCCAGCACGTGACCGAGTTCCAGGCCGTCGCGGCTACCCCGGTTTAGGGTCACGATGGCCGCCGGCCCGGCCTCCGCCACGCCCGAATAGACCGCCAGGATGCGGCCACGCAGGGGCTTGTCGGGAGCATGGGGCACGAAGTTGCTGAGCTCGCCTTCCCGCAGCTGCACCAGCCGGTCGCCCCGGTTGATCTCCGCCACCGCCTTGGCGATCTCGATGGTGGAGGTCTCACCGAAGCGCGTGACCCGGGCCTCACCCAGATAGACGGCCTCATAGCCCAGGGTCTCCTGGGTATCCGGATCCACCAGGGGCTTGCCGGGGCGGAACACCTGCCACTGGGACGGGTCGCCCGCCTTGAGGCCGGCGACGTAGGCGCGGTTGCCGGCGCCGATGACCACGCGGTTCTCCTCGGAGGCCACGATTTCCGGGGCCGAGGCCAGGCCATCCTTGTCCACGACCAGGGGCTGGGACAGAAAAGGCCCAATGTCCGCCGGGGAAATCACCGGGATGGCCGGGGTCTCGGGATGGGGCTGGACGCGCGCGGAGGGCGTGACCGTCACCACCTCGCGCCCACCGTATTTCTGGTTCTTGACCAGCTTGAGCCGGGCCTTGCCCGACGCGGAGCGTTCCAGCACCACCACGTCGCCGGGATAGATGCGATGGGGATTGCGGATCTCCTCCCGATTGAGTTCCCAGATTTCCGGCCAGCGCCAGGGCTCATTGAGGAAGCGGCCGGCGATGCCCCACAGGGTATCGCCCTTGACCACGACGTAACGCTCGGGTGCATCGCCCCGTATGGCCGGCTCTTCGGCGCGGGCACCCCACGCAAGGAAACTACCGATGGCGAGCAACGTTATAATGACTTTGCGCATGGGCACCCTCGATCGATGTGCAGTTTGCGGGGAACTCCACTCCGAATCGGCGGCCTTATGCAATCCGAATGGTGGAGTTTGCTTTAAATTCTGCATATAAAAGATTCATAGATCAAGCGATTTTCGATGGCGATATTACCGATTCTCCATTATCCCGATCCGCGGCTTCATACCGTTGCCAAGCCGGTTGCGGTGGTGGACGACCGCATCCGCCGGCTGGTGGCGGACATGGCCGAGACCATGTATGCCGCGCCCGGCATCGGGCTGGCGGCCACCCAGGTGGACGTGCACGAGCAGGTGATCGTCATCGACGTTTCCGAAACCCGTGACCAGCTGCTCACCCTCATCAATCCCGAGATCCTGCGCGCCGAAGGACAGGCGGAGCACGAGGAGGGCTGCCTGTCCGTGCCGGGCATCTACGACAAGGTGACCCGCGCGCAGCGCGTCACGGTGCGCGCCCTGGACCGCGAAGGCAAGCCCTTCACCCTGGAGGCGGAAGGCCTGCTGGCGGTGTGCATCCAGCACGAGATGGACCACCTGCGCGGCAAGGTCTTCGTGGAATATCTCTCCCGGCTCAAGCAGAACCGCATCCGGCAAAAGCTCAGGAAGCGCGAACGCGTGACCCTGTGAAGGCGAGCGTCCTCCCATGCGCCTCGTGTTCGCCGGCACGTCCGACTTCGCCGCCGCTGCCCTGAAGGCCCTGCTCCAGGCCGGTCACGACATCGCCCTGGTGCTCACCCAGCCCGACCGGCCCGCCGGCCGCGGCCTCAAGCCCAAGCCCAGCCCCGTCAAGCTCCTGGCGCTAAAACACGGGCTCGCGTTGGCCCAGCCGACCACCCTGCGCGATGCGGCCATCCAGGACGCCCTGCGCCGCGTCGAGCCCGAGGCCATGGTGGTGGCGGCCTATGGCCTGATCCTGCCCGAGGCCGTGCTGAACCTGCCCCGCCGGGGCTGCCTCAACATCCACGCCTCCCTGCTGCCCCGCTGGCGGGGCGCCGCCCCCATCCAGCGGGCCATCCTGGCCGGAGACACGGACACCGGCATCACCATCATGCAGATGGATGCCGGATTGGATACCGGCCCCATGCTGCTTCGGAAAACCTGTCCCATCGCCCCCGACGACACCGCAGCCAGCCTGCACGACAAGCTCGCGGCCCTGGGCGCCCAGGCCATCGTCGAGGCCCTCGAGCGCCTGGACGCGCTCAAGCCCGAACCCCAGGATGAATCCCGGGCGACCTACGCGCCCAAGCTCGGCAAGGACGAAGCGCGCATCGACTGGCACGCCCCGGCGCAGGAGATCGCGCGCCGCATCCGCGCCTACAATCCTTTTCCCGTCGCCTACACCGGCCTCGACGGCGAGCGGCTGCGGCTGTGGAACGCCCTTGCCGCCGAAGGGGAGGGGGCGCCTGGTGAGGTGCTGGAGCTCAATCGCGACGGCCTGCTGGTGGCTGCAGGGGAGGGCGCGGTGCGGGTGACCGAGCTGCAGCGGGAAGGCGGGCGACGGCTCAAGGCGGGCGAATTCGCCGCCTCCGGGGCGCTGCGGCCCGGGGCACGGCTGGGCGGCCCGGCTTGAATTTCCACGCCGCCCCATCATCTAACACCGTCGGCAGACTTTCATCGGACGAAGCGAGGCATTCATGTTTGGCAATTGGATCAAGACCGCCCTGCTCATGGCGGGGATCGTGGCCCTGTTCGGTTTCCTGGGCATGGTCCTGGGCGGCGCCACCGGCATGCTCCTGGGCTTGGCCTTCGCCGCCGCGACCAACCTGTGGGCCTACTGGAATTCCGACCGGCTCGTGCTGCAGATGTACAACGCCCGGGAAGTGGACGAGACCAGCGCGCCCGAGTTCTATCGCCTGGTGGCGGAGCTGGCCCGCCGGGCCGGCCTGCCCATGCCCCGGGTCTACGTGATCGACGAGGACCAGCCCAATGCCTTCGCCACCGGCCGTGACCCGGAGCATGCGGCGGTGGCGGCCACCACGGGCATCCTGCGCCTGCTGTCGGCGCGGGAGCTGCGCGGGGTGATGGCCCATGAACTTGCCCACGTGCTGCATCGCGACACCCTGATTTCGACCCTG
>JBBINK010000180.1:0-4892 GCA_037443925.1 Betaproteobacteria bacterium
GCAGGCGCAGGCCGAGGCCGCCCGCGCGGCCGCCGAAAGCGAGCGGGTGCTGGGCGACTACCGGGCCCGCATCATCCGCAAGATCCAGGGCTTCCTGAACCGCCAGCCCTGCGGCGAGGGCGATCCCCTGGTCGAGTTCGACGTGGCGCTGCTGCCCACCGGGCAGCTGCGAGGCAACCCCGTCCTCAGGCGCAGCAGCGGCATTTCGGCCTGCGACCGTGCGGTGGAATACGCCATCGTGCAGGCCGATCCCCTGCCCGTGCCCCCCAACCCGGAGCAGTTCCGCCTGATGCGGGAGCTGCATCTGAAGATTTGTCCCAACAACCCGAATCCGCAATGCACCCGACCATGATCCGAAACCGACTTGCCTTTCTCCTGCTCGCGATCGGCCTGATTCTGGTGCGCGCCGCCCACGCCGCGCTCACCATCGAGATCAGCGGCGGCGCCGCGCTGCAGATCCCGGTGGCCATCGCGCCCTTCCCGGGCGAAGAGGCCTTCAAGGACCGCATCTCCGCCATCGTCGCCGCCGATCTCGCCCGAAGCGGCCAGTTCAGGCTGGTGAGCACCACCGGGGTCAGTCCCCTGCCCCGGCAGCCCGCCGAAGTGCGGATCGCCGACTGGAAGGCCCGGGGCGCCGCGGCCCTGGTGATCGGCAGCGTGGTGGCCCAGCCCGGCGGACGGATCGACGTGCAGTTCCGCCTCATCGACACGGTGAAGGAAGACCCCCAGGCGCCCGGGGGCGTGATCCAGCTGGCCGGCTACAGCCTGCCGTCCTCGCCGGCGCAGCTGCGGGCCACCGCACACCGGATCGCGGACCTCATCTACGAGAAACTCACCGGAGACGTGGGCGTGTTCTCCACCCGCATCGCCTACGTCACCAAGCGGGGCAACGTGCACGAGCTGCAGGTGGCCGATTCCGACGGGGCCAACGCCCAGACCGTGTTCCGGTCCCGGGAGCCCATCATGTCCCCGGCGTGGTCGCCGGACGGCGCGCGGCTCGCCTACGTGGCCTTCGAAAGCAAGAAGCCCGTCGTCTATGTGCAGGAGCTCGCCACCGCGCGCCGCTGGGCCGTGGCCAATTTCAAGGGCAGCAACAGCGCGCCCGCCTGGTCGCCCGACGGCAGGCAGCTCGCCGTGGTGCTCACCAAGGACGGCACCAGCCAGATCTATGCCATCAATGCCGATGGCAGCGGCCTGAAACGGCTCAGCCACAGCGACGCCATCGACACCGAACCCAACTGGTCGCCCGATGGCCGTTACCTTTTGTTCACCTCGGATCGGGGCGGCAGCCCGCAGATCTACCGCATGCCGGCCTATGGCGGCGAAGCCGTGCGCCTCACCTTCCAGGGGAGCTACAATGTCACCCCGCGCTACAGCCCCGACGGCAAGCGCTTCGTCTTCGTGCAGCGGGAGGGCGGCCGCTTCCGCCTCGCCATTCAGGAAATCGCCTCGGGCCAGGTGCAGGTGCTGACCGATGGCGCCCTGGATGAATCGCCGAGTTTCGCCCCCAACGGCAAGCTCATCCTCTACGCCACCGAGCAGGCGGGCCGCGGCTTTCTGGCCGCGGTCTCCAGCGATGGCCGGGTGAAGCAGCGGCTCACCACGGAAGTGGGCGACGTGCGGGAACCGGCCTGGGGGCCGAATGCCAGACCATGAGGTTCATTTTGTTCATGTCCAACGGAAAGGAGAAACGATGAAACGCCTCACCCTCGGTATGTTGGTGCTCTCCGTGCTGGCCGGCTGTGCCAGCACCGAGCCGGCCAAGGAGCAGCCCCGCGCGGCGGTGGAAGACCGCACCGCCAAGCCTGCCGCGGGCACGGAAGGCACGGCCCAACCCCTGGTGCCGCCCACCAGCGCGGTCAATCCCCTCAACGACCCCAACAACATCCTGTCCAAGCGCAGCATCTATTTCGATTACGACAGCGATGCCATCAAACCCGAATACCGGCCCATCATCGAGGCCCACGCCAAGTACCTGACGGAGCACAAGTCGGCCAAGGTCTTCCTCCAGGGCAACGCCGACGAGCGCGGCAGCCGCGAATACAACCTGGCGCTGGGCCAGCGCCGTGCCGACGCCGTGCGCAAGGCCATGGCCGTGCTGGGCGCCTCCGAAAGCCAGATGGAGGCCGTGAGCTTCGGCGAGGAGAAGCCCAAGGCCACCTGCCATGACGAGTCCTGCTGGTCCCAGAACCGCCGCACGGACATCGTCTATCAGGGCGAGTGACCATGAAGCGCGACCCACGGCTGTGGCTGTGCGGAGCGCTCCTGCTCGGCGCCAGCCTGCCCGCTGGCGCCGGGCTGTTCTCCGACGACGAGGCCCGCGCACGCATCCAGACCCTGGCCCAGGAGAACCAGAAGCTCCGGGACGAGCTCAAGGCCCTGGAAGACAAGCTGGCGCAGGTGGATGCCAAGCTGCGCGCCCAGGGACTGCTGGAGCTGATGCAGCAGGTGGATGCCCTCAAGGCCGAGCTGGCCAAACTGCGTGGCCAGGTGGAACTCAACACCCATGGGCTGGAGACTGCGGAAAAACGCCAGCGGGACCTCTACGTGGACCTGGATGACCGGCTGCGCAGGCTGGAGCAGGCCGGCAGCGCCCCCGCCGCCGGACCGGCTCCGGCTGCGGCCCCGACCGCCACGGCCGATGCCGGCGCCGAGGCCCGCAGCTACGAGTCCGCCTTCAACCTGTTCAAGATGGGCAACTACGCGGCCGCCATCCGGGCCTTCGAGAACTTCCTCAAGGCCTACCCGTCCAGCCCCCTCGCCGCCAATGCCCAGTACTGGATCGGCAATGCCTACAGCGCGTCGAAGGATTACAAGGCCGCCATCGCCGCCCAGCAGAAGCTATTGAGCCTTTATCCCACCAGCCCCAAAGTGCCCGACGCCCTGCTCAACATGGCCAGCGCCCAGGCCGAGCTGGGGGACAAGGCCACGGCCCGCAAGACGCTGGAGGACATCATCGCCCGCTTTCCCACTAGCCCTGCCGCCGAGCTGGCCCGCAAGCGGCTGGCCGGCCTCCGCTGAGACACCCAGCGCTGAGACGCCCGGCGCGTCCCGCCCGGTGCAAGGGCGGGCCACCTGTCGCAACCTTCCTTGACACCCCTTTCGCACCGGTGCTTTAATCCTTGCGTTCAACGGCTGAACGCGGCAGTCATGCTCGACCCCCAGATCCGCTACCGGCTGCTCAAGCTCCTGGAAGCGAACCCCGCCCTCTCCCAGCGGGAGATCGCCCGGGAGCTGGGAATCAGCCTGGGCAAGGTGAACTACTGCCTTCACGCGCTCATCGGGAAGGGCCACGTCAAGGCCAAGAATTTCCGCAACAGCCGCAACAAACTGGCCTACCTCTATGTGCTCACCCCCCAGGGCATCAGGGAGAAAGCCCGGCTCACGGTGGAGTACCTGCGCCTGAAGCTGTGCGAAGTGGAGCAGCTGCAGGCCGAAATCGAAGCGCTGCGACAGGAGATCGCCGCCGGGCAGGATGCGCCGCCCGGCAAGGAATCGCAATCATGCGTCTGAAACCGGAACAGATCCAGGCGATCCGCGCCATCGTCCAGGAACAGGCTGGCCCCGATGCCAGCGTGCGCCTGTTCGGATCACGCCTGGATGATGCGGCCCGTGGGGGCGATGTGGATCTGCTGGTGGAGCTTCCGCAACCGGTCGCCGAGCCCGCGACCCTCGCCGCCCGGATCGCCGGGCGCGTGAGCCGCGCCCTCGATGGCCGCAAGGTGGACGTGGTGCTCGCAGCCCCCAACCTCATGTCCCTTCCCATCCACGACGTGGCAAGGCGCGAGGGAGTGCTGTTGTGATCGCCGATGCCCATGCCGCCGAGCGCCTGAAGCGGCTGCTGCCCATCATCGGGCGGGAGGCTCGCCATCTCGTCGCGACCGATCAGAGCCTGTTTGCCACGCCATTCACCGCGGAGCGCGCCCGGTTGCTCGACACCGACAACGCGCTCGCCGAACGGGTGGATGCCTTCGTGGCGCGCTTTGGCCGGCTGCAGGACACCCTCGGCGACAGAGCGCTTCCTGCCTGGTTGGCGGCCCATGGAGAACGCCCTGCCACTTTTATTGAGAATCTGGACCGCGCCGAACGCCTGGGGCTCATCGAAGACGCCCAGGCCTGGCTGGACCTGCGCCGGCTACGCAACCAAATGGTGCACGAATACATCGAAGACCCTGCCGTGCAGGCCGACGCCCTGGAAGCGGGCCATCGCTTCGTGCCCGTACTGGTCGCGGTGGCCGAGCGTCTAGGCGTGGGTACCCATCAGGAGACGAAAACCCCATGACCAAGACCGCCCTCATCACCGGCATCACCGGCCAGGACGGCGCGTATCTCGCCGAATTTCTGCTGGGCAAGGGCTACGAGGTACACGGCATCAAGCGCCGCACCTCCCTGTTCAACACCGACCGCATCGACCACCTCTACCACGACCGGCACGAAGCGGGCCTGCCCTTCTACCTGCACCATGGCGACATGACCGATTCCTCCAGCCTGCTGCGCATCATCCAGCAGGTGCAGCCCGACGAGATCTACAACCTCGCCGCCCAGAGCCACGTGGCGGTCTCCTTCGAAGAGCCCGAATACACCGCCAATTCGGATGCCCTGGGTGTGCTGCGCCTGCTCGAGGCCATCCGCATCCTGGGACTGGAGAAGAAAACCCGTTTCTACCAAGCCTCCACCTCGGAGCTGTTTGGCAAGGTACAGGAGATTCCCCAAAAGGAAACCACACCTTTCTATCCCCGCAGCCCCTATGCAGCGGCCAAGCTTTACGGCTACTGGATCACCGTCAACTACCGCGAGGCCTACGGCCTCTATGCCTGCAACGGCATCCTGTTCAACCACGAAAGCCCCATCCGGGGCGAAACCTTCGTCACCCGCAAGATCACCCGGGCGCT
>JBBINK010000181.1:0-4891 GCA_037443925.1 Betaproteobacteria bacterium
TGAGATCCTTCATGCCGCGGCTTTCCAGCTGGAACACCGCAGTGGTGTTGCAGTCCTTGAGCAGCTTGTAGGTCGGCCCGTCGGTGAGGGGGATGGACTCGATGGTGAAATGCTCATCCTCGGGCTTCAGCCGCAGGGCGCGCACGAACTTCACCGCCCAGTCGATGATGGTGAGGGTGCGCAAGCCCAGGAAGTCGAACTTGACCAGGCCGGCCGCTTCCACGTCGTCCTTGTCGAACTGGCTCACCACCGAGTCGGAGCCCTCCGCGCTGTAGATGGGGCAGAAATCGGTGATGCGGCCGGGCGCGATGAGCACGCCCCCGGCATGCATGCCCACGTTGCGCGTGAGCTCCTCCAGCTTCTGCGCCAGGTCGATGAGGGCGCGCACTTCCTCCTCGTTGTCGTAGCGTTCCCGGAGCTGGGGCTCCATTTCCAGCGCCTTGGCCAGGGACACCGGCTTGACGCCTTCCACGGGGATGAGCTTGGACAGCTGATCGCAGAAGTTGTAGGGCAGGTCCATCACCCTGCCCACGTCCCGGATCACGGACTTGGAGCCCAGGGTGCCGAACGTGGCGATCTGGGAGACGCTTTCCTCGCCGTAGCGGCGACGCACGTAGTCGATGACGCGGTCGCGCCCGTCCTGGCAGAAATCCACGTCGAAATCGGGCATGGACACCCGCTCGGGATTGAGGAAGCGTTCGAACAGCAGGTCGTAGCGCAGCGGATCCAGATCGGTGATGCCCAGGCAGTAGGCCACCAGCGACCCGGCGCCGGAACCGCGCCCGGGCCCGACCGGCACGCCGTTGTGCTTGGCCCAGTTGATGAAGTCCGCCACGATCAGGAAATAACCGGCGAATCCCATCTGGATGATGGTTGCCGTCTCGAACGCAAGCCGGGCCTCGTAGCGGGGCCGTGCCTCCTCCCGCTGGGCGGGATCGGGATAGAGTTGGATGAGCCGCCGTTCCAGCCCTTCCTTCGCCTGCTGGACCAGAAAGTCGTCGAGCCCCATGCCCTCCGGCGTGGGGAACCGGGGCAGCTTCGGCTTGCCCAGCTCGATGCTCAGGTTGCAGCGTTTGGCGATCTCCACGCTGTTGGCCAGGGCCTCGGGCAGGTCGGCGAACAGCGCCGCCATTTCCGCCTGGCTCTTGAAGTACTGCTCCTCGGTGAAGGGGCGGGGGCGGCGGGGATCGCCCAGCACGTAGCCTTCCGCGATGCACACCCGCGCCTCGTGGGCCTGGAAATCCTCGCGCGTCATGAACTGGATGGGGTGGGAGGCGACCACCGGCAGGCCCGTTTCCCGCGCCAGCCCCACGGCGAGATTCACCTGGGCCTCGGCCTGGGCGGTGCCGCACCGCTGCAGCTCCAGGTAGTAGGCACGGGGAAAGCGCGCCGCCCACGCCTCGGCGAGCTGGCGCGCGCGCTGCCAGTTGTGCTGCAGCAGCGCCTGGCCCACGTCGCCCAGATGGGCGCCGGACAGCACGATCAGGCCGCCATTGTCCCCGTCGTCGAACCACTCCCTGCGCAGTTCCGGGCGGCCGCGGTAGTGGTTTTCCCGATACGCCCGGGACAGCAGCTCACACAAGCGGTGATAGCCCTCGCGGTTGCGGCACAGCAGCAGCAGGCGGAAGGGTTGATCGCGGTTGGCCTCGTTGGTCAGCCACACGTCGCAGCCGATGATGGGCTTGACGCCCTTGGCACGCGCGGCCCGATAGAACTTCACCAGGGCGAAGACATTGGCCAGATCGGTGAGGGCCAGGGCCGGCATGCCGTCGGCGCGGGCCCTGTTCACGGCATCGTCCACGCGCACGATGCCATCCACCACGGAGAATTCGGAATGCAGACGTAGATGGACGAAAGCGGGATCGGACATGGGATAAAATTCTACCCCGTTTGACTGGCGCCGACCCGCCGCCTCCGAATCTTCCCCATGAGCCGCATTCCCGAACTGCTCTCGCCCGCCGGCAGCCTGGAAAAGATGCGCTACGCCTTCGCCTACGGCGCCGACGCCGTCTATGCCGGGCAGCCCCGCTACAGCCTGAGGGCGCGCAACAACGAGTTCCAGCTGGAACAGCTGGCCACCGGCATCGCGCACGCCCACGCGCTGGGCAGGAAGTTCTACGTGGCGAGCAACGTCATGCCCCACAACGCCAAGGTGAAGACCTACCTTGCGGACATGGAGCCCGTCGTCGCCCACGGCCCCGATGCCCTGATCATGGCCGACCCGGGCCTCATCATGATGGTGCGCGAGCGCTGGCCGGAGGTGCCCATCCATCTGTCCGTGCAGGCCAACACCGTGAACTACGCAGCGGTGAGATTCTGGCAGCGCCTGGGGCTTGCCCGTGTGATCCTGTCACGGGAACTGTCCCTGGAGGAAATCGCGGAGATCCGCCAGCAATGCCCCGACATGGAGCTGGAGGTGTTCGTCCACGGCGCCCTGTGCATCGCCTACTCCGGCCGCTGCCTGCTGTCGGGCTACTTCAACCACCGCGACCCCAACCAGGGCACGTGCACCAATGCCTGCCGCTGGGAATACAAGACCCACCCGGCCACCGAGACCGCCACCGGCGACTGGCGCGCGCTCGCCTCCGAGGGGGCGGCCACGGCACCGCAGCCCGCGCTGGCCGACTGTGGCGCCCAGCGCCGCCATCCCCTCGCCGACCGCGCATGGCTGCTGGAGGAGAAGGCGCGCCCCGGTGAACTCATGCCGATCCTGGAGGACGAGCATGGCACCTACATCATGAATTCCCGCGATCTGCGCGCCATCGAGCACGTGGCGCGGCTGGTGGACATCGGCGTGGATGCCCTCAAGATCGAGGGGCGCACCAAGTCCCTCTATTACGTGGCGCGCACCGCCCAGGCCTACCGGCGGGCCATCGACGATGCCGCCGCCGGCCGCCCCTTCGACCCCACCCTGCTGGCGGAGCTGGAAGGGCTGGCCAACCGCGGTTATACCGATGGCTTCTACCAGCGCCATCACACCGAGGCGTATCAGAACTACCTGCGCGGTCATTCCGAATCCGGCCGCAGCCAGTACGTGGGGGACGTGGTGGCCTTCGATGCCGCCCGGGGGCTGGCCGAGGTGGCGGTGAAGAACCGTTTCGCGCTGGGCGACGAGCTGGAGATCCTGAGCCCCGGCGGCAACCGCCGGCTCAGGCTCAGCCACATGGAAGACCTGGAGGGAAGAGCGCTCGCCCTCGCCCCGGGGGCGGGATACCGGGTGCGCATCCCCCTCGACGCGGCCGCGCCCTTCGGCCTGGTGGCACGCCTGCTCACGCCCGGCGAGGTGGCCTGAGCGTCGGGCGCGGGCCTTCAGATGCCCGCTGCGGCCGCATCCAGCAGCACGTCCACGCCCCCGGCGGGGCGGATGGCCGCCGCCGGGATGGGCTCACCCTGGCGCCAGCGGGCCACCGCCTGCCGCTTGCCGGCGCCCGTGACCAGGAACATCACCGCCCGAGCCCGCGACAGGCGACGGGCGGACAGCGACACCCGCTCGGGCGGCGGCTTGGGCGCATCGCGCAGGGCGAGCACATCGGGCGCGTCCGGCCGCTCTCCCCAGTCGTGCCCTGGAAACAGGCTGGCGGTGTGGCCGTCCTCGCCCAGCCCCAGGAGCACCAGATCGAACTCACCCACGGGCTCGAGCCATTGCCGGTAGGCGCGCACCGCGGCATCGACGCCCCACTCCGTGGGGATGGGGTGGATCTGGTCGCGCGGGATGGGCACGTGATCCAGCCACGCCTGCCGGGCCATGACGCTGTTGCGTTCCGGATGATCCGCGGGCAGCACGCGCTCGTCCCCGAACCAGACGTGCCAGCGCGGCCAGTCCGCGGCCGCATCCACCAGCGAGGCATAGAGCAGGCGCGGCGTGCCGCCGCCCGCCAGCACGATGTGGAAGGCGCCCCGCTCCCGTCCGGCCGTCTCCGCCAGGGCCAGCACGCGGCGGCGCGCCTCGGCGGCGACCGCGGCGGCGTCGGGCAGAACCTGCCAGCGGACCTGGGTCACGGCCTCACACCTCGTTGCGCCATTCCTGGTCTTCGCCGTCGAACAGGCGGTTGGCCTCCTGCAGACCCCAGGTGCCGGCGGGGTAGGTGTGGATGTAGTCCCGCTCCATGGCCCAGTGTTTGAGGATGGGGTCCACCACACGCCAGGCCCATTCGACCTCGTCGTAGCGGAGAAACAGCGTGCGGTCGCCCTCGATCACGTCCAGAAGCAGATTCTCGTAGGCATCCAGCGATTTCGTCCCGGGTTCCTGGTAGAAGGCGTTCATCTTCAGCACCCGCGTCTGCATCTCGAGGCCGGGCTGCTTCACGTGCACCTCCATGTGCATGCTCTCCTCGGGCTGCAGCGAAAGCACGATCCAGTTGGGCGCGATGGACGTGAGGGGCGTCTCCCGGAACAGCTGCTGGGGTGGATGCTTGAAGCGGATGGCGATCAGCGAAAGCTGCCGGGCCATGCGCTTGCCCGTGCGCAGATAGAAGGGCACGTCGCGCCAGCGCCAGTTGTCGATGTAGAACTTGGCCGCGACGAAGGTTTCCGTGACCGAACCCGGTTCCACGCCCTCCTCGTCCTGGTAGCCCGGAACCGGCTCACCGCCGATGAAGCCGGCCGCGTACTGGGCGCGGAAGGCATGGGCGCTGACCGACCGCTTGGAGATGGGTCGGATGGAGCGCAGCACCTTCACCTTCTCGTCACGCACCGCATCCGCATCCATGTTGGCCGGCGGCTCCATGGCCACCACCGTGAGCAGCTGCATCAGGTGGTTCTGCACCATGTCGCGCAGGGCGCCGGCGCGTTCGTAGTAGTCGGCGCGTTTGCCGATCCCCACGTCCTCGGCCACCGTGATCTGCACGTGATCGATGAAGTTGCGGTTCCACAGCGGCTCGATCAGGGTGTT
>JBBINK010000182.1:0-4165 GCA_037443925.1 Betaproteobacteria bacterium
GACGGCCTGCCCTGGTGTGAACTTGAGCGGGTTGTCGGGGAGACGCTCGGCGCCCTCGACCAGGGGCGTGGCGCGACGCAGCAAGAGCTGCAACTGGGCGAGGGCTGGGTCCACCGGCATGTCATCCTCCCCGCCCGGATAGCGGGATCAGAAACGGCCGCCGCGCTGCATGGCCACGATCAGCTCCGCCTCGGCGCGGGAGATGCCGCAGGAAGCGGCCACCTCCGCCACGTCCAGGCCCTGCTTGGCCAGGTTGAAGGCCTTGGTATAGGGGGTGACGGGTTCCTCGGGGGCGGCGGCCGCCGCGTTTTCCAGGCGCGCGAGGCGCTCCTTCAGCTCGGCCAGCTCCCGCTTCAGCTCGGCCAGCTCCCGTGCCTGGCCCCCCCTGCGCCAGACGGCCACGCCCCGTCCCCGGGAGGCATACATCAGGAGCAGAAGCTCGGCAATGTACACGCCGAGCACCACGATGGCGCCGATCAGGATTTCCTTCCAGGTGAGAACGAAAGCGCCTTCCATGACGGCTTCCTCCTGCGGTACAGCGAACACCGGGGATTATAGAGCAGCCCCGTGCCCTCAGGCGTAGTCGTCGATGTGCCGCTGCCGCTCCTCGCCGCGGGGAGGGGGATGCTCGCCGTGATCCGGATGACGGCCGGGCTTGCGGCGCTGCGGAAGCCGCTCCGGCCGGCGCGGGTTCGGATCGGGCCGCACGGGCACCCAATCCGCCACCCCTCGCAGGGGATCGGTGGCCGCGCGCCACACGGAGGATTGCATGGCGCCCCCAACTCATCCGCCGTGGTAGGCCCGTTCCAGCTTGCGCTGGGCGCGCACGGCCGCCAGCATCTCCTCCATCTCGCCCATCCAGGCGCGGGTGAGGGTCATGATCTGCTGGTCGGTCTCCAGCACGAAGCGGATGCAGGCATCTTTCTCCGCGGCCAGCTCACCCGGAGACACGGTGCTCGCCGAGACCCGCTCCACCCAGGCCTTGCGTCCGATCTCCAGGTTGACCAGCGCTTCCCAATCACTGGCCTGGGCCGCTGCCAGCATCTGGGCGGTGATGTCCCGGATCTGGCGGTAGGCGGCGAGCATCTCGGCGGCGTCCATCCTCAGGCCCTCAGACTCACACCCGCCGCGGCGGTCTCGGCGACGGCGGGCCGCTGGGCGGCGCGGCGTTCCCGCTGCTCCAGTTCCACCCACGCCTCGCGCAGCGTGGACAGCAGGCGCATCACCTCTTCCACGCCTTCCACTTCGTTCTTGAGATTGGCGCTGGCGAGCCGGCGTTTCATGTAATCGTAGAGGGCCTCCAGATTGGAGGTCACGTCTCCGCCCCGGCTGTGGTCCAGCACCGAGCGCAGGCCCTCGACGATGCCGATGGCCTTGGAGATGAGCGCGCCCTTCTCGGCGAAGCGCTTCTCCAGCATGCGTCCCTTGGCCGCGGCCAGGGCATTGATCGCGCCATCATAGAGCAGGACGACGATCTGCACCGGACTGGCGGTGACGATCGCCGTTTGCAGATCCACGTCGGCATAGGCCGTGAGCGCCTGGTTCATCGAGTTCATCGTGCTACTCCATCCTTTCGGGGCTGCCGGTTAGAGTTGGGAAAGCTGTCGCGTCAGGGTGACGCTGGTCTGCTGCAGGCTGCCCACCAGGGCATCCAGCGCCGCGAACTGGGTTCTGAGCCGCTGCTCCATGCGGTCCAGACGGGCTTGCAGCTGGTCCTTGCGCAGATCGAGGTCGCGGATCTGCGCATCCAGGCTGTCGGTCGCGGCGTCCAGCACGCCGTCACTCTGAAGCAGGTTGCCCAGCTCGGTGTAGAGCCGCTGTGAAAATCCCTGCGTCGCGTCCGTGAACAGCGACACCACGTCATTGAAGCGGCCTTCCAGGGCGCCCTTGAACGTGCTGTCATCGAGGGCGAGCTTGCCGTCCTTCTGGAAGCTCACGCCGATCTGGGACAGATAGTTGTAATTCACGCCGGTGAGGGTGATGGCCGTGTTGAACACCGAGGCCACCTGGGAGCGGATCGTGAGCACGGTGTTGCGTGCCTCCAGGGCCCCGCCCTTCTTGTGGAGATCGTCCATTTCCGACACCAGCTTGTTGTAGGCGCTGATGAAGTCGTTCACCTTCTGGGTGATGGCGGCGGTGTCGGTGGCCACGTCCAGGTCGGTGCTGCCCGTGGCCTTGAGCTTGAGGGTCACGCCCTGGATGACGCCGGTCACGGTGTTGGAGCTGCTGGTGATGCCGGCAAGCCCATCGACCGTGAGCACCGCATCCTGCGCCGCCTGGGTCTGGGTGAGGTTGTAAGCGCCGCTTACGTAGGAAAGACGGGAAAGCCCTGCGTTGTCCGTGTTGCTCCCGTCCCCGTCGCCGCTGACGCTCACCGTGATCGCCTTGGCCGTCCCCGTTTCCCGCGGGGAGAGCACCAGGCGATAGCCGCTGCCGTCGTTGAGAATGGTGGCGGAAACGCCGAAATTGTCCGTGGCCGAGTTGATGGCGTTGGCGATGCCCGCGAGGGTATTGTTGCTGGCATCGATCGCCACGGAAAAGCTGTTGCTGCCGTTGCTGAAGGTGAGCGTTCCGGTGCCCACCTGGGTGGTGCCGGTGTCGGCAAAGGCCGAGGACACCAGCTTTTGTGCCTGGGCGAGCTGGCTCACGGTGATGGCGTGCACACCGGCAATGGCCGTGCCGTCCGCCGTGGCCGTCAGATAGGCGTCATTGGCCGGCGTGGCCTTGAACACCTGGAAGTCGCCGGCATCCTTGAGATTGGCCACCGCACTCTGCAGGGATGCCAACGCGCTCTTCAACCTGCCGTAGGCGGAGATTTCACTGTTGAGCAGGGACTGTTTCCGGCTCAGCACCTCCAGCGGCCGGCGCTCGATGGCCATGAGCTGGGAGACCAGGCCGTTGACGTCGATGTTGGAACCGAGTCCTGCCGATGAGATCGCCATGATGCCCTCCTGCTAGCCGCCTGGGTCTGGCGGGGCCGGCACGGCGCCCATCGGCCGTGCCGGCTTGCCGGTTCAGACCTTGGAACGGAACAGCACCCCCTGCGCCGAATCCAGTTGCTTGGCGATGGCCAGCGTTTCCTCCGGCGGAATCTGCCGGATGACTTCGCCGCTTTCGGTATCCACCACCTTCACCACCATGATGCCCGTCTCCCTGTCCAGGGAGAACTCCAGGTTTCGCTGGCTGGATTTGACGAAGGCGCTGATGTGTTCCACCGCCTGCCTGACGGCCTCCGCGTCGGGAGGAGGCGGTTTCTCCGCTCCCTTCCCGCCTGCGCTGGCCAGCCCGGCTGGCGGACTCGCCCCACGGGAAGCATCGGCCGGGGCCACCGGGGTCGGAGCGGCACCCGAGCCCACGCTTGCCGCGGGGCCTACTGCTGAAATCAGACCGTTTGCCATGGCCTACCCTCCACGCCTGGGGAGACCGTGCGGGGAAACGCCACCGGCTTCCGCCGGTGGCCGTCTCCTGCGTCACGTTTCCCCGTCCGGTTTACCGCAACAGCGTGAGGGCCGTCTGCGGCAGCGCATTGGCCTGCCCCAGCACCGCCACACCGGCCTGCTGCAGGATCTGGCCGCGGGTGAGCGCGGCGGTCTCGGCCGCGAAGTCGGCATCCATGATGCGGCTGCGGGAGGCTTCCAGGTTCTCCACGTAGTTCTGCAGGTTGGCGATGACGGCTTCGAAGCGGTTCTGCACCGCGCCAAAAGTGGAACGGATGGTGGAGATCTGGCTGATGTCCGCGTCCAGGTTGGCAATGGCAGCGGAGGCGTTGGCCTGGGTCGTGACGTTGATCACACCAGTCGCGGTGAGGGAACCACTGTAGGTGTACAAACCGCCCGAGCCGTTGACGGCCAGGTTGGTGGTCGTCACCTGCACCTGGTTGTCGCTGCTGCCGGATGCGCCCACCTGGAAGGTCAGCGTGCTGGAACCGGACAGCAGAGCCGTGCCATTGAACGAGGTGGTCTGGACGATGCGGGAGATTTCCTGGGTGAGCTGGTCCACCTCTTTCTGCAGCTGCTGCCGGTTGGTGTCGCTCAGGGTGCCGTTGGCCGCCTGCACCGCGATCTCGCGAATCCGCTGGACGTTGTTGGCGATCTGACCCAGCGCGCCTTCGGCGGTCTGCCCCAGGGAGATGCCGTCATTGGCGTTGCGCACCGCCTGGTTGTTG
>JBBINK010000182.1:4176-4880 GCA_037443925.1 Betaproteobacteria bacterium
TCTGGGCGGTGAAGGCCTGGGCCACGGCGAGGCCGGCGGCGTCATCCTTGGCGCTGTTCACGCGCAGACCGGAGGACAGGCGTTGCAGCGTCGTGGCCAGCTGGCTTTGGGAAGTGGCCAGGTTGCGCTGGGCGTTGAGAGACGCGAGGTTGGTGTTGACGATCAGAGCCATTTTGGTTCTCCTTGCTGATGGATCCCGCACACCGCGGGCCCGGGCGACGTGCCATCACGCCGCCGTCAGTGCCCTTAACGGATGGGAGGGTCGGGAACTTTAGGCCGCCGCTCCAAGGAGAAACGTTGTCGACTACGGAAAGCCGGCATGGCGGGCGCCCGGCCGGGAAAGACAGGCGCCGCGCCCCCAGCCGCTAGCGCGTGAGGGCGTGCAGCCAGGCGTCCAGGTGGTCTTCCAGGATGAAATGGGCGAGCACCCAGGCCCGCAGCGCCTCGCCTTCCCGCCGCGCGGCCTCGGGGTCATGGAGCCGCTCGCGGATCGCCTCGATCCAGGCGGCGGGCTCGTTGGGCACCCGTTTGACGGGCGCATTCTGATAGGGGTAGATGTCGGTGCAGACCACCGGCCAGCCCAGAATCCCATACTCCAGGAGGCGCAGATTGCTCTTGGCCTCGTTGAAGGCGTTGATCTCCAGCGGCGCCACCGCCAGGTCCAGGTCGAGACTCGCCAGCTTGGCGGGATAATCGTAGAAGGA
>JBBINK010000183.1:0-4871 GCA_037443925.1 Betaproteobacteria bacterium
GCTTTTTCGGTGAGCAGGGTGCGCACGCGGGCGATGTCCCGCCGCACCTTTTTCAGCTGATCGGTTTTGGTGGACTGCTGAGTGGCGATCTGCATGCGCAGGCCGAATTGGGCCTTGAGCAGGGAGGACAGCTCGGCCTTCAGCTCGTCCACGGTCTTGGTTCTGAGTTCGCTTGCTTTCATGGTTCTATACCTTTATGAGCCCGTCGCACGTGCGCGTCAGGCACCCACCTGGCGGGTGACGAAGGTGGTCGGGATGGGCAGCTTGGCGGCGGCCAGGCGGAAGGCCTCGCGCGCCAGCTCCTCGTTGACGCCGTCCATCTCGTACAGCACCTTGCCCGGCTGGATCTCGGCCACCCAGTATTCGGGGTTGCCCTTGCCGTTACCCATGCGCACCTCGGCCGGCTTCTGGGAGATCGGCTTGTCGGGGAAGATCCGGATCCAGATGCGCCCGCCCCGCTTGATGTGGCGGGTCATGGCGCGTCGCGCCGCCTCGATCTGGCGCGCCGTCAGCCGGCCGCGGCCCACGGCCTTCAGGCCGAAGTCGCCGAAGCTCACCTTGTTGCCGCGGGTGGCGATGCCGGTGTTGCGGCCTTTCTGCTCCTTGCGGTATTTCCTTCTAGCTGGCTGCAGCATGTTTCACTCCTGCTTTGCGCGGTTTCCGCTCGGGAGCCGGCTCCGTCGGCGCGGCCACCTCGTTGCGACCCACGTTTTCACCCTTGAACACCCAGACCTTGATGCCGATCACCCCATAGGTGGTCTTGGCCTCGCCGAAACCATAATCGATGTCGGCACGCAGGGTATGCAGCGGCACCCGGCCTTCCCGGTACCATTCCGTCCGCGCGATCTCGATGCCATTGAGGCGGCCCGAGCTCATGATCTTGATGCCCTGGGCACCCAGACGCATGGCGTTCTGCATGGCCCGCTTCATGGCACGACGGAACATCACGCGTTTTTCCAGCTGCTGGGCGATGCTGTCGGCGATGATCTGGGCATCCAGCTCCGGCTTGCGCACCTCCTCGATGTTGAGATGCACCGGCACGCCCATCATCTTCTGCAGCTGGTTGCGCAGGTTCTCGATGTCCTCACCCTTCTTGCCGATCACCACGCCCGGACGCGCGCTGTGGATGGTGATGCGGGCGTTGCGCGCCGGGCGCTCGATGACGATCCTGGACACCATGGCGTGGGCGAGCTTCTTCTTGAGGAAGTCGCGCACCTTGATGTCCTCGTTGAGCATGACCGGGAAGTTGCGGCTGTTGGCATACCACTTGGACGCCCAGTTCTTGTGGACGGCAAGACGGAAACCGGTCGGATGGATTTTTTGTCCCATGGTCGTCCTTTTTACTTGTCACCGACGGTGACGGTGATGTGACAGGTGGGTTTGGTGATGCGCACGCCACGCCCCTTGGCCGCGGCCGCGAAGCGCTTGAGCACCGGCCCCTTGTCCACACAGATGCTGGTCACCTTCAGTTCGTCGATGTCGGCACCTTCGTTGTGCTCGGCATTGGCGATGGCCGATTCCAGAGCCTTCTTGATCAGCTTCGCCCCCTTCTTCGGGCAGAACGTCAGGATGTTCAGCGCCTGCTCCACCGGCTTGCCCCGGATCAGGTCGGCCACCAGCCGGCCTTTCTGGGGCGACAGGCGCTGGCCACGCATAACAGCAGAAACTCTCATCGTGCTCTCCTTACTTCTTGCCGGCCTTCTTGTCGGCGGCATGGCCCTTGAAGGTGCGGGTCAGGGCGAATTCGCCGAGCTTGTGCCCCACCATGTTTTCGGTGATGAAGACGGGCACGTGCTGCCTGCCGTTGTGCACCGCGATGGTGAGTCCGACGAAGTCCGGCAGGATGGTCGATCGGCGCGACCAGGTCTTGATCGGCTTTTTGTCGCGGGTGGCGTTGGCCGCTTCCACCTTCTTGAGCAGGTGGACGTCGGCGAACGGGCCTTTCTTGATGGAACGAGCCATAGTCAAACCTCAGTTATTTCTGGTAACGACGACGCACGATCATGTTGCTGGTGCGCTTGTTCTTGCGCGTGCGATAACCCTTGGTCTGGACGCCCCAGGGGCTGACGGGCGGCCGGCCAGCCGCGGTCTTGCCCTCGCCACCACCGTGGGGATGGTCGATGGGGTTCATGGCCACACCACGGACGGTGGGACGGATGCCGCGCCAGCGGTTGGCACCGGCCTTGCCGATGGAGCGCAGGTTGTGTTCCGCATTGCCCACCTCGCCGATGGTGGCCTTGCAATCCACATGCACCTTGCGGATCTCGCCCGAGCGCAGACGCAGCTGGGCGTAGCTGCCTTCGCGGGCGAGCAGCTGCACGGCGGCCCCGGCGGCGCGGCCGAGCTGGGCGCCCTTGCCCGGCAGCATTTCCACGCAATGCACGGTGGTGCCCACGGGAATGTTGCGCAGGGGCAGGGCATTGCCGGGCTTGATCGGGGCTTCCGAACCGCTGATCAGTTCCATGCCCACGGTCACCCCCTTCGGGGCGATGATGTAGCGGCGCTCGCCATCCCGGTAGCACAGGAGCGCGATGTGGGCGCTGCGGTTCGGATCGTATTCCAGGCGCTCCACCTTGGCGGGGATGCCATCCTTGTTGCGCTTGAAATCGATGATCCGGTAGTGGTGCTTGTGACCGCCGCCCTGGTGCCGGGTGGTGATGTGCCCGTTGTTGTTGCGCCCCGCCTTCTTGGGCTTGGGTTCGATCAGGTGATCGACCGGACGCCCTTTGTAGAGGTCCGGATTGACGACCTTGACCACGGCCCGCCGGCCGGGGGAAGTGGGTTTGACTTTGACCAATGGCATTTTCTACTCTCCTGCGCCGCTCAGGCCTGGGGGCCGGCGAAGTTGATTTCCTGCCCCGCCGCGAAGCATATGTAAGCCTTCTTCCAGTTGCGGCGGCGACCCATGGTGCGACCGAAGCGCTTGCTCTTGCCCTTGACGTTCACCACCTGCACGGAATCCACCTTGGCGCCGAACAGGAGCTCCGCGGCCGCCTTGATTTCCGGCTTGGTCGCATCCGCCGCCACGCGGAACGGCACCTGGTTGTTGAGGTCGCCCACGAAGGTGCCCTTCTCCGAGATGACGGGCGCCAGGATCACTTGCATCAGACGGTCGGGATTCATGCCAGCAGCTCCTCGAATTTCTTGACCGCGCTCTTGGTGAGGAGCACGTTGGGATAGCGCACCAGGTTGTAGGGATCCGCGAACTGGGCTTCCACCACCAGCACGTCGGCCAGGTTGCGGGCCGAGAGGTAGAGGTTCTCGTCCATGGTGTCGGTGACCACCATCACCTTGTCGAAGCCCATGCCTTTGAGCTTCTGGGCGAGGAGCTTGGTCTTGGGCGCCTCGACCTTCAGATCCTCCACGACCGCGAGGCGTCCTTGACGCGCGAGCTCGGACAGGATGGCGCGCATGCTGGCGCGGTACATCTTGCGGTTGATCTTGTGCGAGAAGTTCTCGTCGGGGCTGTTGGGGAAGACCTTGCCGCCACCTCGCCACAGGGGGCTGGACGACATACCGGCACGGGCGCGGCCGGTACCCTTCTGACGCCAGGGCTTGTGGGTGGTATGGGCCACCTGGGAGCGGTCCTTCTGGGCACGGGTGCCGGTGCGGGCATTGGCCAGGTAGGACGTCACCACCTGATGCACCAGGGCTTCGTTGTATTCGCGCCCGAACGTCGCATCGGAGGCCTGCACGCTGGCGACCTGGGCGCCCTGATCATTGATCACTTTCAGTTCCATCACGCACCTGCCTTCACGCTCGGACGCACGATGACATCGCTGCCACGGGAGCCGGGGACGGCACCCTTGATCAGCAGCACCTGCCGCTCGGTATCGACGCGCACGATTTCCAGTTTCTGAACGGTCCGACGCACCGCGCCCATGTGGCCGGCCATGCGCTTGCCCGGAAACACCCGTCCCGGATCCTGGGCCATGCCGATGGAGCCGGGGACGTTGTGGGAGCGGGAGTTGCCATGGGAGGCACGCTGGGAGCCGAAGTTGTGCCGTTTGATGGTGCCGGCGAAGCCCTTGCCCTGGGTGACGCCGGTCACGTCCACCAGCTGGCCGGGCTGGAACAGATCCGCACCCAGGACCTTGCCCAGGGTGAACTCGCTCAGTTTGCTCTCATCCACGCGGAACTCACGCACCACGCGGCCCGCCTCGACGGCAGCCTTGGCAAAGTGGCCCGCCATGGGTTTGGTGACGCGGCTGGGGCGGCGCGTACCGAAGGTGACCTGCACCGCGGAATAGCCATCCGTCTGGGGCGTCTTGATCTGGGTCACACGGTTGTTGGACACGTCCACGACCGTCACCGGGATGGCGCGGCCATCGTCGGTGAACAGGCGGGTCATGCCAATCTTGCGACCGACAAGTCCGAGGCTCATTTTCGTTTCCTTTTAACCAGGGCCGGTTGCAGTTGACCGGCTCGTTTCCATCTGCGCAGGCCGTGCCTGCGCAAGGTTTACAGGGTGATCTTCACGTCCACGCCCGCGGGCAGGTCGAGTTTCATCAGCGCATCGACCGTCTTGTCGGTCGGGTCGATGATGTCCATCAGCCGCAAATGGGTGCGGATCTCGAACTGGTCGCGGGACGTCTTGTTGACGTGGGGCGAACGCAGAATGTCGAAGCGCTCGATGCGCGTGGGCAGGGGCACGGGGCCTTTGACCACCGCACCGGTGCGCTTGGCGGTTTCCACGATCTCCAGCGCCGACTGATCGATCAGACGGTAGTCGAACGCTTTGAGGCGAATACGGATTTTCTGGCTTTGCATCTCGATTTCCTGTGAGCCGCTGGGCGTGAGGTGTGAGGAGGTTCTCCCCCGCGCCCCACGTCCCACCGTTATTCAATGATCTTCGACACCACCCCGGCGCC
>JBBINK010000184.1:0-4850 GCA_037443925.1 Betaproteobacteria bacterium
GCCCCCAGCGCGAACGGCGGGACATCGCGCCCGCCCTCAGATCACGGCCTGCTTGAGCTGGTCCAGGATGGCGGGATTCTCCAGCGTCGAGACATCCTGGGTGATCTCCTCGCCCCTGGCGATGGCCCGCAGCAGTCGGCGCATGATCTTGCCCGAGCGGGTCTTGGGCAGGTTGTCGCCGAAGCGGATCTCGTCGGGCTTGGCAATGGGGCCTATCTCCTTGGCCACCCACTCGCGCAGCTTGTCCACGACCTGCCTGGCCTCATCGCCGGTGGGACGGGGGCCCCGCAGCACCACGAAGGCGACGATGGCCTCCCCCTTGATCTCATGGGGCTTGCCCACCACCGCAGCCTCCGCCACCAGGGGATTGGCCACCAGGGCCGACTCGATCTCCATGGTGCCGAGACGATGTCCCGAGACGTTGAGCACATCGTCGATGCGGCCCATGATCCAGAAGTAGCCGTCCCCGTCGCGGTGGGCGGAATCCCCCGCGAGATAGTACTTGCCCCCGGCGATGTCCTCGGGGAAATAGGCGCTCTTGAACCGCCCCGGATCGTTCCACAGGGTGCGCAGCTGCGAAGGGAAGGGACGCTTGATCACCAGGAAGCCGCCCTGCCCCTGGGGGACCGGCCGCCCATGCTCGTCCACGATGTCGGCAGCGATGCCGGGCAGCGGCAGGGTGCAGGAGCCCGGCTTGGTGGGAATGGCGCCAGGCAGGGGCGCGATCATGTTGGAGCCGGTCTCGGTCTGCCACCAGGTGTCCACGATGGGGCAGCGGGACTGGCCCACCACCTCGTAATACCACATCCATGCCTCGGGGTTGATGGGCTCACCCACGGTGCCCAGCAGGCGCAGGCTGGACAGGTCGTACTGCTTGGGCAGGTCGGCGCCCAGCTTGATCAGGGAGCGGATGGCGGTGGGCGCGGTGTAGAAGGTGGTCACCCGGTGTTTCTGGATCAGTTCCCAGAAGCGGCCCGGATGGGGATGGGTGGGGATGCCCTCGAATACCAGGATCGTTGCCCCCAGCGCCAGGGGGCCGTAGGCCACATAGGTATGGCCGGTGATCCAGCCCACGTCCGCAGTGCACCAGTAGATGTCGCTGTCCTTGTAGTCGAACACCCACTGCATGGACAGGATGGCGCCCAGCAGATAGCCGCCCGTGGCATGCTGCACACCCTTGGGCTTGCCGGTCGAGCCCGAAGTGTAGAGGATGAACAGGGGATGCTCGGCCTCGACCCACACCGGCTCGCAGCTGGCCGGCTGGGGGTCGGCCAGCTCGTGCCACCACAGGTCGCGGGCGGGTTGCCAGGCGACCGGGTTGCCCGTGCGGCGAAACACGACCACCTTCTCCACGGTATCGCAACCCCCCAGGCCCAGGGCCTCGTCCACCGCGTCCTTCAGGCGCACCGCCTTGCCGCCGCGCAGGCCTTCGTCGGCGGTGACGATCACCTTGGCCCCGGCATCGATCACCCGCTCGTGCAGGCTCTTGGCGGAAAAACCGCCGAACACCACGGAATGAATGGCACCGATGCGGGCGCAGGCTTGCATGGCCACCACCGCCTCCGGCCCCATGGGCATGTAGATCACCACGCGGTCACCCTTGGCCACGCCGAGGGACTTCAAGCCGTTGGCGAAGCGACAGACGCGCTCGTAGAGCTCCCGGTAGCTGATGCGGCTCACCCGGCCGTCGTCGCTTTCGAAGATGATGGCCGTCTTGTCGGCCTTGGTGGCCAGGTGCCGGTCGAGGCAGTTGTGGGAAACGTTGAGCTCGCCGTCGTGGAACCAGCGGTAGAAGGGCGCATTGCTCTCGTCCAGCACCTGGGTGAAAGGCTTGTGCCAGTCGATGACCTGCCGCGCCCGACGCGCCCAGAAGCCCTCGTAGTCCGCCTCCGCCTCCTGGCACAGGGCCCGATAGCCCTCCATGCCCTGGACGTTGGCCTGTTTGACGAAGGCTTCGCTCGGCGGAAAGACGCGGGTTTCGGTGAGCACGGATTCGATCGTGGCCATGGGTTCCTCCAGCGGATTTTGGGGTTGGATGGGGTAGGATTGGCAGGCGTCTATGTTACCAAAACGGCCCTCGCCGAGGCTTTCTCACCATGGATGACCCTGTCGGACACGCCCTCGCCCATTCCCGCTACGTCCGTCGCCTGCTCGAGGCCGAACCCACGCTCAGGGACGAGCTCGCCGCAAGCCTCGCCCAGCCCTGGGATCGGGCGGCCATGCTGGCCTTTCTCGACCAGCACCCGGCGTCGGACGAGCCCGAGCTCAAGCGGGCTCTGCGCGGACTGCGCAAGCGTGTCTATTCGCGCCTGATCGTGCGGGATCTGGCGGGGCTGGCGAGCCTGGACGAAGTGCTGGCCACCGTCAGCGGCCTCGCCGAGATCGCCATCGTCCATGCCGTCCGGCATCTGGACGCCTGGCTTTCGGCCATCCACGGGGAACCGGTGGGGGCGGAAACGGGACAGCGCCAGCATCTGATCGTGGTCGCCATGGGCAAGCTGGGGGGCGAGGAACTCAACGTCTCCTCGGACGTGGACCTCATCTACGTGTATCCCGAAGACGGTGAGACCCGCGGTCCCCGCCGGGTCTCCAACCACGAGTATTTCACCCGGCTCGGGCAGAAGCTGGGCCAGGCCCTGTCCGAGGCCACCGCCGACGGGCATGTGTTCCGGGTGGACACCCGCCTGCGTCCCTGGGGCGAGTCCGGCCCGCTGGTGAGCAGTTTCGCCGCCCTGGAGGACTATTTCGTGGCCCACGGCCGGGAATGGGAGCGCTATGCCTGGGTCAAGGCACGCGCCCTGACCGGCGACGAGGCCGGCCTGATGGCGCTGGTGCGCCCCTTCGTCTATCGCAAATATCTGGATTTCGACGCCATCGCCGCCATGCGCGGCCTGCACGCCCAGATTCGTCGCGAGGTGGCCCGGCGCGACCGGGCGGACGACATCAAGCTCGGCCCGGGGGGCATTCGCGAGATCGAATTCGTCGCCCAGGTCTTTCAGCTGATCCGGGGCGGTCGCGACCCGGCCCTGCAGGTACGCGGCACCCGGAGTGCCCTGCAGCGCATCCGGGAACGGGGCCTTTTGCCCGCCGATACCGTCGATGCGCTGCTCGCCGCCTACCATTTCCTGCGGCGCCTGGAACACCGGCTGCAGTATCTGGACGACGCCCAGACCCAGATGCTGCCCGAGGACGAAGCAGACCGCGCCTCGATCGCCCGGGCCATGGACGCGCCCTCCTGGGCGGCGTTCCGCGCGACGCTGGACGCGCACCGCCGCCACGTCGAATCCTGCTTCGAGGAAGTGTTCGCCACCCAGCAGGCCGCCGACACCAGCGAGACCGCATCGTGGCTTTGGGTCGCGTCCGAGGCCGCGGCCCACCTGGGCCGGCTGGGCTATGCCCGGCCGGAGGACGTCTGGGCGCGTCTGGAAGCCCTCCGCCGCAGCGGGCGCTACCAGCGTCTGCCCGAGAAGAGCCGTGAGCGGGTGGACCGGCTGCTGCCTCTCATGGTCGAGGCGGCCGCCGCCTTCCCCAATCGGGAGGAGACCCTGGCGCGCATGCTGACCCTGCTGGAGGCGATCGCCGGGCGCAGCAGCTACCTCGCCCTGCTCACGGAATATCCCGACAGTCTCGCCCACGTGGCCCGGCTGATGAGTGCCAGTCCCTGGGCGGCAGAGTATCTCGCGCGGCATCCGGTCCTGCTGGACGAGTTGCTGGACCCGCGCGAGCTGTTCACCCCGCCGGACTGGGCCCGCCTGGCCCAGGCATTGCGCGGGGAGTTGGGAGAAGACCTGGACGTGGAACGCCAGATGGACGTGTTGCGGCGATTCAAGCACACCTGGACCTTCCGCATCCTGGCCCAGGACATCGAAGGCCTGCTGCCCATCGAACGCCTCGCCGACGAGCTGTCCGCCCTGGCCGACCTGTTGCTTGCCGAAGTGCTCAGGCTATGCTGGCTCGCCCTGCCACGCCGCCACCGCGACCAGCCCCGCTTCGCCATCATCGGCTACGGCAAGCTGGGCGGCAAGGAAATGGGCTACGCCTCGGACCTCGACATCATCTTCCTCTACGACGATCCCGCCGAGGAGGCCCAGGAGATCTACAGCCGGCTGGCCGCACGCATCAACACCTGGCTGACCACGCTCACGCCCGCCGGCATTCTGTACGAGACCGACCTGCGCCTGCGTCCGGAAGGCGCATCCGGGCTCCTGGTGAGCGCGATCGAGGCCTTCCGCCATTACCAGGAACACGACGCCTGGACCTGGGAGCACCAGGCCCTCACCCGGGCCCGCTACGTGGCGGGGGATGCCGGCGTCGGGCAGGCATTCGAGCAGATCCGCCGCGACATCCTGTGCCGGCCGCGCGATCCGGTGAAGCTGCGGGTGGTGGCCATGCGCCAGAAGATGCTGGATGCCCATCCCAACGATTCCCGCTTGTTCGACCTCAAGCACGACCGCGGCGGCCTCATCGACGTGGAGTTCATGGTGCAGTACCTGGTGCTAGCCCACGCCCGTGCCCACCCGGAGCTTTTGGACAACGTGGGCAACCTGGCCCTGCTCTCCCGTGCCGCCGCCGCGGGCCTGATTCCCGCCGATCTGGCGGAACGGGTGCGCGAGGCCTATCGCAGTCTGCAGCACCGGCTGCGCATGGCGGGCGCCGCCTACGCGCGGGTGCCCGTCGGGGAGGTGGCGGAGCATGTGGCCGCGGTCACCACCCTGTGGCAGAGGCTGTTGGGCTAACGCCGTGGGAATCCGCTAAAATGGCGCTTTTTTGACGGCTTTCCGGGAGCAGCAGCGATGTCGATGGCGGACCGCGACGGGTTCATCTGGTACGACGGGAAAATGGTGCCGTGG
>JBBINK010000185.1:0-2267 GCA_037443925.1 Betaproteobacteria bacterium
AGCTCGGACAGGGCGTCGGCGAAGTACGCGTCGAAATCCACCTGCCATTTCCTGGCGAAGGCCGCGCGGTCCAGTTCCAGGTCGCACATGAGGGCGAGGATGGCATCGCGGCGGATCCGGTCGTCACGGCTCACGCGCACGCCCCGCTCGGTGGCCAGGGACCCGGCCTGGATGCGTGCCTCGTAGTCCGGCAGGCGCTTGACGTTCTGAACGTACACGTCCCCGGTCTGGCTGATGGCCGACACGCCGAAGGCATAAATGTCGCAGTCCTTGTGGGTGGTGTAACCCTGGAAATTGCGGTGCAGGGTCTTGTCCCGCTGCGCCTTGACCAGCTCGTCGCCGGGGCGCGCGAAATGGTCCATCCCGATGTACACATAGCCGGCGGCGGTGAGCCGCTCCAGCATCAGCTGCTGCAGGGCGATGCGCGTGGGGAAATCGGGCAGGTCGGATTCCTGGATCAGCTTCTGATGCTTCTTGAGCCAGGGCACGTGGGCGTAGCTGAACACGGCCAGCCGGTCTGGCCCCATGTCGATGATCCTGTCCAGGGTCGCGGCGAAACTCTGCACCGTCTGGTGCGGCAGGCCCACCATGAGATCGATGTTGATGCTGGGAAAGCCCGCCTCGCGCATCCAGCCGAACACCTGGCGCACGAGCGGCTCGGGCTGGACACGGTTGACCGCCCGCTGCACCCGTTCGTCCAGATCCTGCACGCCCAGGCTCAGGCGGTTGAAGCCCGCGTCGCGCAGCGCGTCCACGTGCTCGCGCGTGAGTTCGCGCGGATCCACCTCGCACCCGGCCTCGACGTCCTGGGCGAAGGCGAAGCAGCGGCGCAGATGCGCGGCCAGGCGACGGATGTCGTCGGGACGCAGGAAGGTGGGCGTGCCGCCGCCCCAATGCAGCTGCTCCACCCGGCGGCTTGGCGCCAAAAGGCCCGCCACCCGTTCGATCTCGGCTTCCAGAACGTCCAGATAACGGCTGGCCTTGCCGTAGTCGTGGGTGGCCAGCATGTTGCACCCGCAGTAGTAGCACAGGGTGTCACAAAACGGGATGTGGACATAGACCGACAGACCACGGTCCGTGGCCTGGCTTCCCGCGATTTCCTGCCGCCATTCCCTTTCCCCGAACGCCTCCGTAAAATAGGGCGCCGTCGGATACGAGGTATAGCGGGGTCCGGGCTTGCTGTACTTCTCCAGCAGTTCGGGCGCAACGCGCATCGTCTTCTCGCCATCCAAACAGGATATTGCCGTCCATTATAGCCGAACACCTGGCCTGATCCGATGACCACCCGTTTCGACACACCCCGCGAGGCCGAAGTGGCCTTCTACCGTGCCTTCGAGGACAGGGACCTCGAAGCCATGATGGCCGTCTGGGACGAAAGCGACGACGTGGTCTGCGTGCACCCCATGGGCAGCCCGCTGCGGGGTCCCCGGGCCGTGGCGGAAGCCTGGCGTGAAATCCTCGCCGCGGAAGCGTCGCTGCGCTTCGGCATCGAAGAAATCCAGATCACCCACCAGGGTCCGCTGGCCATCCACATCGTGAAGGAACACATCCTGGTCGCGGCCGGCAAGCCGGTGGCACCCATGACCGCCACCAACATCTACCGGCAAACGCCCTCCGGCTGGCGCATGATCCTGCACCATGCCTCGCCCGCGCCGCCCGCCCTCCCGGCCCGTCCGGGTGCCGCGGCGATCCACTGATGGCCGGCCGCCTCGTCGTCTCCGACTACCGTGCGCCGCCCTGGCTGCCAGGCGGGCACCTGCAGACCCTGTATCCCTATCTGGCGCTGCGTCCGCCCCGGGTCGCCTACCGGCGCGAACGGTGGGTCCTGCCGGATGGCGATTTCCTCGACCTGGACTGGCTCGACGGCCCGGACGACGCCCCCTTGGTGGTGCTCTTCCACGGCCTGGAGGGCAACTCCCAGGGACACTACGCCCGGGCGCTCATGCGTGCCGTCGCACGCCGCGGCTGGCGCGGCGTGGTGCCCCACTTCCGGGGCTGCAGCGGCGAGCCCAACCGGCTGGCCCGGGCCTACCACTCGGGTGATTCGGCCGAGATCGGCCTGATCCTGAACCGCTTCCGCGTCGAATTCCCGGGCCGGCCCCTGTTCGCGGCCGGCGTGTCCCTGGGTGGCAACGCGCTGCTCAAGTGGTTGGGCGAGCATGGCCCGGAGTGCCTTCCGGTCCTGGCCGCGGCCGCGGCGGTGTCGGCTCCCATGGACCTGATGGCGGCCGGCCGCGCCCTGGACCGGGGCTTCAATCGCCATGCCT
>JBBINK010000185.1:2298-4723 GCA_037443925.1 Betaproteobacteria bacterium
AAGATCGCCAGCCACCGTCTGCCGGTGAGTCCGGAAGCGATCCGCGCGGCGTCCACCCTGTACCGTTTCGACGACCTGTTCACCGCGCCCCTCCACGGCTTCCGCGACGCCGCCGACTACTGGACGCGGGCCAGCAGCAAGCCCTGGCTGAACTCGATCTCCGTCCCCACCCTGATCCTCAATGCGCGCAACGACCCCTTCCTGCCCGCCGCCGCCCTGCCCCGGCCGGACGACGTGAGCGCCGCGGTCACCCTGGAGTTTCCCGCCCAGGGCGGACATGCGGGCTTCGTCAGCGGCCCCTTCCCCGGCCGGCTCGACTGGCTGCCGCAACGACTGCTGTCCTTCTTCGCAGCACACCTCATGCCGCATGTCGCGGCTGGGCGTGAATCGTCCCGTGGCCCGGCTCGCGTCCCGGGACGGGACATGGGGGTGGAAACGAAGGATTTGCCGATGGCGCGCGCAGTCAATCGCACGGACGATGCCCGCCTTCCCGGCTAAGCCTGCGTGTTCTTTCCGGAAAGCCGCTCAGGCCTGCAACCCCGCGTACAAGCCGTCTCGACCGAGAGGCTGGGCGCCTTTCCGCGCCCCGCCAGAAAATCTGGGATAATTCCGCTGCATCCCGCCCGCATGAACCCAACGGAGCATCCATGCCGACTTATCCCCAGGAGATCTTCAAGGCCTACGACATCCGCGGCATCGTGGACAAGACCTTCACCCCCGAGATCGTGGAGGCCATTGGCCAGGCCATCGGTTCAGAGGCGTACGAACGCGGCCAGCGTGCCATCGTCATCGGCCGTGACGGGCGCCTTTCCGGACCCAGCCTCGCCGCAGCGCTCGCCCGCGGCATCCGGCAGGCCGGCATCGACGTGATCGACATCGGCATGGTGGCCACGCCCATGACCTATTTCGCCGCCTACGAGTTGGGGACGAATTCGGCGGTGATGGTCACCGGCAGCCACAACCCCCCCGACTACAACGGCCTCAAGATGGTGCTGGGTGGCGAGACCCTGGCGGGCGAGGCCATCCAGGCCCTGCGCGAAAGACTGGAACGGGGCGAGCTGCGTCGGGGCAGCGGCTCATACCGTGAGGAGGACATCGGCGAGCGCTACATCCGGCGCATCGTGTCGGACGTCAAGCTCGCACGCCCGATGAAGATCGTCATCGACTGTGGCAATGGCGTGCCCGGCGCCTATGCGCCCACGCTGTACCGGCGCCTGGGCTGCGAGGTGACGGAGCTATACTGCGAGGTGGACGGGCGTTTCCCCCACCATCACCCCGATCCTTCCCAGCCCAAGAATCTGCAGGACCTGATCGCCCGCCTGCGGGAGGGCGATGAGGAGATCGGCCTCGCCTTCGACGGCGACGGTGACCGCCTGGGAGTGGTGACCAAGGACGGGCAGATCATTTTTCCCGACCGGCAGCTCATGCTGTTCGCCGACGACGTGTTGTCCCGGAACCCGGGCGCCGAGATCATCTTCGACGTGAAATCCACCCGCAAGCTGTTCGACTGGATACGGGCCCGGGGCGGCAAGCCCACGCTCTGGAAGACGGGGCATTCCTTCATCAAGGCCAAGATGAAGGAGACCGGGGCCTTGCTGGCGGGCGAGATGAGTGGCCACATTTTCTTCAAAGACCGCTGGTATGGCTTCGACGACGGCCTGTATGCGGGCTGCCGCCTGCTGGAATATCTCTCCCGCCAGGCCGACGTGACCGCCACGCTCAACGGTCTGCCCAACACCGTGAACACCCCCGAGCTCAACATCAAGATGGCGGAGGGGGAACACTACGCGCTGATGGAGAAACTGAAAGCCACGGCGCGTTTCCCCGATGCGAAGGAAATCATCACCCTCGACGGGCTGCGCGTGGAATACGAGGACGGCTTCGGCCTGGCCCGTCCCTCCAACACCACGCCGGTGATCGTGCTGCGCTTCGAGGCCGACGACCAGGCCGCGCTCGAGCGCATCAAGGCAGACTTCCGGCGCGTCCTGCACGAGGCCGCGCCGGGTCTGGCGCTGCCGTTCTAGTCACGCGGGCAGCCGCGCATCCGCCCGGGGCGGGAGCGGGCTGCCTGCGCGGACTCAGTCCTCGCCTCCGCCCACCACGTCCGGGCGACGGGCCGCGTAGGCCATGTCCCGCTCGGTGGGCGCCAGGTCCACCGAAGGCGCGCCGCTCACCACGTCACGGCGCCGCCGGTCCGCGAGCCACCAGTAGGCCCAGTTGCGCTGGCGTTCCGCCTCGATCTTCGGGTCGGCACGCAGGCCGCGGATCAGGGCGTCCACCTCGGATTCGTATGGATTGTCCTTGCTCATGGTCCCTCCCTCATGTGCGCCCGCTACCTTAGCGAAAACGGCACGCGGCCACAATCGCTTTGGCCTGGCGCCTGGAAGGCCTAAAATGGTGCAGCTCACAAGAAAGACACCATGCT
>JBBINK010000186.1:0-3511 GCA_037443925.1 Betaproteobacteria bacterium
TTGGCGTGGGCGCCCTGCAACAGCAGGGCGCGGCCCAGCAGGGGCAGCACCTGTTCGTGGCTGGCCCCCAGCTCCAGCGCACGCCGCAATTCCTTCTCCGCGGCCGGACCGTTGCCCTCGTCCACGTACACCCTGCCCAGAAGCAGGCGCGCCTCACGGTGCCCGGGCTCCTTCTGCAGGACGTTCTTGAGTTCGATGATGGCGGCCTTGCGGTCTCCGCCCTGGTAGTGCTGCTGCGCCTTGGCGAACAGCTCCGCCGGCTTCTCGCCGCTACAGCCGGCGATCAGTCCGGCGGCCAGCAGGACCGTGGCAATCCGGCGCAGCCCGCGCTTGGGTTCCGACATGGCATCTTCCTTCGACTGTGGAACATGGGGTCGTCTGCGCCTCGGGCCCCGAATGCGAACAGGGCCTCATTCTTGTTTTGCCGCCAGGTTGTAGCGGTTGATGAGATCGTACAGGGTCGGGCGGGATACGCCCAGCAATTCCGCCGCGCGCGCGATGTTGCCCCCCGCCCGCGCCAGGGCCCGGGCCACCGCCTGGCGCTCCGCCTCCTCGCGCACCTGGCGCAGGTTGAGGGGCTCCGCCGCGGCGACCACGTCGGGCAGATCGAGGTCCTGGGCATCGATGCGCGGTCCCTCGCTCATGATCACCGCGCGCTTGATGCAGTTCTCCAGCTCCCGGACGTTGCCCGGCCAACGGTAGGCCTCCAGAACGGCCACCGCCTCCGGCGTGAAGCCCTTGACCGGTTTCTTGAACTGCTCCGCGAACCGTTCCAGGAAGGCCCGGGCCAGCAGGGCCGCATCGCCAGGGCGGTCCCGCAGCGGAGGGATGGTGACGGTGATTTCGCTGATGCGGTAGTAGAGGTCTTCGCGGAAGCGACCTTCGGCGATCAGGCGTTTCAGGTCCTGGTGGGTGGCGCAGACCACGCGCACGTCCACCGGGATCTCCTCCCGTCCCCCGAGCCGCTCCACCACGCGCTCCTGCAGGAAACGCAGCAGCTTGGCCTGCAGGGCCAGGGGCAGGTCGCCCACTTCGTCGAGGAAGAAGGTGCCGCCATCGGCATACTCGATCTTGCCCTTGGTCTGGCGGGCCGCGCCCGTGAAGGCGCCTTTTTCATAGCCGAACAGCTCGCTTTCCAGCAGATTCTCGGGAATGGCGGCGCAGTTGATGGCTACGAAGCGCTTGGCCGCCCGGGGCGAGAGCTCGTGCACGGCGCGCGCGAGCACTTCCTTGCCGGTGCCGGATTCGCCCAGAAGCAGCACGGTGGCATCCACCGGCGCCACTTTCTCGATGGTCCGGCACACCTTGAGCATGGGCTCGGCCGCGGTGAGCACGCCCGCCAGCCCGGACCGGGGCGCCAGCCGCTGCAGCCGCCGGTTCTCCGCTTCGAGCTGGGCGACGTGGAAGGCCCGCTTGACGATGAGCTGGAGCACTTCCAGGTCGAAGGGTTTCTGGTAGAAGTCGTAGGCGCCCATGCCCACGGCCTTGACCGCATTGGCCCGATCCTGGTTGCCGGAGACCACGATGACCTTGGTGGCGGGCGCCAGCGCCAGAATGTCCTGCAGCGTGGCCAGCCCCTCGGCCGCCCCGTCCGGATCCGGGGGCAGGCCCAGGTCCAGGGTCACCACCGGGGGTTCATGGCGACGCAGCGCCGCCAGGGCGCCTTCCCGGTCGCCCGCGATCACCACCTCCAAGTCGTCGAAACTCCACCGGAGCTGCTTTTGCAGGCCCGGATCGTCCTCGACCACCAGCAAAACCGGCTTGGGCGCGCTGGAGGAACCACCGTTTTCAGCCACCGCTCGCTCCTTGCATGGGCATGATGCCCTCGTTCTGGTCCGCCCGGACATGGAGTGGCAGACTCACCGTGAAGGTGCTGCCAGCGCCGGGCCGACTGTCCACCTGGATGTCCCCTTTGAGCTCCCGCACGTACTCCCGGCACTCGTAGGCGCCGACGCCCATCCCCGCCGCCTTGGTGCTGGAAAACGGCCGGAACAGCTGGGTGCGCACGAAGCCCTCGTCCATGCCGCGGCCGGTGTCGCGCACGGTGATGACCGCGTTGGGTCCCTGCACGCCCAGCCGCACCTCGACGCTGCCCGTCTCGGGTGTGGCTTCGATGGCGTTTTGCACCAGGTGTCCCAGGACCCGCGCCAGCCGCTCCCGTTCCGCGAGGACCCAGGCCTCGGCCCCCTCCGCCTCGAACCGGGGCCGGGGGCGGTAGGCGCTCTTTTCCGCCACCACCTGGCCCAGCAGCTCGCGCAGATTCACCAGCGCCGCGCCCTGGGCGGTCTGATAGCCGGCCCGCAGCTGGGTAAGCAGGCGGGACATCTTCTGCACCGCATGGTCCACCGTGGCCAGCATGTCTTCCTGAAACTCGGGATTGTGCTTGTGCTTCTCCGCATTTTTCAACATCAGGGACAGCTGCGCCACCACGTTCTTCAAATCGTGCACCACGAAGGCGGAAAAACGGTTGAACGCCTCGAACTGGCGCGCCTGGGCCAAGGCATCCAGCGCCGCCGCCTGGGCGAGATGGGCGGCGGCCTGCCGGCCGGCCGTCTTGAGCAGGTCGGAATCCTCCCAGTTGAAACCGCGCTCGCTGCGGGGACGGGCCAGCGCCATGAAGCCGATCAGGTCCTCGTGCACCATGAGGGGCACCACCAGCCACACGTCCTTGCGTGACTCCAGCCAGGAGGGAAGCACCAGATCGCCATAACGGTCGGGGAAGCGGGCGTACTCGTCCAGGTGGATCACCCACTGGCGCTCGCGCAGGAAGCGGCACAGGGGATGGTCGGCCGGGAGCGATTCGGGCGGCAGCGCGAGGTTCCAGTGGCCCGCGAAGGCGAAGGCGCCGTCGTCCTGGGCCAGGAAGAGGGCCGCGCCGGGGCTGTCCACCAGTCCGGCCACGGCCCTGAGCGCGCGCTCCCGCACCGCGGTGGGCTCGCCTTCCGAAAGGGTGCGCGTGAACTGCAGCCACTCCTCCCGATAGTCGTACTTGTAGCTGAAGAAATGCTTGCTCAGGAAGACCTTGAGCCGCGCCCGCATGGCGCCGGAAAACACCACCACCGCGAGGATCACCAGGGCGCCGAACAGGAACACGGACTGCAACACACCCCCCCAGCTGCCGCCGAAGTAGCGGATGTAGTAGCCCGCGGCCGCCATGAGCAGCAGATAGATGCCCGCCCCCATCAGGGTGGCGGTATGGAACACCATGCGCCGGGAGACGTGCACGTTCAGCGACCACTGGGGATTGCGCGCGGCGGACACGGCCAGCAGCGGCACCACGAGGGCGTTGGCGATTCCCCGCGCAGCCCACACCTGGGGGTCCAGGTGGCTAAACAGCAGCCCTTCCGAGTAGAGATAGAAGTCGTAGGCGAACAGGGCGCCCAGACCGAGGCAGAAATATTTGATGGCCCAGCGTCGGGTGTCGGTGGCGTTGCGGTAGAGCTGTTCGATGAGGGCGATGCCCGCCAGGGCCGACGCCAGCAGGCCCATGCCGCTCAGGGTGGCGGCCCAG
>JBBINK010000186.1:3532-4654 GCA_037443925.1 Betaproteobacteria bacterium
GAACAGGGCGAAGCCGACGCTGACGGCCGCCACTCCCGCATAGGCGAGCCCGGCCAGGCGGGCCGCCCGCACGAACCCCTTAGGCAGGTCGCCGGCCAGCCGGGCGTGGTCCTGCCAAAGCCGGTACAGGAACAGAAGCCACAGGCCGTTGCGCGCGAACTCCATGGCCGTGACGGCTCCCGCCAGGCCCTTGCCGCGCAACAGGGCATAGGCGATCAGCCCCGCCCAGACCGCGGTGGCCGCGGCCGCCCCGGTCAGCAGGGCTCCCTGCAGCTTGCCGCGCCAGCTGACCAGCAGCAGCAGGGTGAGCAGGCCGAAGGCCAGGGCGGCTACGCCATAACTGGCCGCGCCGATGTGGGCCGTCACCGATGTCCCTCCATCCCTATCGCGCGCCTTTGCCCAGCAGCACCACCAGGGCGGTCTCGAACAGGATCATCAGGTCGAGGAAGACGCTGTGGTTCTTCACGTAGTAGAGGTCATACTGCAACTTTTCGATGGCGTCCTCAAGCGAGGCGCCATAGGGATAGCGCACCTGGGCCCAGCCGGTGATGCCGGGCTTGATGCTGTGCCGGGCGGCGTAATAGGGAATCTGCTCCATGAGCTGGTTGACGAAGTAGGGCCGCTCGGGGCGAGGGCCGACGAAGCTCATCTCGCCCTTGAACACGTTGATGAGCTGGGGCAGCTCGTCGATGCGCGTCTTGCGGATGAAGCGGCCGAACGCCGTGATGCGGCTGTCCCCGTGGGTGGCCCAGCGGGGTTTGCCGTCGGCCTCCGCGTCCTGCACCATGCTGCGGAACTTGTAGATGGTGAACACCCGACCACCCTGGCCCACGCGCTCCTGCCGGTAGAGGATGGGAAAACCGCTCTCCAGCGCGATCACCAGTGCCGTGACCGCCATGATCGGCAAGGTGGCCAGCAGGATCATCGCGCTGACCGTCAGGTCGAAGCCGCGCTTGACGAAATCCCGCAGCAGGCCCTGCCGGAAGCCCTCGGAGAAGACCATCCAGCTGGTGTTGAGGGATTCCAGCTGGACCTGGCCCTGCTCCCGTTCGAAAAAGGTGGACAGCCCAGCAGCGGAAAGTAATCGGGGTCGCGCCGGCTCATGCCGGGGGCCCCCATCAG
>JBBINK010000187.1:0-4649 GCA_037443925.1 Betaproteobacteria bacterium
GTGTGGATCGTAGGCATCGGGGATGGATTCGGGCGCATCCTTGGCGACCCACTGGTAGGCGCCGGCCGGGCTCTTGGTGAGTTCCCACTCGTACTTGAACAGGTTTTCGAGGAAATGGTTGCTCCAGCGCGTGGGCGTCTGGCTCCAGGTGAGCTCCGGTCCGCCGGTGATGGTGTCCGGGCCCTTGCCGCTGCGGAAGCTGGAAATCCAGCCCAGGCCCTGGTTCTCGATGGGCGCCGCCTCGGGCTCGGGTCCCACGTGGCTGGCCGGACCGGCGCCATGGGCCTTGCCGAAGGCATGGCCGCCCGCGATGAGGGCCACCGTTTCTTCGTCGTTCATGGCCATGCGTGCGAACACGGCCCGGATGTCCCGCGCGGCCGCGACCGGGTCGGGGTTGCCGTTGGGGCCCTCCGGGTTCACGTAGATGAGGCCCATCTGCACCGCGGCCAGAGGCTGCTCCAGCTCCCGGTCGCCGTGGAAGCGCTGGTCATCGAGCCACCGGTGTTCCGGACCCCAGTACACGGACTCGTCCGGTTCCCAGGCGTCCACGCGCCCGCCACCGAAGCCAAAGGTCTTGAACCCCATGGATTCCAGGGCCACGTTGCCGGCCAGGATCATCAGGTCGGCCCAGGAGATGCGGCGGCCGTATTTTTGCTTGACGGGCCACAGCAGGCGGCGCGCCTTGTCCAGGTTGGCGTTGTCGGGCCAGGAGTTGACGGGGGCGAAGCGCTGCTGGCCGGTGCCCGCGCCTCCACGGCCGTCACCCACGCGGTAGGTGCCCGCCGAGTGCCAGGCCATGCGGATGAACAGCGGCCCGTAGTGGCCGAAGTCCGCCGGCCACCACGGCTGGGAATCGGTCATGACGCGGCGCAGATCCGCCTTCACCGCGGCCAGGTCCAGGCTTTCGAATTCCCGGCGGTAGTCGAAGCCCGGGCCCATGGGATCGGATTTTTCCGAGTTGGCACGCAGGATCTTGAGGTTCAGGCGGTTCGGCCACCACTGCTCGATGGATTTCACTTCCTCCACGCGATGGTGGAACGGGCATTGTGCTGGGTTGGACATGATCACACTCCTTGACGGGTTGGATGGAACGGGGGCGGCACGCCTCCCGACACCGCCAGCTTAGCCAGCCCGGTGTGATCGATCCAATTGATTGTTCTTGACCTGACGATCGAGCCTGACGATCAACCGGCCAGCAGCGCCATGGCGATCAGGGCGAGCACGATGCCCGCCCATTGCCGGAGGCTCACCGTCTCGCCCATGAAGGCCCAGGCCAGCACCACGGTGAGCAGGGGATAGAGGGCGGTGAGCACGGACACGAGGATGGCCGGCCCACGGGAAATGGCCACCATGTAGGCAATGCCCCCGCTCATGCCCAGCACGCCGGTGAGCAGGGCCAGAGGCACGGCACGGGCATCCAGCTGCGGCCGGAAGTTCAGGGTGGCCAGCACCACCAGAGCCACCATGAAGGCCCCGACGGCCTGGAAGAAGAGCGCGCTGCGGGGATCGATGATGGACGTGGTGATCTTGGGGAAGAGCGCCCACAGGCCCCACAGAACGAAGGCAAGGAAGGCAGGCAGATACCAGCTATGCATGGTCGGCGGTCTCGAAGTCGGATGGGAAGGGTCTCACGCCTGTGGCCGGAGTCATGCCAGGCCCAGCCGTCGCATGCGACGCCATAGGGTGGTGCGGTCGATGCCCAGCATCTTGGCGGCGGCGGCCTTGTTGCCGTCACAGCGCTTGAGGGCGAACAGGATTTGTCCCCGCAGGTGGGCATCGCCCCCTTCCGTCGTGCCGGGCAACACCGGCTGCAGACTGCCATGGCTGTGGTAGTCGCGGATGTCCTGGGGCAGGCTCTCCGGCCGGATCACACCGTCCACCGCGCAGATGAGGGCGTGTTCCAGCGCGTTTTCCAGCTCCCGCACGTTGCCGGGCCAGGGATAATCCAACAGCAACCGCAGCGATTCGGGCGCCAGCGACGCCCGGCTGTAGCCACGCGTGTACAGGCGTTCGAGAAAGTGCTCGATGAGCAGGGGGATGTCGGCCTTGCGCGCCCGCAACGGGGGAATGTGCAGCGTGATCACGGACAGCCGGTAATAGAGGTCGGCCCGGAACTGGCGCGCCTCCACCGCGTCCTTCAGGTTGCGGTTGGAGGCCGAGACGATCCGCACATCCACGGTCTGGCTGCGATTGGAACCCACCGGCTCGAAGCTCTTTTCCTGCACCGCCTTGAGGAACTTGGCCTGCAGATGCAAGGGCACCTCCCCCACCTCGTCGAGAAACAGCGTGCCGCGGTCGGCCGCGGCGAAGCGGCCGGCCCGGTCGGTGGACGCGCCGGTGAACGCGCCCTTCACGTGGCCGAAGAATTCGGACTCCAGAAGCTCCGAAGGAATGGCCGCGCAGTTGACTTCCACCAGGGGCTGGGCCGCACGCGGGCTCATGCGATGCAGTTGCCTGGCCAGCACGTTCTTGCCGGTGCCGGATTCGCCCTGCATCAGCACGTAGGCCTCGGTGGGCGCGGCCTGCCTGAGCTGGCGCAGCACTTCGCGCATCTGGGGATCGCGCGTGATGAAATCCTGGCTGCCCTGCCCCTGGGCCGCATCGCGCAGGCGCGCCATGTCGGTCACGTCCCGAAGCAGCACCAGGCGCACCGCGGCCCCTTTTTGCCGTTCGATGATGCCGGTGCGCAGACGGAAGCAGCGCCTTCCCGAGGGCAGGTCCAGCCAGCGCTCCAGTTCCACCACGCCTTTCTGGCGCCGGCTCACCGCATCGTCGAAACCCCGTTCGATGAGACCGCGGGTGATGGCGAGCTTGAGATTGACCCCACCCACGTCATTGAGGAACCGTGGTGGCCGGTCGGAAGGAATCTCGAGAAGCTGCAACAGCGCCGGGTTGGCGAACAACACCTGCCCCTCGGGACTCGCCAGCAGCACGCCCTGATCCAGCCCCGCCAGCAGGCCCTCCAGGATTTCCTCGTTTTGCAGCAGCTCCCGCATCGCTGACTCGTTGCGCAACGGCAACATCACCTATAAGCAATTGATCTTGCGCGAGTATCACCCACTGCTGCGCGCCGGCGCAACACCCTGCTGCAACACCCGCCCCGGCACATGCACGTAACTCGTTGATTTGTAATGACACGACGGCCTGGCACGGGCGTTGCTCAAAGCCGCCGTGCAGGGGACATCCCTGCATACCTGAGTAACCAAGGAGAGTCGACATGGCTGATCTCAACAAAGCAATGAGCATCCCGGGAGCGTTCGCCGCGGGCGAGTTCTCGCCCACGGGCGAGCTCATCAACTACGTGGGCAACATCCCCCTTCAGGCGGCCAAGATGGCAGCCCAGATGTGCGCGGCCAACATGCTCATGGCCAAGATGGAATCTTCGGGCTGGACCGCCTACACCGGCAAGGATGGCTTCGAGCCGGCCCACGGCTTCGCCGTCTCGGGCCCCGAGAATTCCGCCCTCATCGTGGGCAACGTGGGCGTGTTCGTGAAGAACAAAGAGACGGATTTCGACAAAGCCTTCGCCACTCTGGCGTCCCTGTAAGGAGACCATCATGGCCGATCTGAACCAACTGCTCAAAATCAAAGGCGTGTTCGCCGCGGGCACCTTCTCCGACGACGGCAAGCTGACCGGCTACGCCGGCGACATCACCGAGGACGAAGCCGCCATGGCCGCCGCCATGTGCGCCGCCAACATGCACATGGCCCGCATGCAGACCGACGGCTACACCGCCATGAGCGGCGAATCCGGCTGGACCCCCGCCACGGGCTTCGCCGTGGCCGGCCCGAAGTTCGCCGTCTGCGTGATGGGCAATACCGGCGTCTTTGCCCGCCTGGGCGAAGCTTCCTTCAACGAAATCTTCAAGGCGCTTTCCGCGGCCTGAACGGGCTGCGACCGGCCGGGTCCTCCCGGCCGGTTTTTTCATAGGGAGAAACGATGGACGATTTTCTGAGTGCGGCCTGGGTCGAACGCTACAAGGACCTGTGGAACCGCAACGACACCCTCACCGCCGGCCTGCGCGGTTTCAATGCCCTCATCGAATACGGCTGGGAGGACGGCTCCAAACCCAGCGCCTACCTGCGGGTGGAAAACGGCATGGCCGTCTCCACCGCCTTTGGCGAGCCGCCGGCCAAGCCGGATTTCGTGATGAAGGCGAGTCCCGAAAATTGGCAGCGCCTGCGGGAAGGCACCCTCTCCGGCCGGGCCGCCCTGCTCACCAAGAAGCTCAAGTTCCAGGGCTCCATGATCACGGCCATGAAGTACATGGGGCCGTTCGAGGCGAGCATCGCCCTGCTCGGAAAAGCCTGAAACCAAAAAAAGCGGCGGCTCGCGCCGCCGTCGATCCTCGCCTGCTCCGCCGGACGAACACCCTCCCGGCCATGCTGGCGGAGGCGGTGAGATTCGAACTCACGAGGGGGGATACCCCTGGCGGTTTTCAAGACCGCTGCCTTAAACCACTCGGCCACGCCTCCGAAAAACTCCCTGGCGGTTTTGGCTCCGGCTCACATTCGCCGCCGCTCATGTGACCCTCCGCCAGCGCGCCCGCTTACGCGGGCTGGCGCCAAGACCGCTGCCGCGACGCCGTGGCAGGCAGCCGTCACGGCCAGGGCGATGATACCGTAAACCCGTCGCAACGGCGCGGCAG
>JBBINK010000188.1:0-919 GCA_037443925.1 Betaproteobacteria bacterium
TCCACGTCCATGATGGCCTTGTCGGTTTCCACCGTGGCCACGATGTCGCCGCGCTCGACCCGGTCACCGGGCTGCTTCTCCCAGGTGACCACCACGCCTTCGGTCATGGTGTCCGAAAGCTGTGGCATGGTGATGACGAAATGAGAGGACATCTAGAATCCTTTGGCTTCAACGCAACGACGCAAAATGCCCAGAGAAGATCATGGTGTCCTTTGGGGCCTTTGCGTCTTTGCGTTTGATCAAGATTTTCCGAACAGCTTCAGCACCGCGTTCACCACGTCCTCGTGGTTGGGGATCGCGGCCCGCTCCAGCTTGTGGTTGTAGGGCTGGGGCACGTTGGCGGAATGCACGCGGACGGGCGGCGCATCCAGGTCGAAGAAGCACTCTTCGTTGATGATGGCCATGACCTCGGCACCCACACCCACCGGCGCCTCGTCTTCCTCGGCGATCACCGCCCGGTGGGTCTTGGCGACGGATTTGCGGATGCCTTCCCGATCAAGGGGGGACAGCGCATACAGATCGACCACTTCGGCGCTGATGTGGTACTGCTTGTCGAGGATCTCCGCCGCCTTCAGACACCAGTGCACGGAGATGTTGTAGCCGAACAGGGTGACGTCGGTGCCGGCCCGCGCGATCTCCGAACCCTCCAGGGGGTGGAAGTATTCGCCATCGGGCACTTCGCCCTTGAGGTTGTACATCAGCTCGTGCTCGTTGATGAAGACCGGATCGTCGCAGCGCACGGCGGACTTGAGCAGGCCGTAGGCCTGCCGCGGATTGGAGGGGGTCACCACCCGGATGCCCGCCACGCCCATGAAGACCTTTTCCATCCGGGCCGAGTGCTGGGCGCCGAGCTGATGGGCCGTGCCCCCGGGAGCGCGGATCACGATGGGTGCGGCCAGCTGACCGCCGGACATGTAGC
>JBBINK010000188.1:958-3618 GCA_037443925.1 Betaproteobacteria bacterium
AGGCGAAGTTGACCGACATGATTTCCACGATGGGGCGCACCCCGATGAAGGACGCACCGATGGCCAACCCGGTGAAGCCGTTTTCGGAGATGGGCGTGTCGATCACGCGCAGCGGGCCGTATTTCTCATACAGGCCCTTGGTGGCCTTGTAGGTGCCACCGGCCACGCCGATGTCCTCACCCAGGCAGATCACCAGGGGATCACGTGCCATTTCCTCGTCGTGGGCGCGGCGGATCGCCTCCCAGTACATCATCTCAGCCATGATTCAGATCCTTATGCCACTTTGCCGGTGAGCCAGGGAAGCTGCGTCTCCCGGTCTGCCAGCACGTATTTTTCCAGGTCCTTCACGTCGGGTTCGGGCGATTCCTCGGCGAACCGGACGACTTCGTTCTCGATGTAGTCATCGATTTCCTTTTCCAGCTTGTGGAAGTCGTCCATGGTCAGGGCGCCTTCCTCGATCAACCGGTCGCGCAGGATGAAGATGGGATCCCGCTTCTTCCACATTTCCTCTTCCTCGCGGCTGCGGTAGGAGCGGGAGTCGGACATGGAGTGGCCGCGGTAGCGGTAGGTCTTGAGTTCGAGGAAGTAGGGACCCTTGCCGGAGCGCACGTAATCCACGGCACGGCGCGCATGCTCGTACACCACCTCGACGTCCTGTCCGTCGCACTGGGCGGACTCGATGCCGTAGCCGCAGACGCGCTTGTACTGATCCACCACCGCCGTGGAACGGTCGATGGCGGTGCCGATGCCATACTGGTTGTTCTCGCACACGAACAGGACCGGCAGCTTGTACAGCGCCGCCATGTTCATGGTTTCGTGGAAGGTGCCCTGGTTGTTGGCCGCATCGCCCAGAAAGCAGATGGCGATCTCGTCACCGCCCTTGAGCTGGATGCCCTTGCCCAGGCCCGCCGCGAGGGGGAAGGGGCCGCCCACCAGCGCATAGCCTCCCATGAAGCGGTGCTTCACGTCGAAGATGTGCATGGACCCGCCCCGCCCCTTGGAGCAGCCGGTTTCCTTGCCGTACAGCTCGGCCATCACCTCCTTGGGATCGGCACCGCATTTGATGGCATGGATGTGATCCCGGTAGCCGGTGATCACATAGTCGTAGCCGGGGCGCGCGGCTTCCATCACTCCGATGCAGCACGCCTCCTGACCTGGATACAGATGCAGAAAGCCACCGATCTTGCGTTCCATGTACGCCTGGTAGCAGCGCTCTTCGAAGCGGCGTGCCAGCACCATCTCGCGCAGGACGCGCTTCTTGTCTTCCAGTTTCATACGCGGTTCCTTGACAGTTGATTCCGGTTACTCGGCAAACCCGGCCGTGCCTCCCGGTCGTGGCTACGGCGGACGCGCAAATGGGGGAGGGAATTGGCCGCGCTGGGGCGGTGCCGCATTCGGCGCCTTGGGATTTTCTTCTCGAGCGGCGGCGGTGTCTTAGCCCCGAAATTGGCCCGAACAAAGTCTGCTATCATCGCCAAATCGGTCTGATGCGTCAAGCCATTCATCAGGATTTACATGGATTTACAGCGGGATTGAGAGGAGATTCATGCTGCCGCGCATTCGCACGTTCGCCACGCCCGCGACGGAAAAGGATCTGGACGGGGCGGGCCATGCGCTGATGGTCCTGACCGGGGCGGATCCCGTGTCGGGCGACCTTCCCTTCGCCCACCTGCTGCGCCAGACGCTCGGGCGCCGGCGGGCCAAGCCAGGGGATCTGGCGAAGACGGCGGTGACCACGCAGACGCCCGCGGGCGGACTACTGTCCTGGATCGCGCTGGCACCGGACGGCACGCCCTTCGAACGGCTGACGCTGCTGCGCAAGGCCCTCGTGCCCCTGTTGGACGAGGGCCCCGAGGCCATCGCGATCTCGGTGCATGGCGAGCCGGCGCAGCGCGTGGACGCGGCGCGTCAGGCGGTGTACGCGGCCCTGGTCAACGGCGCCGCGCTGCCCAGCCACAAGAGCAAGGACCGGCCGCGGCCGCTGCGGCGGATCACCCTGTTCGGAAACCTGTCCGCGGACGACCTGGCACGCGTGAAGGCCATCGCGGCTGGCAACGTGCTCGCCCGCAGTCTCACCATGCTGCCGCCCAACGAGCTCACACCGGGGCAGTATAGGGCGCGCATTCGCGCCCTGGCGCGCAGCCGGGGGTGGAAACTGGAGGAATACGACATCCCGCGCCTGCGCCGGATGGGGGCGGGTGCCTTCTGCGCGGTGGCCCAGGGGAGCCTGGAACGGGATGCGGCCGTGGTGCATCTGCGCTATGCGCCGCGCGGCGCGCGCCAGACGGTGGCCCTGGTGGGCAAGGGCATCTGCTTCGATACCGGCGGACACAACCTCAAGCCGGCGCGCCACATGCACGGCATGCACAAGGACATGAACGGCTCGGCGGTGGTGCTGGGCATCCTGCAGGCGGCCAGCGAGCTCGCGCTTCCCGTGCGCATCGACGCCTGGCTGGCGCTCGCCCAGAACCACATCAGCCCCGCTGCCTACAAGCAGAACGACGTGGTCACGGCATTGAACGGCACCACCATCGAGGTGGTGCACACCGATGCCGAGGGACGCATGGTGCTGGCCGACACCCTGACCCTGGCCGCGCGGCACAAGCCCGATTGCATGCTGGACTTCGCCACCCTCACCGGCAGCATGAAAGTGGCCCTGG
>JBBINK010000188.1:3635-4608 GCA_037443925.1 Betaproteobacteria bacterium
AACCGCTACAGCGGCGTCCTCTCCAATTCCACCCGGCTCCTCGATGCCGCCATCGCCGCGGGCCAGGCCAGCGGCGAGCGGGTGTGTGCCTTCCCCATCGACGCCGACTACGAGGCGGCCCTGGAGAGCAAGGTGGCGGACATCAAACAGTGCACCCTGGAGGGGGACGCCGACCATATCCTGGCGGCCCGCTTCCTGATGCGCTTCATCGAGGGGCGCCCCTGGCTGCACATGGACCTCTCCGCCGACGATTGCGAAGGCGGGCTGGGTGCGGTGGCCAGCGAAGTGACCGGCTTCGGCGTGGCCTGGGGCATCGAGATGCTCGAACGGCTCGAGCCGGCCTGAGGACCGCGCCCACTCGCCCGTTCAGTCCCCCGGTTCCCAGCCGGACCGCCACACCTCCAGGGGCACGATGTGGGGCGGCCGGCCATTGTCCTCGAACCAGGAATCGACGGCGTAGAGCGTGTCCGTGGTGATGTCGCGGATCACTGCGGTGGTGTGGGGCCAGCCGCGGATGAACCAGCCGCGCGTGGCCCGGTCCTCCACCTGGTGCCAGCGCAGCAGCCCCGCGCGCTCGAGCATGCGCAGGTAGGTGGTGGTGTTGATGGACTCGTCGATGCAATCCATCTGTCCTTGCTCGCCCAGGCCCTTGAGGTCGCCCCCCTTGTCGTTGTCGGTGCCCGTCATGCGGCCGGCGTAGGTCTCCAGCAGGGCGATGGCGCGGGCGATGAGCCGGCGCTCCGTCTCGGGCGTGCGGTTTGCGCGACGGAACAGGCGGGCGACGGTCTGCCACTGGGCGTCCGAGAGGGCCAGCGTGGCGAGGCTGGCGCACTGGTGGTCATAGCAGAGGGAGAACTGCGCCGGCGTCGGGTCGGTGATGATGTCGTCCCGCACGAAGACGTCGGCGCCTGCCGGAGCCGCGGCCGCGAGCAGGCACCAGGCGGCCAGCGGCGCCGACGCCACCAGCGTGCGG
>JBBINK010000189.1:0-4592 GCA_037443925.1 Betaproteobacteria bacterium
GCCGTACTTCGACCAGCCCAATCTCCTGCTCCTTCTTCTCGGGAGCCAGCATGCCGGACAGCGCGGCCTTGATCTCATCCACTGCGTCGTAAATGATGTTGTAGTAGCGCACATCCACGCCAGAGGTCTGGGCCAGTTTGCGCGCCTGGGCGTCGGCCCGCACGTTGAAGCCGATGATCACGGCCTTGGAGGCAAGCGCCAGGTTGACGTCCGACTCGGTGATCCCACCGACACCACTGTGAATGATGTTGACCTTCACCTCGGGCGTGGACAGCTTGGCCAGCGCATGCGCCAGCGCTTCCTGGGAGCCCTGCACGTCCGCCTTGATGATGAGCGGCAGTGTCTTGACCTCGCCCTCGGCCATTTGCTCGAAGATGTTTTCCAGCTTCGCCGCCTGCTGCCGCGCCAGCTTCACGTCGCGATACTTGCCCTGCCGGAACAGCGCAATCTCGCGGGCCTTGCGCTCGTCCAGGACGACGATGGCTTCCTCACCCGCCAACGGCACGTCGGACAGACCCAGGATCTCCACCGGGATGGAGGGGCCGGCTTCCTTGACCGGGCGTCCGTTCTCGTCCAGCATCGCGCGCACCCGCCCGAAGGCCGTGCCCGCCAGCACCACGTCCCCCTGATGCAGCGTTCCCGACTGCACCAGGACCGTGGCCACCGGTCCACGCCCCTTGTCCAGCCTGGACTCGATCACCAGCCCCTTGGCCGGGCAATCGCGTGGGGCCTTCAGCTCGAGGATCTCGGCCTGCAGCAGGACCCGTTCCAGCAGATCGTCGATGCCCTGCCCCGTTTTCGCCGACACCTCGACGAACATGGTGTCACCGCCCCACTCCTCGGGCACCACGCCCTGGTTCGACAGTTCCTGCTTGACCCGCTCGGGGTTGGCCTCGGGCTTGTCGATCTTGTTCACGGCCACCACCAGTGGCACGTTCGCCGCCTTGGCGTGGTGGATGGCCTCGATGGTCTGGGGCATCACGCCATCATCGGCCGCCACCACCAGAATCACGATATCGGTGGCCTTCGCGCCACGTGCCCGCATCGCGGTGAACGCCTCATGGCCCGGCGTGTCGAGGAAGGTCACCATACCCCTGGGCGTCTGCACGTGGTAGGCGCCGATGTGCTGGGTGATGCCACCGGCCTCACCACTGGCCACACGGCTGCGCCGGATGTAGTCCAGCAGGGAAGTCTTGCCGTGGTCCACGTGACCCATGACGGTGACGACGGGGGCACGGGGCAAGGCCTCGACCTCCTTGACCTGGGCTTCCTCCAGATAGGCTTCGGGATTGTCCAGGGCTGCCGGTTTCGCCACGTGCCCCATTTCCTCCACCACGATCATGGCCGTTTCCTGATCCAGCACCTGGTTGATGGTGACCATGGTCCCCATCTTCATCAGGACTTTGATGACTTCGGCTGCTTTCACCGCCATCCGGTGGGCCAGCTCGCCCACGGTGATGGTTTCGGGCACGAGCACCTCGCGCACCATGGGCTCCGTCGGAGCGGTGAAGGCATGGGCCCCCTCCTCTCCCTTGTGCCGGCCCACTTTGCCCTTTTCCCGCCACGCTCCGCCGGTGAGGTCGCCGCGCACCTTGATGCCGCGCTTCTTGCCTCCCTCCTCCACCCAGCCGGTTGCCGGTGCCGCTTTTTTCTTGGCGCCTTTCTTCTTCTCGGCCTCGGCCTTTTCCTCGGGTTTCACCACATGCAGGGTGCCCTCGGTCTTCACCTCCGCGGCCGGTGCGGCCTCCGTCCTGGCTTCCGCCACCGGCGGCTGAGGCTTGGGTTCCTCGGCCGGCTTGACCTCCTCGGCCGGCGCTTTCTTGGCCTTCGCGCGGCTCGCACGTTTTTCCGCCTCTTCCTTTTGACGGGCAATGAGTTCGGCTGCCTTGCGCGCCTCCTCCTCCCGCTTGGCGAGCTGCTCCGCATCGATGACCGGCTGTTCGGGTTTGACTTCGACCACCGGCTCTGCGGCGGGCGCCACCACGTCCCGCTTCACGAACACGCGCTTCTTCCGCACCTCGACCTGGATCGTGCGGGCCTTCCCGGTCGCGTCCGCCTTGCGGATCTCGGTCGTCTCCCGCCGGGTCAGGGTGATCTTGCTGCGATTTTCCTTGACCCCGTGGGCACGCCGCAGATACTCGAGGAGTTGCGTCTTGTCCTGCTCGGTCAGGAGATCTTCAGCAGCGCTCTTGTTGACCCCGGCAGCCTTCAGCTGTTCGAGCAGAACCGTCTCTGCCACGCCCAGCTCCGAGGCAAATTGCGCTACGTTCATTTGTGGCATTGAAGCCCTCCGTCCATTCCGTCTGTTCTCTCAGCTGCTCGTCTGTTCCGCAGCAAACCAGGGGGCACGCGCGGTCATGATCAGCGTCTTCGCCCGCTCGGGATCCATCCCCGTCATCTCCACCAGGTCATCCACCGCGAGGTCGGCGAGTTCCTCGACCGTGGAAATGCCCTTGGTGGCCAGCAGGCGTGCCGTCTCGGCATCCATGCCTTCCATGGTCGCAAGATCTTCGGCCACATGCTCGACCTTCTCCTCGCTGGCAATGGCCTCGGTCAGCAGCACGTTGCGGGCACGACTGCGCAGTTCGTTGATCGTGTCCTCATCGAACGCCTCGATCTCCAGCATCTCGGAAAGAGGAACATACGCGATCTCCTCGAGCGACGTGAAACCCTCTTCCACCAGGACCTGGGCGACCTCTGCATCCACGTCCAGCTTGTCCATGAATTCCTTCATGATCCGTTCGGCTTCTTCGGCGCTCTTCTGGCGGGCCTCCTCCGCGGTCATGATGTTGAGCATCCACCCGGTGAGCTCCGAGGCGAGCCGGACGTTCTGGCCTCCGCGGCCGATGGCCTGGGCGAGCTGTTCCTCTTCCACCACCACGTCCATGCTGTGCTTGTCCTCATCCACGACGATGCTGGAGATTTCGGCGGGAGCCAGGGCATTGATCACGAACTGCGCCGGGTCCGAAGACCACAGGACGATATCCACCCGTTCCCCGGCCAGCTCGCCGGTCACCGCCTGCACGCGCGATCCACGCATGCCGATACAGGTGCCTTGCGGATCGATCCGCGGATCGTTCGACTTGACCGCGATCTTCGCGCGGACGCCCGGATCGCGTGCCGCCGCCTTGATCTCGATCAGGCCCTCTTCGATCTCGGGAACCTCGAGCTCGAACAGCTTCACCAGGAATTCGGGCGTGATGCGCGACAGGATGAGCTGCGGTCCCCGTGCGGCCCGGTCGATCTTGAGCAGATAAGCGCGCACCCGGTCGCCGATGCGCAGGTTCTCCTTGGGAATCATCTGGTCACGGGGCAACACCGCCTCGATGCGGCCGGACTCGATGATGGCGTTACCCCGCTCCATGCGCTTGATGACGCCCGTCACCAGGTGTTCCTTGCGCTCCAGGAAGTCGTTCAGGATCTGTTCCCGCTCGGCTTCGCGGATCTTCTGCAGAATGACCTGCTTGGCAGTCTGCGCGCCGATGCGGCCGAACTCGACCGGCTCGAGCGGCTCCTCGATGATGCCACCAACCTCGATCCCAGGCTGCTTCTTGACCGCCTCGGACAGGGGGATCTGCAACCCTTCGTCCAGGTACTCCTCATCCGGCACCACATGCCAGCGCCGGAAGGTCTCGTATTCGCCGGTCTCGCGGTTGATGACCACGCGCACGTCCACATCCTCGTGGAAGCGTTTTTTGGTCGCCGACGCCAGGGCAAGCTCGAGCGCGGAGAAGACGACTTCTTTCTCCACATTCTTTTCACGCGCCAGCGCATCGACCACCAGAAGAATCTCGCGACTCATAGAACACAACCTCCGGTCAAATTTTGGGGATCAGACGCGCCTTGTCGATGTTCGCCAGATCGAACGTCTTCCGCATTCCGTCCACATCCACGTCCAGCAGCCCGTCGCGCACCCCGTGCAGCACTCCCGTGACATTGCGCTGTCCTTCCACCGGAACGCGCAACTTGATCTGCACCCGCTCGCCGGCGAAGCGCACAAAATCCGCGGGCTTCTTCAGCCGCCGGTCCAGCCCCGGAGAGGACACCTCCAGGCGCTCATAATCGTAGTCGAGCTCCACGGCGAGCAAGCGGGTCAGATGGTTGCTGACACGCACGCAATCGTCGATCGTGATGCCACCCGGCTTGTCGATGAACAGCCGAAGCAGCTTGCCCCGGTTACTCACCTCCAGGTCCACGAGCTCGTACCCGAGCCCAGGTAAGGTCTTTTCGAACAGTGCTTGCAGGTCCATGCGGCCGCCAGAAACAAAAAATGGGCGCAATGCCCATCCCTTTAAGCGGCTTATTATAACAAGAAAACAAGGACTCAGGAAAGGCGCATCCCGGCCGCGGCCCTCACCAGCCGTTGCGGGATGGCAACACACACCTCCCCCGGTCGGCCCGCCGGTCGCGCCGGGCCTAAGCCCAGCTCCAGCGCAACGCCGCACCGTGGGAACCGGCCCCGTGGACTCGTCCCGCCTGCCACCATCCGCCACCGGGGAAGCCGGCGCCAGGACGCCACGTCGAACGTCGAAAAAAGAAAAGCCCTGCTCCGTGGTGGGGCAGGGCTTGGGTGTTGGGGTGCCTGGCGGTGA
>JBBINK010000190.1:0-4488 GCA_037443925.1 Betaproteobacteria bacterium
AGCCACTGGGACGGCGGGATGCCCACGCCCGCCGTCCCTGCGAGGATGCGCAGCATGAAGCCCGCGGCGATGAGGAACACGTCCAAAATCACCACCTGCTTGAGCCCGCCCGAATAAGCCAGGTTGAGCACACCATAGGCCGCGAGCAGTCCCAGCACCGTGTCCGACACCCAGGCGCCCAGAGCCGCCGCCGCGGCGATGAGACACAGGGTGATCGACAGGGCCGCGGGCACGCCCACCGCGCCGCTGGCGATGGGACGATGCCGCTTGACGGGATGCCGTCGGTCGGCCTCCCGGTCGGCGAGGTCGTTGATGACATAGACCGCGCTGGCCATGAGGCTGAAGGCCAGCGCCGCCACCACCACCCGCCCCACCAGGGCCGTGTCGCTCCACGCATGGGAGAACAGCAGGCCGGTGAACACGAACAGATTCTTGACCCACTGACGCGGACGCATCAGCCGGATCATGGCAGGCAGGCTCATGGCGTTCACCTCCGTGGCGGCCGGCAGGCTTCGCCGGGAAAATACTTCTCGCAGAAATAGCAGCCCCCCATGGGCAGGTAGGGGGGCACGGCGTAGTACTTCTCCTTGACCGGGCGCAGCACCTGCTCCCGGTAGCGGGGAAAGTCGAAGCCCTGGCCCAGGACCAGGTAGTAACGCGCGCCGGCCACGGTGAAGCTCTGGAACGTCACGCTGCGGAAATAAGGCCCGAACTGCTCGAACTCCGGCTCCTTCTTGAGCAGCACGAGGATGTCCTTGCCGTCCAGGGCGCGGAAATCGGTGACGATGTCGTCGTGGCGGGCATGGCTCGAGCCCGGCCCGAACACCAGGAAGTCACGCTTGGCGTGGTAGGCGATGATCGCCGCGGACGAATAGCCATCCGTTGCGAACGCGTAACGGTTCTCGTAGGGCGCGAGTTCGGCGAGGATCGCCTGGGGCCTGAGCATGAAGACCATGCCGTCGTACTTGCTCCAGCGCTGGAACGTCTCCAGGGGAAGGGCGGCGAACAGGGCGATGACCACCAGATGCGCGCCGGTGAAGGCCACCATGAATTTCAGCGCCCGCCGCAGTGTCGCCCCGTCCAGCACCCAGGCAGCGAACAGGAAGAAGAAGGCGTGGAAGGACAGCAGCCAGTGCAGGCCGATCACCTTCACGAAGGACAGCAGCGCGAACACGGCGATGGGCAGCGCCCAAAGCAACCCGAACAGCCGCACGCCGGGCTCGGCCAGCCGCGCGCGCAACCCATGGCGCTGCCGCCACAAGGCCCACACCAAGGGCGGCGTGGCCAGATACAGCAGCAAGCCGGCATACAGCAGCGGCCGCGCGGGGGAGAAGCCCGCCCCTTCGTGCCGGTTGAACACGTTGAACATCACGTTCGCCCAGCAATGGGTGTAGTTCCAGTAGAGGTTCACCGCCAGAAACGGCAGCGCCGCCGCGAACAGCAGCAGGAAACGGCGGTCCCGCTGCCGCTCGCGGGGCCGGGCCAGCCAGTACGCCCCATAGGCGAGCATGAGCAGCGCCGAGAAATATTTCGAGAGAACGGCAAGCCCCAGGAACACGCCCGCCCAGAGATAGTCCCGCCAGGCCCCCGTCTGCTCCCCCCGCCACAGGAAGGCGGCGGAAAGGAAGCTGAAGAGGATGAGGCCGGTGTCGGTGGTGATGATGACGTTGAGCAGGCTGGTGGGCGCGAGCAGGTACAGCAGCGCGGCCAGGTGGGCCTTCTCCCGGTCCACGCCGGAAAGCAGGCGCCACATGCCCCAGCCCACCACCAGGGACGTGAGCACGGCGGGCAGCCGCAGCACCCATTCCGCCTCGGAGAACTGCAGCATCAGTGCCAAGAGCCAACCCACCATGGGCGGGTGGTCGTAGAAGCCGAGGGCGGGCTGCCGGCCCCAGATCAGGAAATAGGCCTCATCACCGGAGAACGGCGCCGTGGCCGCCAGCACCAGCTTGAGCACCAGCCCCAGCAGCAGCGCCGCCAGCAGGCCGCGGCCCGGTCCGCTCTCGCCCGAGGATGGAGTCATGGCAGCCTTCTTTCGAAGCGCAGCAGCCGGAAGCGCTCCTTGCGGTCCCCGGGCTGCCCTCCCATAGCGTCTTCCAGCCAGGGCCGGGCCGCGCGTCGGGCTCCCTCGGATCCCACCGCAGCAGGAAGAGCTCGCACTCGACGCCCTCGAAGGCCTCGACGCTGCGCGTGACGATGCCGGCGTGGTAGAGCAGCAGGGCCCGGTGCGCGGGGCTGAGCCCGGCGCTGGCGATGCAGTTGTAGCCCGCCGGCAGATGGGCCCCCAGGGCGGTGAACACCCCTGCGTAGCTGCGGTTGTGATCCAGCCACGGCAGCCACAGGGTGGCCAGCAGCCCCCAGAACAGGGTGATGCCGGCGGCCCAGTTCACCGCGGCGCGCCGGCCCGAGCGGAACGACCGCCGCAGGGGCAGCACCCAGAACAGGGTAAGCAGCACGGCCACGGTGAAGGCCAGCCAGGAGAAGCGGGGCACGAAGCCCGGCGCGAGTCCGATCAGGTGGGAAGCGAAGCGGGCGGGCACGCCGGTCATCAGGGCGAACCAGGCCACCCACAGGAAGAGGGCAGCCGCACCGAAACCCATGATGCCGAACCAGCCCAGGGCGTTGGCCGCCCCGCGGCGCAGGGTGTCGATGCCGGCGGCGGCGAGCAGGGACAGGGGCAAGAGCAGGGGCAGGGCCAGGGTGTCGTTGCGCTCGGGCGAAGTGCCGAGCAGCAGCAGGAGCACGGCGAAAAACGCCAGGGGCAGCTGGTAGCGGGGCTCCTGGGCCAGTTTGCGGCGGTAGCCCCACAGGGTCCACGCGGCCAGGGGCAGGGCGGGCCAGGCGAACCAGGTGAGCAGCTCGCTGAAGTAGGCCACCTGCCGCGCGGTGTGCAGCCAGGAAAGGGCCTGGAGGGGACGCCAGCTCAGCGCCCAGAAGGACGCGAACAACTCGGGCGAACGCTGGTGGAGCAGCCAGGGCCAGATGACCAGCCAGGGCAGGCTGGCGAGGGCGGCGAGCGCGAGCCCTCGGGCGAAGGCCGGACTGCGCCAGGGCCGCAGCCCGGCCAGCACCAGCGCCGTCAGCGCCAGCACCCACACGGGGGTCACGCCCGCGGCCAGGAAGGCCATGCCGGTCCCCTGCCCCAGCACCAGCCCGCCGCGCCAATCACCCCGGGCGAGCAGGGCAAAGCCCGCGAGGGCCACGCCGTAAGCGGCGAGCAGGGCGGTCTCCGGCTGCATCTCGTGGCCGTTGGTGAGCAGCCCCACGCAGCCCAGCAGCACCACCACGGCCGGCCGGCCCAGCCCCGGCCCCATGAGCAGGCGCCCGGCATAGCCCACGGACAGGAAGGCGAGCCCCACGAACAGGCCGCTGGCCAGCCGGGCCGCGTCGTGCAGCGGCAGCCACGGCGACAGCGCCCGGGCCAGGAGCGCCGCCACCCAGTGATAAAGGGGCGGGTGCTCGAGCGTCACCTCGCCCGCGATGGCCGGCACCAGCCAGTCGCCGGTGCGGAGCATGTGATGGATCACGCCGAAGGTGGCGGCGTCGCGGGGCTTCCAGGGGTCGTGCCCGACCAGGCCCGGCACGATCCAGGCGAAGGCCAGGATCACCAGCAGGGCCAGCTTGCCCGCCTCGGACTGCTCGGACTGCCCCGCCATGGGCAGGCGGACCACGGCCTGCCCCATGGGTTCAGCCGACCTCCGCCGCGGCCGCCACCGCGGCGGGAATGCGCTCGATCAGGCGCGGATCGAAGGGCTTGGGCAGGATGTAGTCCCGCCCGAAGGAAAGGGAGGCCAGGCCGTAGGCTTCGAGCACCTGGGCGGGCACCGGCTCCCGGGCCAGGGCGGCCAGGGCCTTCACGGCCGCGATCAGCATCGGCTGGGTGATGCGGCGCGCACGGGCGTCGAGCGCCCCCCGGAAGATGAAGGGAAATCCCAACACGTTGTTCACCTGGTTCGGGTAGTCCGAGCGGCCGGTGGCCACGATGACGTCGCTGCGGGCGGCGTGGGCCTGCTCGGGAAGGATTTCCGGGTCGGGATTGGCCAGGGCGAAGACCACCGGCCTGGGCGCCATGGCCTGCACCATCTCCGGGGTCACCAGGTTGGGGCCGGACACGCCCACGAACACATCGGCTCCGTCCATGGCTTCCGCCAGGGTCCGTTTGTCCGTGTCCCGGGCGAAGGCCCGCTTGTAGGGGTTGAGGTCGCCGCGGCCGGTGTGGACCACGCCCTTGCTGTCCACCAGCAGGATGTTGTCCGGGGACGCGCCCATGGCCACGAGCAGGCCCATGGACGCCAGCCCCGCCGCGCCCGCCCCCAGGCAGACGATGCGCGCGCGATCCAGGCTCTTGCCCTGGATCTCCAGGGCATTGATCAATCCGGCGCAGATGATCACGGCGGTGCCGTGCTGATCGTCGTGGAAGACGGGAATGTCCAGCCAGCATGTGTTCGGCGTAGGGCTGCCAGTCGGTGGCCAGGTGCAGGTAGCCTC
>JBBINK010000191.1:0-4421 GCA_037443925.1 Betaproteobacteria bacterium
GCTCGATCATGGTGTTGGCGAACCGGAACACCAGCAGGTTCTGGACCGTCTCCTTGCCCAGGTAATGGTCGATGCGATAGACCTGCTGCTCGTCGAAGTGGCGATGCAGCACCTGGTTGAGCATCTCGGCGCTCTCGATGTCCTCGCCGAAGGGCTTTTCCACCACGATCCGGTGCAGTCCCCGGGGCTTGTTCAGCCCCGCGCGGTCCAGGTTGTTGATCACCGCCGTGAACTCCGCCGGCTTGATCGCGAGATAGAACACCACGTTGGTGCAGGCGCCCATCTTGGGCGTGGCGAGCGCCTGCTTGAGCTTCTCGTAATCGTCGCGGTTGTGCAGTTCACCCTGCACGTAGGTGAAGCGGCTGGCGAATTTCTCGAACAGGAGGGGATCGAAGCGCTCCTTGAGCTTGCGCTCCAGGGCCTCGCGCATGAAATTGCGCCAGTCCTCCTCGCTGAAGGGGCGCCGCCCGAAGGCGAACAGGCTCATGTGCTGGGGCAGGCGGCCGGCCCGCTCCAGGTGGTACAGGGCGGGCAGCAGCTTGATCTGGGAGAGATTGCCGGTGGAACCGAAAATGACGAAGCTGCACGGGGTGTCGGGTGCGTCCTGGGCGTTCATTTCTTCCCTCCGGTCTTGACGGCATGGCCCCCGAAGCCCTTGCGCATCATGGCCAGCAGCTTGGCCGGAAAGTCGTTCCGGCCCTGGCTGGCGAAGCGCATCATCAGCGCCAGGGTCATCACCGGGGTGGGCACACCCTGCTCCACGGATTCCAGCGCCGTCCAGCGGCCCTCGCCGGAATCGGGCACGTAGGGTTCGATGCCCTCCAGGCTCTGGTCCTGGGCCAGGGCCTCCGCCGTGAGATCCAGCAGCCAGGAGCGCACCACGCTGGAATGCCGCCACAGCTCCGCCACCGCGGCGATGTCCAGCCGGAATTCGGATTTGGCCTTGAGCAGGGCGAAGCCTTCCGCCAGGGCCTGCATCATGCCGTATTCGATGCCATTGTGGACCATCTTGGTGAAATGGCCGGAACCCGCCGGGCCGCAATGCAGCCAGCCCCGGTCGGGGGCGGGCGCGAGCAGGCGCATGAAGGGAATGATGCGCTCCGCGGCGGCCGGCTCGCCCCCGAACATCAGGCAGTAGCCGTGGGTCAGGCCCCACACGCCCCCGGACACCCCGGCATCGATGAACTGCAGGCCGTGCGCCTTCAGTTCGGCTTCGTGCCGGATCGCATCCCGGTAGTAGCCGTTGGCGCCGTCCACCACCAGGTCGCCGGGGGCCAGCAGCGGCACCAGAGCCTCGAGCGCCTCCTCGGTCGCCTGCCCAGCCGGCAGCATGAGCCAGACGATGCGGGGTGCCGGCAGGGCCGCCACCAGTTCCGGGAAGGTGCGCACCGCCAGCGCGCCCGTCTCCCGCGCCAGCGCCTCCGCAACCTCGAAGCTGCGGTTGTACGCCACCACCTGCGCGCCGCCCTTGGCCAGGCGCCGCGCCATGTTGCCGCCCATGCGGCCGAGACCCACCATGCCGATTTTCATGCACACTCCTTGCCGATGGCCCGAACGGGGCCGAAAAGCCCTTTGTTATAATGGGTCCGCGACTCCGCGTCCCTCACCCCACCACTATAACAACAAGCCGCGCCGGAAATGGCCGTGAAACTCCTGTTCGCCACCTCCGAGATCCATCCCCTGGTCAAGACCGGCGGGCTGGCCGACGTCTCCGGCGCGCTGCCTGCCGCGCTGCGGGACCTGGGCGTCGATGCCCGCGTGCTGCTGCCGGGCTACCGGAAGGTGCTCGAGCGCCTGCCCGGCGCGCGGCCGGTGGCCCACTTCGACCACCCCTTCACGCCGGGAACCGTGGAGCTGCGCGAGGCACGGGTGCCGGGCAGCGAGGTCCCCCTGTTCATCGTCGTCTGGGACGCTTACTTTAACCGCGAGGGCGGGCCCTACCAGAGCCCCGACGGCAGCGACTGGCCCGACAACGCCTACCGCTTCGGTCTGCTCTCCCATGCCGCCGCGCTGCTGGCCTCGGAGCACAGCCCCCTGCCGTGGCGCCCCGACATCCTGCACTGCAACGACTGGCAGACCGGCCTTGCCCCCGCCTATCTGCGTTTCCGGGATGGGCCGCGCGCCCGCACCGTGATGACCATCCACAATCTGGCCTACCAGGGCAATTTCGGCGCGGAGCTGCTCGGCGCCCTGCGCCTGCCCCCGGAGAGCTACCAGATCCAGGGCCTGGAATACTACGGCCACCTGTCCTTCCTCAAGGCGGGTTTGTTCTATGCCGACCGGCTCACCACCGTGAGCCCGACCTACGCCCGCGAAATCCAGGAGGAAACCCTCGGCTTCGGCATGCACGGCCTGCTGCGCGAGAGAAGCGGCGTGCTTTCCGGCATCCTCAACGGCATCGACGTGCACGAATGGGATCCCCGCCGCGACCCCCACCTGCCCTGCCATTACGACGCCAGCCGTCTCGAGGGCAAGCAGGCCTGCAAGCGGCGGCTGCAGACCCGGCTGGGGCTGGATGCCGACGCGTCCCGTCCCTTGATCGCCGTGATCTCCCGCATCACCTACCAGAAGGGCTCGGACGTGGTCCTGGCGGTCGCCCCGGAGATCGTGCGCGAGGGCGCGCAGCTCGCCATCCTGGGCAGCGGGGAGCGGGAGCTGGAGGAGGCGCTGGCCAGCCTGGGCAGGCGCCATCCCGGTGCCATCGCCGTCACGATCGGCTACGACGAGGAACTGGCCCATCTGATGGAGGCGGGCGCCGACGTGTTCCTCATGCCGTCCCGCTACGAGCCCTGCGGACTCAACCAGATGTATAGCCAGCGCTATGGCACCCCACCCGTGGTGCACGCCACCGGCGGGCTTGCCGACACCGTGGCGGACGCCACGCCGGAAAACCTCGCCCGTGGCGTGGCCACCGGCTTCGTCTTCTTCGACATGCACTACGCCACCGTGGTGGATGCGGTCCGGCGGGCCCTGGCCGCCTGGCGGGATCAGGCCGTCTGGCGGCGCATCCAGCGCGCCGGCATGGCCGTGGATTTCTCCTGGGAACGCAGCGCGAAAAGCTATCTCGAGGTGTATCGGGACCTGCTGGGCGCCCCTCCGACGCCTCGTTGATCCTCGAAATGCGCTACCATGGCGGACGGAACGAACCCTCCGGAACCGTCCATGTCCAGCCCCTCCGTCGCCGATCTGGCCCGCGCCACCCTGCTCGCCCTGGCCGACCGCCAGCTGCCCGCCACGCCGGAGAACTATGCGCGGGTGTATGCCGAAATGGCGGGCACCCCGGCCGCCGCGGCCACCGAGGAGCTCGCCCACGTCTCGGCCGAAATCGTGGAGATGGTACGTTCCCTGGTGGACATGGTGATTGGCCGCACCGTCTCGCTCCATGACGAACTGGACGCCCACAACGCCGGCATGCGAAAGACCCTGGGGGAGCTCAACCTGGCCCAGGAGAAGGACCTGATCCTGCGCCTGGCCACGGCCCTCACCCAGAAAGCGGACACGATCCAACACGCCGTGGCGCGCACCCGCGACGAACTGCAGAGCACGCGCGACACCCTCGAGCGCATGGCGGCGGAGCTGTCCGAGACCCGGAAATCGCTGCAGGAGGATGCCCTCACCGGCGCCCACAACCGGCGCGGCATGGACGCCGTGCTCGCGCGGGAGGTGGCCCGGGCGCGCAGGAACGGCGGCAAGCTCTCCGTGGCCATGATGGACATCGACCATTTCAAGCAGGTGAACGACGCCTACGGCCACGATGCGGGCGACCATCTGCTCGCCCACATCGGCATGGTCGCCCGCTCGGTTCTGCGCGAGTCCGACGTGCTGGTGCGCTACGGGGGCGAGGAGTTTCTGCTGATCCTGCCCGATGCGGACATCAAGGGCGCGGAATTCGTGGTGGACCGCCTGCGCCAGATGATCGCTCGCTCGCCGCTCATCTACGATCAACACCGGATCGAGGTCACCTTCAGCTGTGGCATCGCCGCGCTGCAGGAGGGGGAAAACGGTCATAGCCTGGTGCTCCGGGCCGACCGCGCCCTCTACGACGCCAAGCGCGCCGGCCGCAACTGCACCTGCATCGCGGGCTGAAGGGCCGCGCCGGCGGCGCTACAGCCAGAGCATCAGCCCCATCTCCAGGGGATGGGTGAGCAGGGCGTGGGAGGGATAGATGCGGATGCGGTAGTCGAGCCGCCCGCACAGGCTGGGAGCCAGGTTCAGCTCGAAGCGATGCTCGCCGGTCTCGGCATCCACGGTGCTGAAGCTGAACCGGTAGTGATGCAGGTCCTTGGCGTGATACTTGTTGGGCCGTGACACCAGCATCTCCACCACCACGTCCTCGGGCTGCAGGCCGTTGAGCCTGACCGCCACCTCGAAGCGCACCTCGTCGCCGAAACGGATGCGTTTCTTGGGTGTGTCCAGCCGGC
>JBBINK010000192.1:0-4257 GCA_037443925.1 Betaproteobacteria bacterium
CCCACGTTGTCGCCGACGTTGTCGGCGATCACCGCGGGGTTACGGGGATCGTCCTCCGGGATGCCGGCCTCCACCTTGCCCACCAGGTCGGCGCCCACGTCCGCGCCCTTGGTGAAGATGCCGCCTCCCAGACGGGCGAAGATCGAGATCAGGGAGCCGCCGAAGCCCAGGCCGACCAGGGCATGGACCGCATTCAAGGTTTCGTATCCCATGGCGGCGAGTACCGCGTAATACCCGGCCACGCCCAGCAGGCCCAGCCCCACGACCAAAAGGCCGGTGATGGCGCCGCCCCGGAAGGCGACGTTGAGGGCCCTGTCGAGGCCATGGGAGGCAGCCTCGGCGGTGCGCACGTTGGCCCGCACCGAGATGTTCATGCCGATGAAGCCTGCCGCACCGGAAAGGATGGCACCCACGGCGAAGCCGATGGCCGTGGACATCTGCAGGAAGACCGCGATCAAGACGAACAGCACCACGCCCACCAGGGCAATGGTGCTGTACTGCCGCCTGAGATAGGCCTGGGCGCCTTCCTGGATCGCGGCGGCGATGGCCCGCATGCGCTCGTTGCCCGTGGGCAGGGCTAGGATCCAGCGTATGGAAATCACGCCATACACGATGGCGAGGGCCGCACAGACGAGTGAAAACACCAGTTCCTGGGACATGCGTTCTCCTCCTGGGTGGGTTTGTTATTCGGAAAGCCGGGTGGTCGCGCGCGACGAAACGAGGCCGCTCAGGGATAGGGGCTGTGGGCGATCCCGTTCACGAAGCGTGTGCCTGGCACGAAACCGAAGGCCCGGTCCAGCCCGCATTCGACGATGAGCGCGTCCACCGCCGCCTGCCCGTGCTCCCGCTGCACCTCGGAGAGGATGAGCTTGGCCGAGTTGCCGTTGTAGAAGCTGCCGAAGCCGGCCTGCTGGATCAGCAGGGCCCTCGCTTTCTCCAGTGTCATGGCGATCTCCAAAACAAAACGGGGGACAGGATCCGCACATGGCGCCCCACGTCCCCCGGCACAGGCCGTTTTCCTCCCCGCCCTCAGAGCTGGAAGTCGTCCTTGAGCTTCTTCGGGACGGCCACGTTCTTCAGGCGCACGTAGTTGGGCAGCCCGTCCTTGTACGGCGGATAATCCTCGCCCTTGATCAGGCCGGAGAGATAGGCGCGGCATTTGGGCGTGATGCCAAAACCGTCCGCCGTGATGAAGTTGCGCGGCATCATCTTCTCCTTGTTGGCCACGTCCTTGAGCTGGGCCATGCCGATCTTCCACCGGTAGGGCTTGTCGGAAACGCGCACGATGGTGGGCATCACGGAGTTGTGCCCCTTGAGGGCCAGCTCCACGGCCGCCTTGCCGAGGGCATAGGCCTGCTCCACGTCGGTCTTGGAGGCGATGTGGCGCGCGGCGCGCTGCAGGTAGTCGGCCACCGCCCAGTGGTACTTGTAGCCCAGGCCTTCCTTGATCATGTTGGCCACCACGGGCGCCGCACCGCCCAGCTGGGCATGGCCGAAGGCATCGCGCGTGCCCGCCTCGGCCAGGAACCGGCCGTCGGGGTAGTGGCAACCCTCGGACACCACAACCGTGCAGTAGCCGAACTTCTCCACCTTGTCCTTCACCGCGGCCAGGAATTTCTCCTGATTGAACTCCACCTCGGGGAACAGGATGACGATGGGGATGTTGTGCTCGTTGTCGGCGGCCATGCCGCCCGCAGCCGCGATCCAGCCCGCATGACGGCCCATGACTTCCAGCACGAAGACCTTGGTGGAGGTCTTGGCCATGGAAGCCACGTCGAAGCTCGCCTCCCGCGTGGAAATGGCGATGTATTTGGCCACGGAACCGAAGCCGGGGCAGCAGTCGGTGATGGGCAGGTCGTTGTCCACGGTCTTGGGCACGTGGATGGCCTTGATGGGATAGCCCATCTTCTCCGCGAGCTGGGAAACCTTGAGGCAGGTGTCGGCGGAATCGCCACCGCCGTTGTAGAAGAAGTAACCGATGTTGTGCGCCTTGAACACCTCGATCAGACGCTCGTACTCACGCTTGTTCTGCTCGAGGCTCTTGAGCTTGTAGCGGCAGGAACCGAAGGCACCGGCGGGCGTGTAACGCAGCGCGGCGATGGCCTTGGCCGACTCCTTGCTGGTGTCGATGAGGTCCTCGGTGAGTGCGCCGATGATGCCGTTGCGGCCGGCATAGACCTTGCCGATCTTGTCCTTGTGCTTGCGTGCGGTTTCGATGACGCCGCATGCGGACGCGTTGATCACCGCGGTCACGCCGCCGGACTGAGCATAGAACGCATTCACTTTCGCCATGGTTGCCTCCTTGGTTTTCTTCGCTGTCTGAGTCGGTCAATGGCCGGCGCGCTGGGCCTCGTGATCGGCCTGCACCCGCAGCAGGGTCACGGCGCAGTCGAGCAGATCGTCGTACTCGGCGCGGCCGGTGCCATACTGCTCCCGGACGGAATAGAAGAACTGACTGCGGTAGCGGCCCTCGCCCACCTTGAAGATCACGAACTGGCAGCCGCGCTCGCTCCAGTAGAGCACCGGCACCTCCGTGAGCTCGCGGTCGTCGGGATACATGCGGATCTCGGCGTCGGCGACCTGGACGTCCACGTCCTTGCGGTAGCGCTCGCGCACGACCTGGGCGACGACTTCGCGCTCGGCGGGGGTGAAATCGGGGATCTTGCTCATGGCTGGCTGCTAAAGACGGGGCCCTCAGCCCTCGAGGGCGCGGAAAATCGCATCCCGGACCTGCTCCACGGGACCGACGCCGGAAATGCGCACGCACTTGGGCGCGCGGGGGTCGCCCGTGGCTGCCCACTGGACGTAGAAATCCCACAGGGGCTTGGTCTGGGCATGGTAGACCTCCAGCCGCTTGCGCACGGTTTCTTCCTTGTCGTCGTCGCGCTGGATGAGGTCCTCGCCGGTCACGTCATCCTTGCCCGGCACCTTGGGGGGATTGAACACCACGTGATAGGTCCGCCCCGAGGCCAGGTGCACGCGCCGGCCGCTCATGCGCTTGATGATCTCCTCGTCGGGCACGTCCACGTCGATGACGAAGTCCACGTCGATGCCCAGCTTGCGCATCGCCTCGGCCTGGGGAATGGTGCGCGGGAAACCGTCGAACAGATAGCCCTTGGCGCAGTCCGGCTGTTTGAGACGTTCCTCGATCAGGCCCATGATGATGTCGTCGGACACCAGCCCGCCCGCGTCCATGATCTTCTTCGCCTCCAGCCCCAGGGGCGTGCCCGCCTTGACCGCCGCCCGCAGCATGTCGCCGGTGGAGATCTGCGGAATGCCGTATTTCTCTTTGATGTAGTTGGCCTGGGTGCCCTTACCGGCGCCGGGCGCGCCGAGCAGAATCAAACGCATGAATCCTCCTTCATCCTGTTGTGGTGCGTGCCGCCCCGCGGAACAGGGACGTGCCGGGTCAGCGGAAAATCATACCACCAAGGCCATTGGGGTGTTTTGGCCCGCGCGTCGTCGCCGGGCAAAATGTTTTTATCGGCGCATAAGGCGGCGCGCGGGGCGTCAGGTCTGGAAGTGGGCGCGCACCCGGGCCAGATCGTCGGGGGTGTCGACGCCCGGGGCCGGCGCGACGTCGGTGACGGTGACCGCGATACGGTAGCCATGCCACAGCGCCCGCAGCTGTTCCAGGGCCTCGAAGCGTTCCAGGGCGGGCGGTGTCAGGCCGGCATACTGCCTCAGGAAGGCCGTGCGATAGGCGTAAAGGCCGATGTGGCGGTAGGCGGGCAGCTCCGGCGGCAGCCGCGAAGGCATGTTCTGGAAGGCATCCCGCCCGTAGGGAATCGGCGCGCGGGAAAAATACAGGGCGAAGCCGGCGCGATCCAGCACCACCTTGACCACGTTGGGGCTGAACAGGCTGGCCAGGTCGTGCAGGGGATGGCAGGCCGTGGCCATGGCTGCGCTGTCGTGCCCGGCCAGGGTCTGTGCCACCTCCCGCACCAGGCCCGGATCGATCAGGGGCTCGTCGCCCTGCACGTTGACCACGATGCTGTCCTCCGCCCAGGCAAGACGCGTGGCCACCTCGGCGATGCGGTCGGTGCCGGAGGCATGATCCGGCGAGGTCATGATCGCGTTGAAGCCGGCGGCCTCCACCGCGCGCGCCACCTCCACGTGGTCGGTGGCGACCCAGATTTCCGCCGCGCCGGACTGGGCTGCCCGTTCGGCCACACGCACCACCATGGGCTTGCCGCCGAGATCGGCCAGGGGCTTGCCCGGCAGCCGCGTGGAGGCGTGCCGGGCGGGAATGACGAC
>JBBINK010000193.1:0-1259 GCA_037443925.1 Betaproteobacteria bacterium
ATCACCCTCAGGTTTCAGATTCTATCGAGGCGACAACTATTCTGACTCAGAGGGAGGTGTTGCTGGCGCGACGCAGAACCTGGCAACGACACCAACCGCCTGCGCCGCGACCCGTTGTTCAAACTCGCCGTCGGTCGCGCCCCGCTGTCCGAGGGGCTTAACTGGCCTCTGGCCCCACCTTCTCCCGCCTGAAGAACAGCCTTTCCCGGAAAGATGCCTACCGCCTGGCCAAGGCCTTTGTCGAAACCTTCATCGCCAGCTATGCCGCGGCCCGAGCCCTATCGTGCTGGACATGGATCATTCCGAAGACGCCACCCACGGCCAGCAGGAGCTGGCTTTCTACAACCACCGCTATGGCAGCCATTGGCACCTGCCGCTGTCCTCTTCGAGGGCATCTCCGGCAAGCTGGTTACCGCCGTGCTGCGCCCCGGCAAGCGCCCGACGGGCCGGGAGAACGCGGCGACCGTGAAATGGGTGCTGCGCCTGCTCCGCCATGCCTGGCCAGAGACCCACATCGTGCGGCGCGGGAACGGGCATTTGGCCGATCCCGAACTGATGACGTTAACCGAGTCCGATCCGAACCTGGATTGCCTATTCGGTCTGGCCGGCAACAAGGTGCTGACCTCCAAGGTCCGGCCCTTGCTGGATCGCGCCCGCGCCCTGCACCAGGCATGTGCCGCGCCCTGCCCCGCCTGAGTAACCGCGGCGTTCCGTCTTGCCCTGCGTCTCGCGATCCGCTCGAAGCGGGCGGCAGCCCGCCCGCAACACGCTGCGGTAGCTGCCGTGGTGCCAATTTCTGCTATCGCGATGGCTCAAATCCGGGCATCGGCGGCTGTCAGCATCCAAAAGCAGCTCCGCGGCTTGCCCTTGGTGAATGAATCCAGAACTCGTTCATTGTGGTTCGGCGGGTTTATGAAACATCCGGCTTGAGTCCTCAGCTCTCCGGCCGGTAGGGCGTCAGGTCCATCTCCTGGGCCGCAATCACCGCCTCGGTCCGGTTCCTCACCCCCAGCGTCTGGAAGATCGCCGCCAGGTGGATCTTCACCGTGCCCTCGGTGATGTCCAGGGTGCGCGCGATGACCTTGTTGGGCTTGCCCTCCGCCAGCAGCGCCAGCACCTGCAGCTGGCGTTCCGTCAGGCCGCGTGTGCCCCGGCGGCCGCCGGCGGGCGCGGGGCGTGCAGGCGTTTCCGGCGCACTCCCCTCGTGGGCCAGCAGCAGGGAGGGCAGATACACGCCACCGGCCAGCACCAGCTTGATG
>JBBINK010000193.1:1280-3939 GCA_037443925.1 Betaproteobacteria bacterium
GGAGGACTTGGGAATGTAGCCCAACACGCCGGCATCCAGGGCACGCTTCACGTCTTCGGGGTCCTCGCTGGCGGACAGCACGATCACCGGCAGCATGGGGAAGCGGCTGCGGAAGGTGCGCACGCCGGTGAGCCCGTCCATGCCGGGCATGTTGAGGTCCAGCAAGGCGAGATCCAGGTCGGGGTTGCGTTCGGCCATCTCGATGGCGCCGGGATAGTCGGCGGCCTGCACCACGTCCGGCTCGGTGCCCAGTTCCTTGAGCACGTGCAGAAGGCCTTCCCGGAAAAGCGAATGATCGTCGGCCAGGAGGATGCGCATCGCCAGCTTGGCTCCCTTTTTTGGAATTCTGCCCGCGGCAGCTGGACCGTAGCGGAATACGGCCCATGATAACCCAGACGGCGCCGCTTTGGGACCTGAATCCATTGTAATCGACCCGCCCCGGGCGCCGTGGCACCCTCGGGCCAGGGCTGCCGCCATCGCGTTCCAGGGTCATGTTCCCGGGCCATGAGCCCGTGTCATACTGGACGCCTCGGCAGAAGCCGCCTTCTGGCACGGCGCCCCGGCATGTTCCCGGCACGGGAAGCCGCGATCCTGGAACCGACCAACGAGAAAGGATGCATCATGCAAGACCGCCATCTTTCCCGCCTGAGCGCGGGCTGTCTCATCGCGCTGCTCGGCCTCGCCTTCCTGCTGCCGCCCCGGGCCTGGGCGGATCCGCCCGCCCACGCCCCAGCCCATGGCTGGCGCAAGAAGCACGACCCCTACTACCTTGGCTACCGGGGCACGAAATGGCCCAGGGACTACGGTGTGCTCATGGGGCGTTGTGATCATTCGGCCATCGGGGCCGTGCTCGGTGGTGTGGTCGGCGGCGCCATTGGCTCCCAGATCGGGAAGGGTGACGGGCGCGCCGTGGCCATCGTCGTCGGCACCGTGCTGGGCGCCGTGATCGGCGCCCAGATCGGGCGCGACCTGGACGAGGCGGACCGGGGCTGCATCGGCCACACCCTGGAACTCGTGCCTGAGGGGCAGCGGGTCGGCTGGCACAATGCCCGCACCGAGGTGGATTACGTCGTGATTCCCGGCCGGCGCTTCACCAGCGACGACCGTGAGTGCCGCGAGTTCGTCACCGAGCGCACGCTCGAGGGCAGGCGCCTGGTGACCCGCAACCAGGCCTGCCGCGACGACGACGGCCGCTGGCAGATCCAGTGAACCCGCGGTGGCCGGCCCCCGGCCTGGCCCCCCTCACGCGGCCGCGGAACGATCGTAGGCTTCGTAGGCGATGCGGTCCTTGCCCGCCTGCTTGGCGCGGTACATCAGCCGGTCCGCCGCGTCGATGAGTTCGTCCACGCCCGACGGCGGGCTTTGGAAGCCGGCCACGCCGATGCTGAACGTCACGTCCCAGCCATGGGCCCGCATGGCCTGGATCAGCGCGCCGCGCAGGGCCTGCGCCACGCCCAGCGCCGCCTCACCGGAGGTTTCCGGCAACAGCACGGCATACTCGTCACCACCCAGCCGCGCGGGCAGATCCGTGCTGCGCACATTGCGTTCGATCTCCCGGGCCACGGTCTTGAGCAGATTGTCGCCCGCGCTGTGCCCGAACGCGTCGTTGACCTGCTTGAAGTTGTCGCAGTCCAGATAGATCACCGACAGGGGCCCGCCATAGCGGCGCTGGCGTTCCAGTTCCCAGGCCACCACGTCATAGAAGGCATAGCGGTTGGGCAGCCCGGTGAGGAAATCCGTGCGGGACAGGCTGCATTCCTGATCGTAGAGGCGGCGCATGAGTTTGGCGATGGCCAGGGCCACCAGGAGGTACACGGCCGTCCTGAGCAGGGCGCTGACCAGCAGCAGGCCGATGCCGCCATGGGCAGGGTGGGCGAAGGCGAGCCCGTTGAGCACCGCGACCGCGCCTGCGGCCAGGGCGAAGGCGACGGCCCAGGCCGCATCCACATTCCAGGCCACCAGCACGATGGGCAGCAGGAACAGGGTGTGGGCATTGAGTTCCGGCGCGGCCACGGCATCCAGCACCGCGACGAGCACGAACAGCGCCAGTCCCAGCGCGAGAGCGGTGGGCCGCTCGAGCCGGGTGAGCGAAAGGATCAGATCGAACACGGGCTTCACGTGCCGCACGCTCCTCTGTGGCGTCCCTCCTGCCAGCGGGAGAGATGATGCGTCACTCGTTGAAGCATAGCGCAAAGCCCACGCTGCCCTGCCCCCCGCCGTCTGTGTTAGGGTGGCGTTTTCGCACCCCAAGCCACCATGGACGACGATTTGCAGACCGTGCTCGCCTACCACGAGCGCAGCAAGCATCACCTGCACCGCTACGCCCCCGGCCCCGGCCACCTGGACTGGGCAAGCCAGCCGGATCCTTTCCGCACCTACGCGGGCTGCGAGCGCACGGAACTGCCCCTCCTGGGCGATGCGCCGCCTCCTGCCTACGCCGACCTGTTCGGCTCCCACCGCCTGCCGCCGCGACCCCTGAGCCGTGACAGCGTGGCCGTCCTGCTGGAACTGGCCTTCGGACTGTCGGCATGGAAGGCCTACGGCGCGAGCCGCTGGGCCCTGCGCTGCAATCCCTCCAGCGGCAATCTCCATCCCACCGAGGCCTATGTGGTGGTCCAGGGCTGTCCGGGGCTGGACGATGGCGTGCATCACTACGTCA
>JBBINK010000193.1:3954-4181 GCA_037443925.1 Betaproteobacteria bacterium
GCTGGAACGGCGCTGCCGCCTGAGCTCGCCCACGCCGCTGTTGCCCCCCGGGTGCCTGCTGGTGGGGCTGTCGTCCGTGTTCTGGCGCGAAGCGTGGAAATATGGCGAGCGCGCCTTCCGCTATTGCCAGCACGACGCGGGACACGCCATGGCCGCCCTGCGCTTCGCCGCCGCCGTGCTGGGCTGGCAGGCGCGTGTGCTGGAAACCTCGAGCGATGCCCAGATCG
>JBBINK010000194.1:0-4159 GCA_037443925.1 Betaproteobacteria bacterium
CGGAGGACGAGATCGCGCGGCGGCTGGCCGCGGTGGGCGCCGAGCTCGCCGGTTCCTTCGACCGCGACCGCGCCGGCTACGCCCTGCGCACCCTGGCCAGCCCGCGGGAACGGGACGAGTCCCTGTCGCTGCTGGCGCGGGTGCTCGCCCAGCCGGATTTCCCGCCGGAGGTGGTGGACCGGGAGAAACGACGGCTCATCGCCTCCCTGAAGGAGGCGGACACCAAGCCGGAGCACCTCGCGCAGAAGGCGTTCTACCGGGCGGTGTATGGGACGCACCCCTATGGGCTGCCGGAAACGGGCGAGGTGGACACGGTCGAGCGCCTCACCCGGGAGGACCTGGTGGCGTTTTACCGCACCCACTATGGCGCGGCCGGGGCGGTGGTGGTGATGATCGGGGATGTCTCCCGCGCCGAGGCCGCGGCCATCGCCGATCGGCTCACCACCGGTCTGCCCCAGGCGGCACCCCTGCCGCCCCTGGACGCGGTGCCGGCTGGCGCCGACGGCACCGTGGTGCGTCTGCCTCATCCCGCCACCCAGGCCCACATCCTGATGGGGGCCCCCGGCATGAGCCGGCGCGACCCCGATTACTTTCCGCTGCTGGTGGGCAACTACGTGCTGGGCGGCGGCGGCTTCGATTCGCGCATCCTGAAGGAGATCCGCCAGAAGCGGGGGCTGGCCTACAGCGCCTACAGCTACTTCCTGCCGCTGGCGCAGCCCGGCCCGTTCCAGATCGGGGTGCAGACCAAGAAGGAGGACGCGGCCGAGGTGCTGCGCGTGCTGCGGGAAACCGTGGCCCGTTTCGTCGAGGAAGGGCCGACGGAGGCGGAACTCGCCCAGGCCAGGAACAACATCGTGCTGGGTTTTCCCCTGCGCATGGACAGCAACCGCAAGATCCTGGATTTCCTCGGCGTGATCGGCTACTACGATCTGCCGCTCACCTGGCTTTCGGACTATCCCGCGGCGGTGGCCAAGGTCACCCGGGCCCAGGTGCGGGACGCGTTCCGGCGCCGGGTCGTGCCCAGCCAGCTGGTGACGGTGGTGGTCGGTGCTGCCGAAACGTCCCGTCCCTAAGCCCGCCCTGCGCCAGCGGGTGCGCATCATCGGGGGCGAGTGGCGCAGCCGGCTGCTGGCTTTCCCGGCGGCGGAGGGGCTGCGCCCGACGCCCGACCGGGTGCGGGAGACGGTGTTCAACTGGCTCGGCCAGACCCTCGAGGGCCGGCGCTGCCTCGATCTGTTCGCCGGCAGCGGGGCGCTGGGCTTCGAAGCCGCCTCACGCCACGCCCGCCAGGTGGTCCTGGTGGAGAAGCAACCCAGGGTCCATGCCGCCCTGCGGCAGAACGCGGCGCGTCTGGGTGCCCGGAACTGCACCCTGGTCAACGCCGACGCCCTGGACTGGCTGCGGCGCGATGAGGGTCGCTATGATGTGATCTTTCTCGACCCGCCCTTTGCCGCCGCGCTGCTGCCCCATCTGTGGCCGCTGCTGCCGCCGCGGCTCGCCGAGGGCGGCGTGGTGTACGTGGAAAATGGCGCACCCCTCACCCTTCCGGAGGGCTGGGTGCTGTGGAAACAGGGACGTGCCGGGATGGTGTATTACGGACTGGCGCGGCGGGAGGCGGATGATGCAGCCTAGGCGGATCGTCTATCCGGGAAGCTTCGACCCCATCACCCGGGGCCATGAGGATCTGGTGCGCCGCGCGGCCAGGCTGTTCGACGAGGTGATCGTCGCGGTGGCGGAAAGCCCGGTGAAAAAACCCGTGTTCAGCCTCGAGGAGCGGGTGGACATGGCGCGGGCGGTGCTCGCGGATCTGCCGCGGGTGCGGGTGGTGGGCTTCTCGGGCCTGCTCATCCGCTTCCTGGCCGAGCAGGGTGCCCGGGTGGTGCTGCGGGGTCTGCGGGCGGTGTCCGACTTCGAATACGAGCTGCAGCTGGCCGGCATGAATCGGCGCCTCGACCCGGAAGTGGAGACCCTCTTCCTCACGCCTTCGGAGCAATACATGTTCATCTCGGCCTCCCTGGTCCGGGAGATCGCCCGCCTGGGCGGGGACGTGAGCGAGTTCGTCCATCCCTTGATTAATTCCCGCCTCGGTGCCAAAATGGCCTGAATATTAGCAGGTTCTCATATTTGGGAAGGCCTCCATGTCACTCAAGATCACCGACGAATGCATCAATTGCGACGTGTGCGAGCCCGAGTGCCCCAACGGCGCCATCTCCCAGGGCCCGGACGTCTATGTCATCGACCCCAATCTGTGCACCGAATGCGTCGGCCACTACGACACGCCCCAGTGCATGGAGGTCTGCCCCGTGGACTGCATCATCACCGGGGTGGAGGAATCCCGCGAGGTGCTGGAAGAGCGTTACCGCGTCATCAGCGGCCAGAAGGTGGCCTGAGGGCGGCAGTCCCGACGACGAAAAAAGGGCGGTGTGAACCGCCCTTTTTTCATGGTGATCGCCCGGGGCACGACCGGCCGGCGTGATCGCCGTGCCGGGGGGGTGGACGGGGTGGCCCCGCTTCCATGCCCCCCAAGCGCAGGCGCCGGGCCTCAAGCCCAGGCCATGCGCTCCGCCGCGGCCTCGTAGGCCAGGGCCTCGCCCAGACGGGTGTGGAGCTGGTCGAGCTGGGCCAGCTGGTCGAGCATGGTGCGCTCCATCTGCTCCAGCTCGGCGATGCGATCCTCCAGGGTGTCGGTGGCCTTGTGGATGCGCTTGATGCTCTCCAGCCGCCGGCGCAGCTGGAGCTGGTGCTCCCGCACCTGGGTTTCCATGGGCGCCATCACCGCCTTGAGCCAGTTCTCGACGTCGCGATTGGCGACCTCGTACACGTGCACCACCCGTGCTGCCACCGTCTCGAAGAACTTCGCCATCAGGCTGAAGCGTTCGGTGGCATAGACGGTGACCGTGCCGAAGTGGTCGTTGTAGGCCTTCTCCAGCTTCGCCAGTTCCTTGCTGTACTTGAGGGTGGAGAAGGGCGCTGGGCTCGCCGTCTTGAGCCCGTGCTCCTCGGCGAATTTCTTGTACATGGCTTCCATCATCGCCTTGATTTCCTCGATCTGTTCCGAGGCCTTGGCGATGTTGTGACGGGTGTCCTTGAAGAACTGGTTCATGGCGTCCCGGATGCCTTTGGTGAACTTGCTCTTGGCCATCTGGGTGCGCACGTCCTTGATTTCCTGCTTGAGGGCATCCATGCCCAGGTGGCTGAACAGGATGTTGGTGTGATGGGAGAACACCGAACGCAGGGCCTGGAAGCGCTGCAGGCCCCGCTCGAAGTCCTGCTTCTCCGCCTGCACCTTGGCCATCATGTGTTCGATCACGTCCTGGTTCTTGCCGCGCAGGTTTCTGAGCTCGCCCAGCTGCTCCCGCACGCCGGCGAGCCGGCCGCGCAGGATGTCGGCGGTGCGCTGGACCATGTCGTCCAGTTCGCCCTGGGTGGCATCCCGCACGATCTCCTGCTTGGACGGGATGAGTTCGTGGGAGAGGGCCTTCTCCAGCTGGGGCAGCCGGCTTTTTTCCAGCAGCTCCAGGTCGTGGTTGACCTTGGCCAGCAGGCCTTTCTGGGCCGACACGGGAAAGACCTGGGACGGGTCGAGACCGAGCAGATGGGCGGTGGTCTCGACCTGGCTGGCGATTTCCCGCTCCACGGCTTCCTCGCCCTTGAGGGCGTCCCACATGGCGTCGATCTTGTTGAGCACCACCAGCCGGCCTTTCTGCCGTCCCCGCGTGTTGCCGATGTGGTGGCGCCAGACCTCGATGTCACTCTTGGTCACGCCCGTGTCGGCCGCCAGGATGAACAGGATGGCATGGGCGTTGGGCAGCAGATTGAGGGTGAGTTCCGGCTCCGTGCCGATGGCATTGAGCCCCGGCGTGTCGAGGATCACCAGCCCCTGCTCCAGAAGTGGATGGGGAAAGTTGATGATGGCGTGACGCCAGGCGGGAATGTCCACCGTGCCGTCCTCGTGCTGGGTCAGGACGTTGTCCTCGTCGTTCCGGTCGTACAGGCCGTAGCGTTCGGCTTCCTCCACGGGCACGCGCCGCGTCTCGGACACGCGCTGCAGGGCCTGGCTCATCTCCTCGCCGGAGGCGGGGTCCCAGGGGATCACCGTCCACTCCTCCGGGTAGCGCTTGTATTCGGTGGTGGTGGTGTCGGAGGCCCGGGTCTCGAT
>JBBINK010000195.1:0-4152 GCA_037443925.1 Betaproteobacteria bacterium
CGGCCCCGAATTCCCGCAGGCCGACGATGTACTCGCCCATCAGGCCGTAGATGGGCGAGTTGAGCCTCGGATCGGCCAGACGCTTGATCTGATACACGTAATCGTCCGCAGTCAGCTCACGGGTTCCGCTGCGGGGAAAATCGGCCGGCTTCTCGACGCGCTCGAGCCATGCCGCGGGCAGATCATGGTAGAGATGGCGGCCTGCGGCGTCCCGCGCAAAGGCCGGATGTGGCTGATAGCGGATGCCGGGACGGATGCGGATCTCATAGACGCTGTAGGCGATGCGTTCGACCGGTGCATCCGCGGGCAGCCGCCGCCCCGCCGCATCGAAATAGGCGGGCCGCGGCACCTCGGTGGCCGTGGCCGGAATCAGCTCGTAGGGACGCTTGAGGTAATGGTATTGCAGGGGTGGTTCGTAGATCTGGCCGATGAACTCCACTTCGTTGGAACTGTAGGAGCGCGCCGGGTCCAGATGCTTGGGCCGCTCCGAGAAGGCGGCATAGCGGATGTTCTGGCCCCGCTCCGCCGCCGGATAGGGGTCGTTCCACGGACGCGCACCGCAACCGGCCAGCGACAGCAGGCACGACAGCACGAAAAGAAGAGACAGCCGGGTCATGGCCCGCAAGTTTAGCCCAATTGGGCGGGCCGCGATGTTCGGCGCCGGCGGCGCCTTGCATTATAATGCCGCGTTCGGTTCCCCCAGCCCCGCCCCGGCGGGCACTGAAAAAAGGACGACTCATGGGATTCCTCGCAGGCAAACGCATACTCGTCACCGGCATGCTCTCCAACCGTTCCATTGCCTATGGCATCGCCAAGGCCTGTGAACGCGAAGGTGCCGAACTGGCCTTTACCTACCAGGGCGAACGCACCCGCGAGCGGGTGCTCGGGCTCGCCCAGGAATTCGGCTCGAAGCTCGTGTTCGAGATGGACGTGGCCTCGGACGAGCAGATCGCCGGCGCCTTCGCCAGCCTGGCACGGGAGTGGGACGGGCTCGATGGCGTGGTGCATTCCATCGCCTTCGTGCCGAAGGAAGCCCTGTCGGGCGACTACCTGAGCTCGGTGAACCGCGAGTACTTCCGCATCGCCCACGACATCAGCTCCTACAGCTTCACCGCGCTGGCCAAGGCCGCCCTGCCCCTCATGGAAGGCCGCCCGGCTTCCCTGCTCACGCTGTCCTACCTGGGCGCGGTCCGGTCCGTGGCCCACTACAACGTGATGGGCCTGGCCAAGGCGAGCCTGGAATCGAGCGTCTATTACCTGGCCCAGAGCCTGGGTCCGAAGGGCATCCGGGTGAATGCCATTTCCGCGGGCCCCATCAAGACCCTGGCCGCCTCCGGCATCACGGACTTCAACAAGATCCTCGACCACGTGCAGCAGCACGCTCCCCTGCGCCGCAACGTGACCATCGAGGAAGTGGGCAACGCCGCCGCCTTCCTGCTCAGCGATCTCGCCTCGGGCATCACCGGCGAGATCACCTACGTGGACGCAGGCTTCAACACCACCGTCGGCGCGGGCTGAGGTCCGCGCCGGCCCTCCTGGCCGCGTCCGCCCTAAACGTTCCACTCCTCCTGCCGCTAACAGCAGGCAGTCCAGCCAAGCGCAATCGGGAGGAGCACCCATGACCGCCGTGAGTCACCGCATCGCCGACCACCGGGCCACCCTCGCGGTGGTCGGCCGGTTCGACTTCAACATTCATCGTGAATTCCGTCAGAACTACGAAGACATCCTGGCCACCCCCGGCATCCGGGAGATCGCCGTCGATCTGAGCAGGGTGGAATACATCGACAGCTCGGCGCTCGGCATGCTGTTGCTGCTCAGGGAGAAGGCCATGGACAGGAACATCCGCGTCGATCTGGAGCACGCGCACGGCGCCGTGAGGTCGGTGCTGGAAGTGGCCAATTTCGGCCGCCTGTTCCAGATCTCCTGAAAGCCGGAGGCCAGCCATGCCCGGCCCCGTTTCCGGCGGCGGGCCCCGTCCCAGCCTGGGCAGGGTTCTCATCGCCGACGATCAGCCCGAGAGCGTGCTTCTGCTCACCACGTTTCTCGAAGTGGAGGGCTATGAGGTGGTCATCGCCCGCAACGGCCAGGAAGCCCTGCACGCCTGCCAGCAATGGTCACCCGACCTCGTCATCATGGATGCCGCCATGCCGGAGATGGATGGCTTCGAGGCCACCCGCGAGATTCGCCGGCTGTTTCCCGACCGCTGGATTCCCATCATCTTTCTGAGCGCCTATTCCAGCGACGAGAACCGGAAGCGGGGCCTCGAGGCAGGCGGTGACGACTACCTGGCCAAGCCCGTGAACCTGAGCCTGCTCAAGGAAAAGCTCAGGGCCATGCGCCGCATCGCGGCCATGCAGCGCGAACTGGCGACCTACGCCGGCCGGCTGGAACGGAGCCTGCACCAGGCCCAGTCCGATCAGGCGCTTGCCCATCATCTGGTCACGCACATCACGAATCCGGCCAGCGAGGACGACCAGACCCTGAAGCGGTGGGTGCGGCCGGCGGCCCAGTTCAGCGGCGACGTGCTGGCCGACGCTCGGGGCCCAGGGGGTGAGCGCTACCTCATGATGGCCGATGCCGCGGGGCACGGGCTGGCCGCCGCCATCAGTGTCCTGCCCCTGGTGGAAGCCTTCCAGCAACTGGCCCAAAAAGGGTTCTCGGTCGCCTCCATGGTGAGCGAACTCAACCGCAAGGCCAGGCGGTTGTTGCCACGGGACCGCTTCGTGGCCGCCCTCCTCGCCGCCGTGGACGAGGAGAACCATTCGCTCCAGATCTGGAACGGCGGGCTCCCCGAAGCGCTGTTTCTCGACGAGTCGGGCCGCATCCTGCGTTCCTGGCCCTCGCGCCACGTGCCTCTGGGCGTTCTGGCCGAAGAGATGCTGGCCTGCCTGCCGGAAGCCTTTTCCTGGGCCGTCCCCGGGCAACTGGTGGTCTATACGGACGGCCTGATCGAGGCGGAAGACGGCGAGGGGCAGGCCTTCGGTCTGCCGCGCCTGCGGACGCTGCTGTGCGCCACGCCGCCCGGCGAGCGCTTCGCCAGAGTCCGGCAGGCCGTGGAAGCCCACTTGGGGTTAGCCACCGTCCGGGACGACATCTCCCTTGCCATCCTGGACTGTCCCGTGGGCAAGCCGGTGCAGCCGGCCATCCCGCCCGCGCCCGCCCCGCTGCCCCAGGCGGTTCCCGGTTCCTGGTGCATGACGCTGCGCCTCGAGGCCCCCCAGATCCGCGAGCTGGACCTCGTGCCCCTGCTCATGGGATGGCTCGACCAGCTGCATCTGGATGGATCGTACCGTGGCGCGGTGTTCACCGTGCTGTCCGAACTGATCAGCAATGCCATCGACCATGGCCTGCTCGCCCTGGATTCGGGCATCAAGCACACGCCGGAAGGCTTCGAGCGCTACATGCAGCTGCGCGCCGAGCGGCTGGCGCACCTGGATGCCGGCTGGATCGAGCTTGGCCTGCGCTGGCACGCCGAAGCCGGGCAGTGCTATCTGGACATCAGCGTCGCGGACAGTGGACGCGGCTTCGCGTACCAGGACTTCCTGCAACGGCCCGATGCCCCCAACGGCCTACCCTCTGGCCGGGGCATCCTGATCGTGCAGGCGATCGCCCGGCAGCTGCGCTACGAGGGCGCGGGCAATCGGGTGGTGGCCCGCCTCGTGTGCGGTCCCTCGCCACGGCCCTAAAGTTTCGCCCGGCGCGCTCGCTAATGAGCCAGAACGAGCAAGGCCGGCCGGTGGTGGTTCGCGTCCTTCCCCTCTCCACGTCCCAGCAGCAGGAATCGACGATGATGCATGAATCCGCGATGCAACCGGTCAGCCAACGGCAGCCATGGGGGCTCATGGGCATCATGGCCGCGGCGGCGACCGTCGGCCTTGGCGTGGTGTGGTCGGCCGCCCTGGTTTCGGGCCACGTCCCAGCCATGACCGGCTGGAACTGGGCCTTGGTGGCCGGGCCCTGGGCCGCCACCGTGGTTGCGGTTTGGCTGCACGTGCGGCGCACCACGCGCGCGGCGGATACGCCCCGGCCCGACACGGCACCTCCACTGGCCCAGGTGCAGCGGAACGTGTCCGAGCTGCTGTCCCGACTCTCCACGAGCTATTGATCCGGCCATCTTATACTTGAAATCTCCGAGCCTGTCCTCATATTCAT
>JBBINK010000196.1:0-4152 GCA_037443925.1 Betaproteobacteria bacterium
CAGCCGGCCGCGGAGGCGGCCGGCCCCGAGCCGGCCACGGCCGGCATCGACGCCGACACGGCACGGGATGCGGTCGCCAGCCTCAAGCCCGGCATGTGGGTGGAGTTCCGCCATTCCGGGATGGAGCCCCTCCAGGCGAAGCTGAAGTGGATCAGCCCGCTCAAGGGCACCTACCTCTTCTGCGACCGCCAGGGCAAGCGCGGCGCGACCATGCCCAGGGAAAAACTGGAGGCAGCCTTCCGCATCGGCACCGCCCGGCTCATCGATGAGGCCCCGCTGCTGGACCGCGCGGTGGAAAACGTCCTGGAGACCCTCAAGCAGGCCGCGGCCTGATCAGGCGCGCGCCCAGTCCACCAAGGGCAGCCACTGTTCCAGCTCCCGCTCGCTCTGGGAGCGGGGCAGGTCGAACAGGGTCTCGCCCAGGGCCGCCGCCTGCACGTACACCTGGGTGTCCCGCAACCAGGCGATCACGGGCAGCTCGTACTTGCCGAAGAAATGCTGGAGCGTGGCCGCCGCCCGGGTCCGCGGATCCACCCGCATGCCCACCACGCCGATCTCCACGGCATGGCGGCGCACCGCCTTGTGTTCCCGCAGCACGTCGAAGAATTCGGCCACCGCCCACATGTCGAACAGGGAGGGCTGCACGGGAACCAGGACCTTGTCCGCGTGGCGCAGGACGTTGCTCAGCTCCTTGCCGTGGATGCCCGCCGGCGCATCGAGGATGAGGTAATCCGTGCCCTTGGGCGGCTTGTCGAGCTCGCCGTCACGGGCATCCCAGGCCTGGATGGCAGGCAACCGCGGCGAACGGATGGACAGCCAGTGCAGGCTCGACTGCTGCCGGTCCAGGTCGCCCAGGGTGACGGCATCGCCGCGCCAGGCAAAGAAACCCGCGAGGTTGGTGGCCAGCGTGGTCTTGCCGCTGCCCCCTTTGGGATTCACGACCAAGATGCTCTTCATGCGCCCCTCCGCCCACGTGTCGTTTCGGCCCCGTCGGCCGGTGAGTCCAGCCCGCCGGTCATTCTAGCCCGAAGCCGCCCCATCCGTGGACGGCCGGCACTCCGGTGGCCACCCGCCGGCTCAGCCGATCTCGCGCCGCTCCAGGATTGCCTGCGCCAAGGTTCCCGTGTCCGTGTATTCCAGCTCTCCGCCAAGGGGCACCCCCCGGGCGATGCGGGTGACTTTCAGGCCCCGCACTTTGAGCAGTTCGCCCAGGTAATGGGCCGTGGCCTCGCCCTCCACCGTGCAGTTGGTGGCGAGCACGACTTCCTCGATGGGCCCCTCCTCCACCCGGCGCAGCAGCCGCTCCAAGTGGAGTTCCCTGGGCCCCACGCCGTCCAGGGGCGACAGGCGGCCCATCAGCACGAAATACATGCCGCGGTAGATCTGGGTCTGCTCCATCATCATCAGATCCGCCGGCATCTCCACCACGCAAAGGGTGGTCCGGTCACGGCTGGCGGAACTGCACAGGCTGCACACCTCGTCTTCGGTGAAGCTGTTGCACATGCGGCAGTGCCGGATGCGGGCGAGCGCCTCGGCCAGGGCGGCGGACAGGCGCGACGCGCCTTCCCGGTCGTGCTGCAGGAGATGATAGGCCATGCGCTGGGCCGAACGGGGCCCGACCCCGGGCAGGCAGCGCAGGGCTTCGATCAGTTCGTCGAGACGGGAAGGTGATTTCACGCTGGCATCGCGCAGGAGAGGGCGGACACGCCAGCCGGCCGGTTCGGCCTACCCGGCCCGGCTGTGGCTTGGCCTGCCCGTTCCCCCACCGGATCAGAACGGCATCTTGAAGCCGGGCGGCAGGCCGAGACCGGCCGTGAGCGCCCCGAGCTTTTCCTGACTGGTCGCCTCGATCTTGCGCACCGCGTCGTTCACCGCGGCCGCGATCAGATCTTCGAGCATCTCCTTGTCATCGGACAGGACGCTGGGGTCGATGCTCACCCGTTTGACGTCGTGGCGCCCGGTCATGATCACTTTCACCATGCCGGCCCCCGCCTGCCCCTCCACCTCCATGGAGGCCAGCTGCTCCTGCATCCGCTTCATGTTTTCCTGCATCATCTGGGCCTGTTTCATCAGGTTGCCCAAGCCGCCTTTGATCATGCTCGTCTCCTATTGCTGAACGGGTTTGATCGTCGATTCGATCACCCTGGCATCGAACTGTTCCACCAGCTCGCGCACGAACGGATCCTGTTCGATGGCCGCCACCGCCTGCGCCTGGCGCCGTTCCCTTTCGTCCCGCTGTCGTTGCGCGGGGGTGGGGCCCGTGGTCCGCCCCACTTCGATGGAAAGTTTCACAGGCTTTTGGAAATGCTGCTCGAGGGCTTGCCGCAGCTTTTCCTGATAGGGTTTGTCCGCGAGGTGCCGGTGCTCCTGGGGCACGGTCAGGCGGATCGTGCCTTCCCCGAGGGCCGTGAGCTCGCAATGTTCGGCCAGCATGCGGGCCATGCCGGACAGACGCAAACGGCCCACCAGCGCGGCCCAGTCGCCATCGAAGGGGGTGGCCGTCGGGGCCGGTTCGGCAGGTGAGGCCCCAGGCGAGTCCGGCTCCGGCGCACCAGCCGCCGCCGGCCGCTCAGTTTTTTTTTCAGCCGGGGCCGCGGTTTGCGCCCCTGCCTCGGCCGTGTCCGGCCGGAACGCGAGCATGCGCAGCAGGGTCATGGTAAACCCGGCGTATTCGTCCGGCGCCAGCGGCAGGTCGCGCCGCCCGTGCACGACGATCTGGTACTGGAGCTGCACCTCTTCGGGGGAGAAGATGCGCGCCAGCCCCTCGATCCGCGCCTTCTCCGGCAGCCCTTCGGGCAACGCCTCGGGCACCGTCTGGGCCAGGGCGAGCTGGTGCAGGAGCACGCCCAGATCCTGCAGCGCCGCCTCGAAGGAGAGGCTGCGTTCCGCCATCCGTTCCGCCACCTGGAGCAGGCCGGCCCCGTCCCGTCTGGCCAGGGCGTCCAGCAGGTCGAACAGATAACCCTGGTCCACCGCCCCCAGCATGGCACGCACGTCGGCCTCCAGCACCCGGCCGCTGCCATGGGCGATGGCCTGGTCGGTGAGGCTCAACGCATCACGCATGGACCCCTGCGCCGCCCGTGCCAGCAGCCGCAGCGCGCCCGGCTCGAAGGCAATGCCCTCCTGGTCCAGTATCCGCTCCAGATGGGAGACGATGGCCGTCTGGGACATCTGCTTGAGATTGAACTGCAGGCAGCGGGAAAGGACGGTGATGGGGATCTTCTGGGGATCCGTGGTCGCCAGGATGAATTTCACGTGCTCGGGCGGCTCTTCCAGCGTCTTGAGCATGGAGTTGAACGCCGCCTTGGAGAGCATGTGCACCTCGTCGATGAGGTACACCTTGAAGCGCCCGGCAGTCGGGGCGTACTGGGCGTTATCCAGCACCTCGCGCATGTTGTCGATGCCGGTGTTGGAGGCCGCATCCAGCTCGATCATGTCCACGAAACGCCCCTGATCGATGGCCACGCAGGCGCTGCAGACGCCGCAGGGCCGGGACGTGATGCCGGTCTCACAGTTCAGGCACTTGGCGATGATGCGGCCCAGGGTGGTCTTGCCCACGCCACGGGTGCCCGTGAACAGATAGGCGTGATGCAGCCGCTGCTGGTCCAGGGCATTGGACAGGGCGCGCACCACGTGCTCCTGCCCCACCATCTCCGTGAAGCTCCTGGGACGCCATTTGCGCGCGAGGACTTGGTAAGTCATGGGAGGATTTTAACAGACGCCCGTTGCCCTTCCCGCAGGGCGCCCGTGAAAAGGGGGTGGCGAGCCTTACCCCCGGCACTTGCAGCGAGCGGCTATGGCTGCTTCCTTCCGGACCTGACCAGGTTCACCACCTTGCAATGCGGGGAGGCCCGCCATGAACAGAGCAGGGGGCACATCATCCCCCATCGCCGGTCAGAAATCAAGCGCGCAGTTCGGTGCCGGCAATGCGGTCCAGATAGCGCCCCCGGTAGATGACGCGGCGCCGGCCGGGGCTGTCGTCGAAACCGCTGCGGTCATGCAGGACGTTGTTGCACACCAGCCCCATTCCCGGCTCCAGCCGCCCCTTGAGCACGAAGGGCGAGTCGGCGGCCAGAAGGGCCTCGAGGGCGGCCACCGCCGCCCTCATGGCGGGCGTGTCCTTCCACTGGATGCTGCGGGTGCGCGCCGTGT
>JBBINK010000197.1:0-4112 GCA_037443925.1 Betaproteobacteria bacterium
GCCGGCCCAAGGATGGACGCTATGGCGAGAACCCCAATCGCCTGCAGCACTACTACCAGTTCCAGGTGGTGCTCAAGCCGGCGCCGGCGGACATCCTGGACCGTTACCTCGGTTCCCTGCAGGCCCTCGGCTTCGACCTCAGGACCAACGACATCCGCTTCGTGGAGGACGATTGGGAGAACCCCACCCTGGGCGCCTGGGGCCTGGGCTGGGAGGTGTGGCTCAATGGCATGGAAGTGACCCAGTTCACCTACTTCCAGCAGGTGGGCGGCATCGACTGCAAGCCCATCACCGGTGAGATCACCTATGGCCTGGAGCGTCTGGCCATGTATCTGCAGGGGGTGGAGAACGTGTTCGATCTGGTCTATGCCCCCGGCGTCAGCTATGGCGACGTGTTCCATCAGAACGAGGTGGAGCAGTCCGCCTACAACTTCGAGCATTCCGACGTGGAATTCCTTCTCTCGGCCTTCAATGCCCATGAGCGGCAGGCGCAGTACCTGATGGAGCAGAAGCTCGCCCTGCCCGCCTACGAGCAGGTGCTCAAGGCGGGCCACACCTTCAACCTGCTGGATGCCCGGGGCGCGATCTCGGTCACCGAGCGCGCGGCCTACATCGGCCGCATTCGCGCCCTGGCGCGGGCCGTGGCCCAGAGCTACGTGGAATCCCGGGCGCGCCTCGGCTTTCCCATGGCGCCCCGGGAATGGGCGGAAGCGGCCCTGGCGCAGCTTTCGCGAAAGGCGGCGGCATGAGCGCGCAGGATTCGACCCTGGCCCCGCTCCTGGTGGAACTCCTGGTCGAGGAGCTGCCGCCCAAGGCGCTGCTGCGGCTCGGTGAGGCCTTTGCCCAGGGCCTGCTCCAGGGGCTGCGCGCCCAGGGTCTGGCCACGGACGCCGCCCAGGCGACCGCCTTCGCCTCTCCCAGGAGGCTTGCCGTCCATGTCACGGCGGTGGCCGCGCGGGCGCCCGACCGGGCCGTCTCCCGCAAGCTCATGCCGGTGGCCGTCGGCCTCGACGCCGATGGCCGGCCCACGCCCGCCCTGCTCAAGAAACTCGCGTCCCTGGGGCTGGATGAATCGGCCGTGCCCCGGCTGCGGCGGGCCGCCGATGGCAAGGTCGAGGCCCTGTTCCACGACAGCGTGATGCCCGGCCCGGCCCTGGCGGAGGGCCTGCAGAAGGCTCTGGACGACACGCTGGCGGCCCTGCCCATCCCCAAGGTGATGAGCTACCAGCTCGACGACGGCTGGACCACCGTGCATTTCGTGCGGCCCGCCCATGGTCTGGTGGCGCTCCATGGCAGCGAGGTGGTGGACGTGACGGTCCTGGGTCTGAAGGCCGGGCGCACGACCCGCGGCCATCGCTTCGAGGCGCCCTGTGATCCGGTGAGCATCCCCCATGCGGATGCCTATGAAAGCGAGCTGGAAACCCGGGGCGCGGTGATGCCCCGCTTCGCCAAGCGGCGGGAGGACATCGCCCGTCAGCTGGCCGAGGCCGCCCAGGCCGCGGGTGGCGGAGTGGCGCCGGTCCAGGACGACGCCCTGCTGGACGAAGTGACGGCCCTGGTGGAGCGGCCCAAGGTGCTGATGGGCCGCTTCGACGAGGCATTCCTGGACGTGCCCCAGGAATGCCTGATCCTGACCATGAAGGCCAACCAGAAATATTTTCCGCTGCTGGACGGCGCGGGCCGGCTCACCAACCGCTTCCTCATCGTGGCCAACGTCTGTCCCGACGATCCCACGGCGGTGATCGCCGGCAACGAGCGGGTGGTGCGGCCGCGCCTGGCGGACGCCCGCTTCTTTTTCGACCAGGACCGCAGGCAGACCCTGGCCTCGCGGGTGGAGAAGCTCGCCGGGATGGTCTATCACAACCGGCTCGGCACCCAGCTGGAGCGCACCCGGCGGGTGCAGAAGCTCGCCTACGAGATCGCGTTGGCGCTCAACGCCGATGCCGAGCTGGCCAGCCGTGCCGCGTGGCTGGCCAAGGCCGATCTCACCACCGACATGGTGGGCGAGTTTCCGGAGCTGCAGGGCATCATGGGCGCCTATTACGCCCGCCACGATGGCGAGCCGGAGGCCGTCTGCCGCGCCATCTTCGCCGGCGACAGTCTGCCGGAGGACAACATCGGCGCCGCGCTCGCCCTGGCGGACAAGCTGGAGACCGTGGTGGGCATGTTCGGCATCGGCGCCGCGCCCACCGGGGAGAAGGACCCCTTCGGCCTGCGCCGCCATGCCCTGGGCATCCTGCGCATCCTGGCGGAGAAGCGGCTGCCTCTGGATCTCCTTTGGCTGCTGGAACTGTCCCGGCTGCAACTGGGCGAGCTGGTCGCCGACAGCGTGGTGGTGGACGTGCACGCCTTCATGCTGGAGCGCCTCAAGAACTATCTGCGGGAACGGGGCTTCGGCCTGCGCGAGATCGATGCCGTGGTCAGCCAGAATCCCTCCCGCATCGACCTCGTGATCCCGCGCCTGGAGGCGGTGGTGGCTTTCTCCCGCCTGCCCGAGGCGGAGGCCCTGGCCGCGGCCAACAAGCGCATCCAGAACATCCTGCGCAAGGCGGAGCTGCCCTCCGGCCCGCCGGACGTGGCCCTGTTCGCCGAGCAGGCGGAGCGCGAGCTCTTTCGGGTGGTGAACGAGCTGGCGCCCCGGGTCGCCTCCCTGGTGGCCAACCAGGACTACACCGATGCCCTGGTGGCCCTCGCCGCCGTGCGGGGCGCCGTGGACCGCTTCTTCGACGAGGTGATGGTCATGACCGAGGAGCCGCTGCTGCGGTCCAACCGCCTGGCCCTGCTCAAGGCCCTGGCGGACCTCATGAACCAGGTGGCGGACATCTCCAGGCTGGTGGTCTGAGCGCAGGGCGGAGGGTGTAGAATCCCGGCAGGCCCCGCGCTGCCGCCTTGCCATGAAACTCGTCATCCTCGACCGGGACGGCGTCATCAACTTCGACAGTCCCCAGTTCATCAAGAGCCCCGAGGAATGGAAGCCCATTCCCGGCAGTCTCGAGGCCATCGCGCGCCTCAACCAGGCGGGCTGGCGCGTGGTGGTCGCCACCAACCAGTCGGGGATCGGCCGCGGCCTCTTCGACATGGCCACCCTCAATGCCATCCACGACAAGATGCTGCGGGCCCTGGCCCAGGTGGGCGGGCGCATCGACGCGCTGTTCTTCTGTCCCCACGCGGCCGAGCTCAATTGCCCCTGCCGCAAGCCGCGGCCAGGCATGTTCGAGGAGATCAGCCGCCGCTTTAACGTGGACTTGGCGGGTGTGCCCGCCATCGGGGATGCCCGCCGGGACTTGGAGACCGCCGCCGCGGTGGGCGCGCGCCCGATGCTGGTGCTCACCGGAAAGGGGCGGCTCACCCTCGAGGCCGGCGAGCTGCCCGAAGGCACCCTGGTGTTCGAGAATCTGGCCGAGGCCGTCCGTCACCTGCTCAGCTCCGCTTCATGATCGTCCTGCGTTGCGCCCTGTTCGAGCTCATGCGTGGCGTGGCCACGGTGATCTTCTCCTTCGTCGCCCTGCTCACCTTTCCGTTCTCCGCCCTCACGCGCTACCGGGTCATCACGGTATGGAACCGCATCGTCGTCGGGCTTGCGCGCAGGCTCCTGGGCATCGATTTCCGCGTGCTGGGTCGCGAGCACCTGCCGCAGCGGCCGGCCATCGTCATGGCCAAACACCAGTCGGCATGGGAGACGCTGGCCCTGCCCATCCTGCTGCCGCCGCTGGCCATCGTCATCAAGCGGGAGCTGCTCAGGGTGCCCTTCTTCGGCTGGGGCTTTGCCATGCTCTCCCCCATCGCCATCGATCGCAACGCGGGCAAGGAAGCGCTGCGCCAGATCACCGAGCAGGGCCGGGTGCGGCTGGCCGAAGGCTTCTGGGTGCTGATCTTTCCGGAGGGCACGCGGGTGCCGCCCGGACAGAAGGGGCGCTATGGGATCGGCGGTGCGTGGCTGGCCGCGCACACCGGCGCGCCGGTGGTGCCCATCGCCCACAATGCGGGCGAACTCTGGCCGCGGCACGCTTTCCTGAAATATCCGGGAACCATCACCCTGAGCATCGGGCCGCCCATCGAGACCCAGGGCCTGAAGGCCGGCGAGATCAACGCCCGGGTGGAGGCCTGGATCG
>JBBINK010000198.1:0-4110 GCA_037443925.1 Betaproteobacteria bacterium
CGGCCATCACTTTCCCAGATGGGCTTCCAGCTCGGCGAAGGTCTCCGCCTTGCGCACGATGGGGATCTCCATGCCCAGCTGGCGTGCCGCCTGGGTCGAGGAAAAAATCCCCCGTACCCGCTCCCAGCCGCTGCCTTCTTCCCGCTCCACCACCAGGGCGTGCTGGCGACCGCAGCTTTGCAGCGTCGCCACGACGTCCCCCACCTTGGCGCCCAGCACGTCCGCCAGGCTCAGGACCTCGAGCTCGTCGTGGGGCGTCATGATGTCGGCCACGCGGATGTCGTCCCGGGTGCCGCCCCGGCGCTCGATGTGTTGCAGGGGCTTTTCGCCCAGGATATCGGTGGCCGTGATCAGGCCCAGCAGACGGTCGTCCGCGTCCACCACGAACAGCAGCCGCACCCCTCGGTTTCGCATCAGCTCGTGGGCGGACGCGAGGGAAGCCTCCGGGGCCACGGTGACCGGCGTCACGACCCGCAGGTCGGTCATCACTACGATGGCGGGATCGTTCAGCCGGCTGTGCTGGTAGCCGCCCCGGTCGCAGCGCACCAGGGTGGCGCCGGCGTCGAGGCGGTGGCGTGGCAGGGGATGGAACTCGCTGAGCATGGGTGCTCCTTTCCTTCCCGGCGGGAAGCGCAACACCCTCTCAGGATAGACGACGCGGAGAAAATGGAGGATTCAGGCACCCGCCTCGGCCGGCCAGGGCGGCTGCCCGCCCTTGTCCCGCTGCAGGTAGGGGGCGAGTTCCTCCAGGGCCAGGCGATAGACCTCGCGCTTGAATTCGATCACGCTGTCGAGGGGCACCCAGTAGGCGTGCCAGCGCCAGGCGTCGAATTCGGGATGGCCGCTCGCGCGCAGCGACACGTCGCAGTCGCGTCCGATCAGGCGCAGAAGGAACCAGATCTGTTTCTGGCCCTTGTAGTGGTTGCGCCACTCCCGGCGCACCCAGTGGCTCGGCACATCGTAGCGCAGCCAGTTGCGGGTCCGTCCCAGGATGCGCACGTGGTGCGGGCGCAGGCCCACCTCCTCGTACAGTTCCCGGTACATGGCCTGTTCGGGCGTCTCGCCCTTCTTGATGCCGCCCTGGGGGAATTGCCAGGCATGCTCCCGGATCCTTTTGCCCCAGAAGACCTCGTCCTTGGCGTTGCACAGGATAATGCCGACGTTCGGGCGGTACCCGTCACGGTCGATCATTTCCAAACCCTCGAATTCATTCGTTGTGCCGATTGTTCCACATTTCCCCCATGGGTTGAAGCCGGCTTGGGGGCGGGCCGTCGGACTGCCGGATATGAGACTGCGGGCCGGCCCGTTCGTTCGGCCGGAGGCCCGGGCTGCTACCCTTGGGCCATGAGCCACGACGATCTGCTGGACATCGATGGGGCCCACGGCGAGGGTGGCGGCCAGTTGCTGCGCACCGCGCTGGCGCTGGCGGTGCTGGCGGGCCGGCGGGTGCGTCTGGCCAACATCCGGGGAAACCGGCCCAAGCCCGGGCTTGCCGCCCAGCACCTGACGGCGGTGCAGGCGCTCGCCGAGATCTGCGGCGGCCGGGTGCACGGACTGGCCCTGGGGGCGCGGGAGCTCCTGTTCGAGCCCGGCGCCGTGCGTGGCGGAACCTTCCGCTTCGACGTGGGCACGGCCGGCAGCATCGCCCTGGTGCTCCAGGCCGTGCTGCCGGTGGCCATCTTCGCGCGGCAGGCGTTTTCCCTGCACATCCGCGGCGGGACGGACGTCAGGGGCGCGCCGCCCATGGACTATCTGCGCCACGTCCTGCTGCCCCTATTGCAGCGCATGGGGGCGAGCCTCCAAATCGACGTGGTGCGGCGGGGCTACTATCCCCAGGGCGGGGGTGAAGTGCGGGTGGAGGTCCCCGCCAACCCGCCCCTGCGCCCCCTGCGGCTCGACCGACAGGGGCGGCTTTGTGCCATCCACGGCCGGGTGCACGTGGCGAATCTGCCCGGGCACGTGGCCACGCGCATGGCGAGGGCGGCCTCGGCCGTGCTGGCGGCGGCCGGCGTGGGCGAGCCCCACATCGCCCTGGACGTGCTGGGGCCCGACGCGGCCGTGGGCCCCGGCGGCGGCATCGTTCTTGCGGCCACATGGGAGCACACGGTCCTCGGATCCTCCGCCCTCGCCCAGCGGGGGGTGCCCGCCGAGCGGCTGGGCGAGGCGGCGGCGCGTTCGCTTCTGGCCGAAATCCGGGCGGGCGCCACCCTCGACGTGCACGCGGCCGACCAGATGCTGGTGTACTTCGCGCTGGCCGGCGGGCTTTCCCGCTTCCGCGCCCGCGAGCTCTCCAGCCATGCCGAGACCACCCTCTGGCTGATCGAACGCTTCTTTCCCCTGCGGGTGAGCCGCGCAGCGCAGGCCGGCGCAGTCCTGGTCAGTCTGGAACGGGTCTAGCGCGGAAGGCGGCTTCCAGCTCCGCCTGCAGGCGAGCCTCCTGGCCGCGGTGGATCGGCGAATAGTGGAAGGACACCACCTGCTTCACCCCCGCCCGACGGGCCAGCAGCCCCGCCTGGCGCGCGGTGAGATGCCGCTTGTCGTAGGCCCGCTGGGCCTGTTCGTCCAGGAAAGGGCTCTCGATGAACAGGATGTCGGCGTTCCGGGCCAGCTCCACGATGCGCCGGGCGTTCTCCTCGTGGAACACCACGTCCGTGACATAGGCGATCTTCTGCCCGGGCACCACCCGCAGGACCTCGGCCCGCAGCGCGCCCAAGGGCAGGCTGACCGACCGCCCGTCGGCGCGCCGCGCCGCGATGGGCGTCGAATCGGGCTCACCGGTCAACACGGCCAGCTTGGCCTGCCGCAGCCAGGGGCCGGGAGCCAGCCCCTGCTCCACGAGGCGGTTCTTCCAGACGTTGACGTGGGCTTTTTCCTCCAGGGCGAAGCCCAGGCAGGGCGTGCGGTGATCCAGCAGGGCGCAGCGCACGGCGAACAGGGGCTCGTCCAGCAGCACCTCGTGTGCCGGCGCGCTGCCTTCGTCCTCGCGGCGGAAGGCCTGCCGGCAGCGGAACACGGCGTGCCGGGCGTGCCGCCCCGGCTCGATTTCGGTCACGTGCAGGGTGAAATCCGTGGCGTAGTTCGCCACCAGGTTCCAGGTGTAGGCGGCGAGCTTGTGGCCCACCTGGTCCACGAAACCGGGCGGCCCGAACAGGTGCAGGGTCTGATCGCGGCCCAGACTGATGCGCAGCAGCCAGTCGAAGCCCATGAAGTGGTCCATGTGCGCGTGGGAGACGAACACGTGGCTCACGCGCAACAACTGGCGCGGCGCCAGTGCCCGGACATCGCCCAGGTCGAACAGGAGCGCGCGTTTCTCGAACAGGCAGTCCACGTAGAGGGCGGGATCGCCGAAGGGATCGTTGACGAGCCGGGGATGGAAGAGGGGGCGCATGGCTTCGACCGCGAACGATGGGCCGATTGTAGTCCGTTGACGCGTTCCGCGCCGCGGGCATAATGGGCCGAGGGAGAGGTTCATGCTGGAAGAAGAGATCGAGGCCATCCGTCGCCGCATCGTGGAACTGCAGATCGAGCACCGGGATCTGGACGCCGTGGTGGCCGCCCTCGTGGCCGAGGGGCATCCCGACGAATTGCGCATCCGGCGCCTGAAGAAGCGCAAGCTGTGGCTCAAGGACGAGATCGTCCGGCTGACCATGCTCATCACGCCGGACATTCCCGCCTGAGCGGCCGCGGCTGCCCCGGGGCCGTTTCTGGCCCTGACGGGGCGCGGCGGCTAAAATGGCGGCTTCGCGCCTGCGCCGCATCCACACGAAAGACGTTCCCCATGAGTCAGCCCGATTCCGGCTCCAGCCGCCGCGAGGCCGCCCTCGCCTATCACCAGTTTCCCCGTCCCGGCAAACTGTCGGTGCAGCCCACCAAGCCCTGCGTGACGGCGGCCGACCTCGCCCTCGCCTACAGTCCCGGCGTGGCCGAGCCGGTGCGGGAGATCGCCAAGGACCCCGAGGCGGCCTATCGCTACACCAACAAAGGCAACCTGGTCGCGGTGATTTCCGACGGCAGCGCCATCCTGGGGCTGGGCAAGCTGGGGCCGCTCGCCTCGAAGCCGGTGATGGAGGGCAAGGCCGTGTTGTTCAAGCGCTTCGCCGACATCGACGT
>JBBINK010000199.1:0-4083 GCA_037443925.1 Betaproteobacteria bacterium
CATTCCCGTGCGCAAGGAGATCGTCGCGGGCCGCCTGCTGCGCGTGCCCCTCATCCGCTGGATCTACGAAACCCTGCAGCAGGACGACAACCAGCGGGTGGATCGTGACTACTTCCTGGAGAGTCTCGCGCGCGAATTTGGCGAGGAAGCGGAACCCCAGCTGGCGATCGCCGTGGACTGGGGACGCTTCGCCGAATTGTTCGCCTATGATCAGGATAGCGACGAGCTCTATCTCGAAGCGGACTGAGTCCGTGATGGCTTGATGTCCCGCCATCCCGGCCCCATCTCACCGCCATTCGTCGGCCTGGGAATCCCCGGGCCGATCTGATATAATCGCCGGCTTTTCGTCCAGGCCGCTTCGGTCTGGTGGTGCAACCGATTGGATGGGGGATTGAGCCATGCAGGGGCTTCATCTGACGGCTGATCTGTATGACTGCCGCTGTGCCGATGGTCTGATGACCGACGCCGACCAACTCGCCGAGCTGTGCCGCAGGCACACCCTGGCGGCGGGACTCACCTTGGTGGACGAGAAATGGTATGCGTTTCCGCCTTTCGAGGGACAGCCGGGCGGCGTGACCGGCATGCTGCTGCTGGCGGAATCCCACCTCGCCGTGCACACCTGGCCCGAGAAGCGGGCCGTCACCCTCGACGTTTACGTCTGCAATTTCACCACCGACAATTCCGGCAAGGCGGAATCGTTGCTGCGTGAGATCGTGGCCGCCTTCCAGCCGGGGCACAGCGAGGTCCACCACCTGCTGCGCGGCAGCGAGGAACGCCCGCCCGAGGAGACCATCACCGAGGCGCTCAACGAGGCGGGCGATGCCGTCTATGGCTTCAACAGCCGGCAGCGCCTGCTGATCAAGCGCAGCCCCTATCAGACCATCGAGGTGCTGGATACGCCGGCCTTTGGCCGCACCCTGCGCATCGATGGCCACTTCATGACGTCCGAGGGTGACGAGTTCTTCTACCACGAGGCTCTGGTGCACCCCGCCGCCGTGGCCCACGGCGCGCCGCGCCGGGTGCTGATCATCGGTGGTGGCGATGGCGGCGCCGCCGAGGAAGTGCTCAAACACCGCAGCGTGGAACGCGTGGTGCTGGCGGAACTGGATGCCGAGGTGGTGGCCGTGGCCAGAAGCCACCTGCACCGTATCCATCGCGGCGTCTTCGACGATCCGCGTCTCGAAGTGAAGATTGGCGATGGTTTCGCCTATGTGCGCGAAACGGCCGACCGCTTCGACCTGGTGCTGCTCGACCTCACGGACCCTGAGACGCCCGCCGGCCCGCTGTACACGGAGGCGTTCTTCCGCGACCTGGCCCGGGTCATGAATCCCGGTGCGGCGGTGGTGCTGCACACCGGCACCCCGGTGTACGAGCCCGACCAGGTGGCCCACATCGTCAGGTCGCTGCGCACCGTGTTTCCGGAGGTCCACTGCTTCGGACTGTACGTGCCCCTCTACGGCGCCTACTGGGGCTTTGCCGTGGCGTCCGACCGGCTCGATCCCACGGCCATCGACCGCACGGTGGTCAAGGCCCGCGCCGCGCTGCTGCCCGATCTGCATTACTACAATGCCGACGTGCACTATGCGCTGTTCGCGCTGCCCAATTTCTACCGGGATCTGGTGCGGCAGACGGAGGAAGCGGCGGCCCGGCGCGCCGCCGGCTAGGCTTCCGGCACCACGAACACGGGGGCGAAGCCGCCCCCGGGCGTGCGGAAATTGGTGGTCTGCCCCGAGTACAGACGCGCGGCGAACAGCTGGACCCGTCCCGCGTAGGCGTAGGCGCGCACATCCAGCTTGAGTTCCCGTGTCTCGTCGTCCACCGGAACCAGCCGTGCGCTGGGCGGGGCGATGGCCTGGGCCACATAGTCGCCGTTGACGATCTCGCTCCAGACACGCCGCGTCAGCTTGTCGCCACGATAGGCCGCCTTGCTGCCATAGCCCGCGGTGGGCTTGAAGAACCACTGCCGGCGCGAATCCCAGAGGTAATCCGCATTGGCTGCGCCGACCACCACCGTGGGTGGCACATGGGCGGCGAGCGTCTGCGCGATCCCGTCCGGCACGCCAAGGGCAGCCAGCGCTGCCCGGTCGGAAAACAGCACGAGATTGCGCTTGTCCGCATACAGGGCGTGGGCGCGCGGGTGGGGCGTGAGCACCACCGCGCCCGTCTCGTAAGCCGCGCGCAGCGCGCCATGCCGCGGCGCCTCCAGGTAGAAATCCGTCAGCCGGTTGTAAACCAGGTCGATGGGGCTGCCATCCGCCTCCAGCCGTCCGTCGCGGAAGGCGCAGGAGCCGGCATCCACGATGGCGGCCCGCCAGCCGTGACGTGCGAACAGACGTGCGAACAGCTGGAACTCGGGATAGAGATACTGGCCCTGGGGTTCGTCGTCCACGATGGCGACGGTGCGCGGCGCTCCGGCCCGGCGCTGGCTCGTCCATTCTTCCTGAAACATGGCCAGAAAGCGGTCTTCCAGCTCGCCCAGCGTGGGCGGCCTGGCGAACACCCATTCCATCTCCCGGCAGCAGGCCGCCTGGGCCTGGGCCAGCACCGCGTTGAGCAGGGCGCCCCCGGCGTTGGTGTTGATCTCGATGAGTTGCGGCCCTTCTTCACCCAGGTGGAAATCGAAGCCCAGGAACACGCCCCTGGGGCCGAACTCGTGGCGCGCGATGGCGCTGGCGCGGGCGAGCACGGTCTGCTGGTAGGCGGGGAGAGAAACCACCGTTTCCACGGCGGCGACCACCGCCTCCGCCGCGGGCAGCTGACGTGGCGTCACGAACACCACCGTGGACGAGAACAGGTGGGGACGACTGTCCAGGATGTGCTGGTACAGGCCCGCGAGGGCCGGCTCCGATTCCAGCTGCCGGCGCAGGCGGTCCGGGTCCAGCGTCCGGCAGCCGCAGCCACGATTGAGCCTCTCGGCCGTGAGCGGCAGCGTCTGCATCATGGGCGGCATCCTTCCGGGGTCGGCTGGTCGGGGCGCACGCGGCGCGCGAGCCCCGCCGGGCGGGCGCCGCCGGGTGTCACGTCCCCGGCGTGCCGTTCCAGGCAGGGCGCGGCGCCGGGCGCGCTCGGGCCGCAGGACTCGGGATGCATCGGCACGGCCTGCCTAGGCGATCAGCGGCCGGGATGGGAGGATGCGTCCGCCGTGGGCGCCGGCCCATCGGCGAACAGGGCCCCGGTGAATGCACCCCGCAGGCTGTTGATCAGGGCCAGCGTCCACAGCAGCACCAGCAGGGCCAAGGCGACAAGGCCCACGGTCCACACCGTGTCGAAGCCGAACAGGGTTCCCAGCCGATGGCTGGCGGTGGCGAACGCGCCCAAGGGGAAGGTGAAGGCCCACCAGGCGAGGGAGAAGGGCAGTTGGTTGCGGCGCCAATAGGCGAGGGTGAGCAGGGTGGCCATCAGCGGCCACCACAGCCCGAAGCCCCAGAGCAGGAAGGCGAAGAGCGGCAGCACTTCCCTCGGGCCGGAGAAGGGCGTGCCCTGGGCCAGGCCGAGCAGGTCGATGACGATCACGCCGATGGGCCCCAGGTTGATCCACACCGTGGGCAGCAAGGCGCCCGGCAGTGGCTTGCCCAGGACGAAGCGGTGCACGGTGAGGGCCAGCAGGCCGAGCCACAGGAACATCCCCGCTCCCAGGCTCGTCATGTTCAGCAGCCACACCAGCTCGCGCAGCACGCCCTCGGCGTGGCCGGCGAGGGTGTGCCCCGCCAGCGGCACCACCACCAGACCCACGGGCGGGATGAACATCCCGGGGGTCACGTGTTCCAGGCTGGCCTGCTCACCGAAGAACAGCACCCAGAAGGCGGCCAGGCTGAACAGCCAGGTCATGGCCACGCCGATGCCCCACAGCAGGGCCGCGAGGGCGACATCGTGGCCATAGAGCAGGGCTTCCGCAGCCAGCACCAGCAGGGCGATGGCAAAGGTGGCGTAGAACTGGCCCATCACGGGGTGGCGCAGCGTGGCCATCGCCGCCTGGCGGTGACGCAGCCAACGCAGGGTCCACGGCACGAGCAGAAGGAGGAACAGCGCCACGTTCAGGCCATGGACCAGCCGGCTGAACGGAGCGAGCAGGGGATAGGTTTG
>JBBINK010000200.1:0-1973 GCA_037443925.1 Betaproteobacteria bacterium
CGGTTGTTCAGGGCATCCCATTGCAGGCGCAGCGTCTTCAGCCAGGGGGCCTGGGCGCGCATGAGCAGGGGCAGGGGCTCGCCCGCGGGCAGCGCCGCGGCCAGGCCCTGTTCGATCCGTTCGGCGGCGACGGCTGCGGTGGGATCCACGCGCACCCAGCCTTCGCCTTCCAGCCAGACCTCGCTCCAGGCATGGGCGTCGGACTGGCGCACGATGAGGTAGCCGCCCAGCCGGTTGAATTCCCCGCCCTGGTAGCCCGTGACCACCCGCGCCGGCACGCCCGCGGCGCGCATGAGGAAGGTGAAGGCGCCGGCATAGTGCTCGCAGAAGCCGCGGCGTGTCTCGAACAGGAAGCCATCCACGCCATCCGCCTCCAGCAGCGGGGGATGCAGGGTGTAGTGGAAGGGCTCCCGACGGAACAGGTCCAGCACGGCGCGGACCAGGGCGCGGTCGTCCGGGTTGTCGCCACGCAGGCGCTTAGCCAGTTCACGGGCGCGGGGATTGCCGTGGGCGGGCAGCTGCAGCGCGCGCAGCAGGCTGTCGGGCTCGCCGGCGCGGTCCAGGCGGGCAGCGGGCAGGGCGATCAGGGCAAAGCGCGCGCGGCGGTCGATGGCTTGCTGGGCCAGCAGCTGCCCGTTGGGCGCAAGCCGGGTGTGGTGCGGCAGGCTGCGGGAATCCGCTAGATCCAGGGCGAACACCCAGGGCTTGCCATGGGGCTCGAGGGTCAGGGTGTAGGCCAGGGCCGTTCCCCGGGGTTCGACAAAGGCCGCGCCGCCGCTTCCCCGGAAGGGCAGCCAGCTCCTGCCGTCGAACACCTCCAGCACCGGCCCGCGCCAGTAGCGCTGGCTGGGCGGGGGTGGCGGTCCCGTGAACTCGGCGCGGAAGGCCACCGCATCCGACTGCACGAGCTGGCTGATGGAGCCGGGCGTCATGGTCTCCGACAGCCCGGTCATGGCCCCTTGGGCGTCCTTGGGCAGGCCCCACAGGGGGCCGGACAGCCGCGGAAAGAGCAGGAACAGGAGCAGCATCAGGGGCAGGGCCTGGACGATCAGGCTGCCGGCCGTGCCCAGCGCCTGCCGCGGCGACAGACGCGGCTGGGTGAGCGCCGCCAGCGCCGCGATGAACAGCCCCGCCACGCCGAACAGGTAGAGGGCGAGTGCGATGCCCTGCCCATAGAGGAAATGAGTGAGGGCCACGAACAGCCCCAGGAAGACCGTGAGCACGGCGTCGCGGCGGCCGCGCATCTCCATGAGCTTGAGGGCCAGCATCAGGGTGAGCATGGCCACGCCCGCTTCGCGTCCGAACAGGGTGTGGTAGGCCGCGAAAATGGCGCCGCCGCAGGCGGTGACCAGGACCAGCAACAGCGCCTTGCCGGGCGGCGGCAGCCAGCCCAGGGCGACCGCCAGTCGCCACAGCCACAGGGCCAGCACCGAGGTGCTGAGCCAGACCGGCAGATGGGCGGCATGGGGCAGGCTCACCAGGACGATGCCCACCAGCACCCACAACACCTCGCGTTGCCCCAGCTGCGCCTGCCTCATGCTTCCTCCGCCGGCAACAGGGCCAGGGCGGCCAGGCAGGCGTGACGGTGATCCGCGCCGCGGGCCGGGCCGAGGACCTCCCCGGGCAGGCGCAGCACGTAGGGCACGCCATCCCGCTCCGCATCCAGCACCGCCCGCGCCAGCCAGGCGATGCGGGCCTCCCGGGCGCCTGGCGCCGCGTCCCAGTCCAAAAGCCGGGTGCCGTGGCGCTCATCGGTGAAGCGTTTGCTGGCCAGCGGTCCGCCCCGGGCGAGCACCTTCCAGGCCACCTGGCGTGGCGAATCCCCCGGCGACCAGGGCCGCAGGCCGCTGAAATCGTCGCGCCCCTCGCCCTCGGGCCGGCCCCCTGCGGCCGCCTGCCCCTCGGTCCGCCCCGGCGTCGGGGCGCAGGCCGCGGGACGGGGATAGACCAGGGCCTCGAGGGGCAGCACCACC
>JBBINK010000200.1:1993-4027 GCA_037443925.1 Betaproteobacteria bacterium
CGGCCCAGGCGCGGAACAGGCCCAGGGGATGGAGGGTGGACACGGTGAGCCGCGGCAGGGGCAAGCGGCCCCGCCGCGGCGCGGAGACGGGCAGCCCCACGGGCATGGGCGCGTTCAGGTCGAGCTCCACCGGCGGCGCGCCGGCCGCCGCCAGCCTCAGGCCGGGACGCGGCGACGGGACGAACAGCTGGAGGTGGAACACCACTTCATCCCCCGCGAAGGCCGGGCTCGCGCCCACCGGCGCCAGGGTCACGCCCAGGAGATGGCGCCAGGTGTGCACCGCCGCCACCAGGGCCACGCCCGCCAGCAGGAAGGTCAGGGCAAAGCCCAGGCTGAGCCCGTAGTTGAGGCTGCCCACCAGCATGGCCAGCAGGAAGGCGGCAAACAGCAGGCCATGGCGCGTGGGCAGGATGTAGATGCGTCGCCCGGTCAGCCGGACCGGCCCCGCTGGCCGGGGCTTGCCGCGCAAGGCCGCAGGGGACGGCATGGACAGGGCGGCCATGCCCGTCCCTTCAGGGAATGGGCACGGCCGCCAGCAGGGCCTGGGCGAGGGCCTCGCCGCCCCGTGCCGCCTGGGGGTCGGTCAGACGGTGGCTGGCCACGGCCGGCAGGACCGCCTGCACGTCCTCGGGCAGGACCGCCTGCCGGCCGTTCAGGTAGGCGTGGGCACGCGCGGCCTGCATCAGGCCCAGGCCGGCCCGCGGCGACAGGCCCGAGCCGAAGGCGCCGCTGCGGGAGGCCGCCAGCAGGGCCTGCACGTAGTCCAGCAGGGCGTCCGCGGCGAACACCCGGGCCGCCTCCTCCTGGGCGGCCAGGAGGCTGGCGGGCTCGAGCAGCGGTCGGGTGCGGGCCAGCACCAGCCGCCGGTCCTCGCCGCTCAACAGCGCCCGCTCCGCCCGGGCATCGGGGAAACCCAGGGACAGGCGCATGAGGAACCGGTCCAGCTGGGATTCGGGCAGGGGGAAGGTGCCCACCTGATGATGGGGATTCTGGGTGGCGATCACGAAGAAGGGCGCGGGCAGCGGGCGGGTGGTGCCGTCCACGGTCACTTGGCGTTCTTCCATCGCCTCCAGCAGGGCGCTCTGGGCCTTGGGGGTGGCCCGGTTGATCTCGTCGGCGAGCACCACGTGGGCGAACACCGGTCCGGGGTGGAAGACGAAGCGGTTTTCCGAACGGTCCCATACCGACACGCCCAGCACGTCGGCGGGCAGCAGGTCGGCGGTGAACTGCACCCGCTTGAATTCGAGCCCCAGGGTGTGGGCGATCGCGTGGGCCAGCGTCGTCTTGCCCATGCCGGGCAGGTCCTCGATCAACAGATGCCCGCGCGCCAGCAGGCAGGTCAGGGCGAGGCGGATTTCCGCCTCCTTGCCCAGCACGATGTCGGCCACCTGACGCAGGGCGGCGCCGAGGCGCAGGGAGAGGGGGGCGTTCGCTTCCATGGCTGCAGTGTACATCGGCCAGACGGCGCCTGGCTTGATGCTCAGCCGTGGCGGCGTGCCTGCCCCGCGAGGAGTTCGTCGAGGATGTCGTGATAGGCCGCCAGCCGGCGGGCGTCGATGGCGCCCTCGCTCGCTGCCGCGAGGACGGCGCAGCCGGGCTCCACCCGGTGACGGCAGTTGTGGAAGCGGCAGCGGCCGAGATGGGGGCGGAATTCCACGAAGGCCTGGGCCAGCGCCTCGGGCGTCAGGTGATGGAGACCGAAGGCCTGCAGACCCGGCGAGTCGATGAGGTCGCTGTGGGCATCGAGGTGATACAGGGTGGCGTGGGTGGTGGTGTGCCGGCCGGAATCCAGCGCCTGGGACACTTCCCCGGTGGGCGCCCGCGCGCCCGGCACCAGGGCATTGACCAGCGTGGATTTGCCCATGCCCGACTGGCCCACCAGGATGCTCACCTGGCCGGCCAGGTGGGGCACCAGGGGCGAGACGTCCCGCTTCGCGGACAGCTCCACCAGGGGGTAGCCGAGCTCGGCATACAGGCGCAGGCGTGCCCGCGCCGCCTCAGTTTCCGGCAGGTCGGCCTTGTTGAGCACGATGA
>JBBINK010000201.1:0-3986 GCA_037443925.1 Betaproteobacteria bacterium
AAACGCCGACGCAAAATCGGCGGCGGCCTCTACTTCTACCGCGTCAAGGAGGGCGCCTGCGAAACGCTGCGCCGGGGCAGTTACGCCGAGGAGATCGGCAAGGAGAACATCTTCCCCACCAAGAGCCGGCCCATCGAGCACATCTACTCCCGCCTCGATCCGGAGATCTGCCGCACCTGTTCCGCGCGCATCTTTCCCGAGTGCCAGGAGCGCTTGCCGGACGGCCGGCCACGCTGAACGTTCACCTAGCCCTTTGATTTCGCTCCCCTCGTCATGATAACTTAACGTTTTTTTGACATTCATTTCAGGGAAGCGAGCATGAGCAAAACCCATACCCCTTGGGGGCAGACCCTGCTGTGGGGCGCCCTGGTCGCCCTGCTGTACTGGGGGCTGTTCCACTACCAGGATGAGATCGTCCGGCTGGCCCGCACCACGACCGATGCCTGCGTGGTCGTGGCCAACGGGGAGACGGTCTATTACACCAAACCCACGCCCGAGTCCTGTGCCGAGAAGGGCGGCACGTTGGTCGAGGGCAATGCGCTCAACGTGCTGGTTCCCATCGTGGTGGCCTTCATCATGTCCTATGCCCACGGGGCCTTCACGGCCATGTTCTGGGATTCCCTCGGCCTCAAGGCCGCGCAGAAGAAGTCGTAGCGGGAGCGCCCGGACATGGAACTGATCCAATTCATCGAACTCGATCTCACCGGCGCCATCCTGCTCATTCTCATCGGCTTCGTCGGCGGCATGGTCTCCGGCTTCATCGGCTCGGGCGGAGCCTTCGTGCTGACGCCCGCGATGATGACCCTGGGCGCGCCCGGCATCGTCGCCGTGGCGTCCAACATCTGCCACAAGTTCCCCAAGGCGCTGGTGGGCGCCATCAAGCGCCACAAATACGGCCAGGTGGACGTGAAGCTGGGCCTGGTCATGGGCGTCTTCGCCGAACTGGGCATGCTCTACGGCAAACAGGTCATGACGGGCATCAAGAACGAGTTCGGCGCCGTGGGCACCGACCTCTATGTCTCGGTGATCTTCGTGATCGTGCTGGCCATCGTCGGCACGTTCGTCTATCGGGACTACCGCAAGCTCAAGAGCCAGCCCCACAGCGAGGAGCACAAGGTCACGCGGCTCGCCCGTTGGGTGCAGTCGGTGAACATTCCCGGCACCATGGTCTATTTCCCCGGGGCCAAGGCCCGGATCTCGCTGCTGTTCGTGGCCCCCATGGGCTTTGCCACCGGCATGCTCGCCTCGACCATCGCCGTGGGGGGCTTCATCGGCGTGCCGGCCATGATCTACATCTTCGGCGTGCCGGCCCTGATGGCTTCCGCCACCGAGCTGGTGATCGCCTTCGTCATGGGGTTGGGCGGAACGATCTTCTATGGCCTGGAAGGCGTGGTGGATCTGCGTCTGGCCATGCTGATCCTGCTCGGCTCGCTGTTCGGCATCCAGCTGGGCGCCATCGGCACCACCTATGTGAAGGATTACCAGGTCAAGCTGACCATGGCCGTCATCATGATCACCGTCCTGTTCAGCCGCGTGTTCTACATTCCGGGCTATCTGTCCAAGCTGGGGCTGATCGAGCGCCTGCCGGACGACACGCTGCGCGTGCTCAAATGGGCGGGTGACGGCGTGCTCGCCCTGGCGCTGCTCGCGGGTGCCGCGACCGTGCTCACCGCCCTGGTGCGTGGCATGGCCGAACACCGGCGCCAGCACGAGGTGCTGAGCGACACCCAGGGCATCGCCCAGTAGCGGCAGCGCACCCCGATCGGCGCAGGGCGGCCGCCGTGGCCGCCCAAGTCTTGGCCGGGCTACAATGAAGCCCGGACGCGACTTTGCCATGCGACTGCTGATCATCGAAGACAACCGTGACCTCGCCGCCAGCCTGGCGGAATTCATGGCCGACCGCGGCCATGCCACCGACGTGGCGGGCGACGGCCTCACGGGCCTGCATCTGGCGACGATCAACGACTACGACGCGATCGTTCTCGACCTCATGCTGCCCGGCATGGATGGCGTGACCCTGTGCCAGCGGCTGCGCCAGGAGGCACGCAAGACGACGCCGGTTTTGATCCTCACCGCACGGGACGCCCTGGAGGACAAGATCGCCGGGCTCGAAGCCGGCGCCGACGACTATGTCGTCAAGCCTTTCGCCCTGCGCGAGGTGGAAGCACGCCTGCGCGCCCTGGTGCGCCGCGCCCAGAGCCACGGGCTGCAGGCCCGCCTGCAGGTTCAGGATCTCGTGTTCGACACGGCCACCTTGCGCATCAACCGCGGCAGCCGCGCCATCCAGCTGCCACCCATTCCCATGAAGCTATTGGAAACCCTGATGCGCCAGTCGCCACGGGTGGTCAGCCGCAGCGAACTGGAACACGCGGTCTGGGGCGACACGCCCCCCGACAGCGACGCATTGCGCGCCCACATGCACGTGTTGCGCTGTGCCATCGAGGCGGAGGGTGAACCGCCTCTGCTGCGCACCGTGCGTGGTGTGGGCTATCAGATCGCCCCCGCCGATGCGGCCTAGCCTGAGGCTCCGGTTTGCATTCACCTTCGCCTGGTTCGGCGCCCTGGTCAGTCTCCTGTTGGCCACCGGCCTGTATTTCGCCGCGGCCGACGCGGGCCGGCGCCTGATGGACGAAACCCTGCGCGCGGAAATGGACGATTACCTCGCCCGGCGTGCGCGCAATCCCCAGTCCCTGCCCCCCAGCACCCTCACGCTGCGGGGCTACGTGCTGGAGCCCGGCGTCTCGCCGGATCCGGTTCCGGCGGTGCTGCGCGCGCTGCCACCCGGGCAGCATGAAGTAAGCCTCGGCGGCATACCCTACCGCGTGGCCGTGGCCCAACGGGCGGACACGCGCTACCTCCTGCTGTTCGACGAACGTGCCCAGCGCCAGCGGGAACGTCGTTTCCTGGTCTATCTCGGCTCCGCCTTCCTGGTCATGACCCTGCTGTCCGCCGCGGGCGGCTACTGGCTCGCCGGACGGCTGGTGGCTCCCGTCACCCGGCTGGCCCGGCAGATCCGGGAAGCCAGCCCGGACGGAGAATCCCCCACGCTCGCCGAGCACTTCCACGAGGATGAGCTGGGCGAGATGGCCCGCGCCGTGGACGGCTACATCGCGCGCCTGCGCGCCTTCATCGACCGGGAGAAGGCCTTCACCGCGGACGTGAGCCACGAGCTGCGCACACCCCTCGCCGTCATCCAGGGGGCCGTGGACGTGCTGGAGGAAGACCCGAGGCTCGACGAACGGCAGCGGCAACGCCTGTCACGCATCGCCCGGGCGGTGCGCGATATGCGGGAGCTCATCGCCGCCCTGCTGCTCATGGCGCGGGAGCCCAGTCCGGAACGCTCCGGCGAGGAGACCTGTTCCCTGCGGCAGCTGGTGCTGACCACCGTGGAGAATCACCGCCACCTGATGCAGGGGCGCGCGGCCACCCTGCAGCTGGATCTGCGCGCCGACCCCAGGCTGCCCGTGGAACCGGTCCTGGTGGGCATCGTCATCGGCAACCTGATTCGCAACGCCTTTTCCTACACCGAGACCGGCACGGTCACCGTGCGGCTCCTGTCCGACCGCCTGATCGTCGCCGACACCGGCATGGGCATGCGCAGCGAGGAGCTGGCGCGCGTGTTCCAGCGTTACTATCGGGGAGCCGCCAGCCGGGGCGCGGGCATCGGCCTGTCCCTGGTCAAGCGCATCTGCGACCGCTACGGCTGGCAGGTGCGCATCCACAGCCGTGAAAACGAAGGCACCACCGCCGAGCTCCTGTTCACCCCTCCCGCGTTGACACATTCTTGAGGCGGTCTTGACGGAACGTTGACGCGCCACCGGTTAGCATTTCCGGCTGACCTTTTTTTCGCCCGTCAACCGTTTTTTGGCCTCGAGACCGTGAACCAATCCGCCCGCTCCCGCCTGCTGCAACGTCTTTTCCCCTTCGTTTCCTGGTGGCCGCTGGTGGACCAGAGGAGTTTGCGGGCGGATGCCTTGGCGGGGCTG
>JBBINK010000202.1:0-3972 GCA_037443925.1 Betaproteobacteria bacterium
CGCCCGTGCGGCGCGTTCCGCCGCATCGGCCAGCAATTGTGCCGCCTGGGCCAGGGCCGTCGCAAGCGGCATGGGTTCGGGCGCGGCCTCGAAACAGCCGTCGAACACCGCTTCCAGCGCGGGCCTGGCGGACGCCTCGATGCGTCCCGACACCAGGGTCACGGGCACGCCGTGGCCGTGGGCGATGCGCGCCACCTCCATGGGAAGTTTGCCGTGGAGGGTCTGGGCATCGGAGCGGCCTTCGCCGGTGAGCACCCACTGCGCCTGCCCGACGGCCTCGGACAAGCCCATGAGCTCGCACACCACGCGCGCGCCCGGCCGCCGTTGGGCCCCCAGGAGCAGGAAGGCATAGCCCAGTCCGCCGGCGGCGCCGGCCCCCGGTTCCAGGGACACGGGGCGGCCTGCCCAGGCATCGCCCAGCGCGGCCAGATGCGCAAGCCGCGCGTCGAACTCGGCCACGCGCTCCGGCGGCAGGCCTTTCTGCGGCCCGAACACCGCCGTCGCGCCCTGGGCCCCGGTGAGGGGATTGTCCACATCGGTCATGATGACGATTTCCGCCGCGGCAAGCCGGGGATCCAGCCCCGCGAAGTCCAGCGTGGCCAGCCGCGCCAGCCCCTCGGGCGTGGGCGCCACGGGCGTGCCGCGCGCATTGAGCAGGCGCACGCCGAGGGCGGCCAGCAGCCCCGCGCCGCCATCGTTGGTGCTGGTGCCGCCCAGGCCGACGAGGAAGCGGGTCAGGCCCGCATCCAGGCAGTGGCGCACGAGCTGCCCGAGGCCATAGGTCGTGCGCCCGCCGATGTCACCCCCCCGGAGGCGGGTGAGGCCGACCACCTGGGCCGATTCGATCACCGCCACCGGCGCAAGCCCCTCCTGGATGACACCATAGGCGGCCTCCACGGGCGTGCCGTCGGCTCCGGGCACGGTGAGGGTGCGCCGCTGCCCGGGGCGCGCGTGGAGCACGGCGTTTAGCGTGCCTTCGCCGCCATCGGCCAGCGGCAGGCAGCGGATGTCCGCGCGGGGCAGGACACGGCGCACGCCCCGTTCCATGGCGCGCGCCGCCTCGAGGGCGGTGAGGCTGCCCTTGAACGAATCGGGGGCGATGACGATCCTCACACCACCTGGTTCTTCGGCGCGCCCGCGACGAAGGCCTCGATGTTGTCCACCAGCTGGTCCGCGAGGGTCTGCATCGCCTCGCGGCTGGACCAGGCGACATGGGGGGTGAGGATGAAGTTGGGCAGATCCAGGTCCAGCAGCGGATTACCCGCCCTGGGCGGTTCCACCGAGAGCACGTCGAAGCCCGCGCCGGCGATGGCGCCGCTCTTGAGCGCGTCCACCAGGGCCGCCTCGTCCACCAGCCCGCCCCGGGCCGTGTTGATGAGGATGGCGGAGGGTTTCATCATCAGGAATTCGGCGGCTCCAATCAGATGCCGCGTCTCGGGCGTGAGGGGCGTGTGCAGCGAAATGACGTCGGCCTCGCGCAGCACCGTCTCGAAGGGCGTGTAGCCCTCCCGCACGCGGCTTGCGCCCTTGTGTTCGGCGATCAGGACTTTCATCCCGAAGGCCTCGGCCAGCCGGTGCATGCCGCGTCCCAGCGAGCCGTAGCCGATGAGCCCCAGCGTGCTGCCGTGCAGATCATGGATGGGGCGGGTGAACAGGCAGAACTGATCGGCGGTCTCCCACCGCCCCGCGCGCAGGTCGGCCCGCCAGCCCAGCAGGCTGCGCCGCAGCGCCAGCATCATCATGAAGGCGTGCTCGGGCACGGTGTGCACGGCATAGCCGCGGATGTTGGACACGACCACGCCGTGCTCCCGGCACCAGGCCAGGTCCACGTTGTCGGTGCCGGTGGCCGCCACCGCGATCATGCCAAGCCGCGGCGCCTGGGCCAGCACCTCCGCGGGCAGCTTCACCTTGTTGGTGATGACGATGGTGGCATCGCGGATGCGCTCGACCACTTCCTCCCGCCGCGTCTGGGGATAATCGGTCCACTCGTGTTCGAACCCGGGCCGGCGCAGGTTCGCGATCAGGCTGTCACGGTCCAGGAAGACGATGCGTTCCATCTCTCAGCGTTCCATGCCCGAGGCCCGCTCGACGATTTTCATCACCGCCGCCGAGTCCAGCTCCGCCCCGCCGATGCCCATCAGCGCGTTGAGATGCTGCATCACCAGCGCCGCGCCGGGCAGCGCCAGCCCCAGTTCCTTCGCCGTCTGCATGACGATGTTCATGTCCTTCTGGTGCAACCGCGTCTTGAAGCCGGGCTTGTATTCGTTGTCCAGCATGCGCTTGCCGTGCACCTCCAGGATGCGGCTGCCGGCGAAGCCACCCATCAGGGCCTCGCGCACCTTGGCCGGATCGACGCCGTTCCTGCGGGCGAACAGCAAGGCCTCGGCGACGGCCTCGATGGTCACCGCCACCACGATCTGGTTGCAGGCCTTGGCCACCTGCCCCGCGCCATGCTCGCCCACGTGCACGATGTTCTTGCCCATGGCCTCGAGTACCGGCTTCACGCGCTCGAACACCTCGGGCTTGCCGCCCACCATGATGGACAGCGTGCCCTGGATGGCACCGATCTCGCCGCCGGACACCGGCGCATCCAGCATGTCGATGCCGGCCGCCGCGAGGTCCGCAGCGAAGCGGCGCGTGGCAGTCGGGGAGATGGTGCTCATGTCCACCACCACCGACCCGGGGCGCGCGCCATGGATCACGCCCGTGTCGCCGAAGATCACCTGTTCCACGTCCGGCGTGTCGGACACCATGATGATGGTGATCTCGGCCTTGGACGCCGCTTCCGCCGACGAGGCGCAGGGTATGCAGCCTTCCTTCGCCGGCCCTTCCATGGACTCGGGCCGCCGGCCATGCACATAGACCGTGTGCCCCGCTTTTTTCAGGTTGATGGCCATGGGCTTGCCCATGATGCCCATGCCGATGAAGGCGATATTCATGCCGTGTCCTCCTTGTGTCCAGAAGCATTGCCGTCGTCCGGCGCCATCATGGGCGCCAGCCCGATCACCCGTTCGGCCCATTGCGCCACCCCCATGAGGCGATCATCCCGCAGGTAGCCGCCCACCAGCTGCACCCCCAGGGGCAGACCGCGCGGCCCGAAGCCGCAAGGAATGGTCACCGCCGGCAGTCCGGTGAGCGTCCAGGGCGTGCAGAACACCGGATCCCCGGTGTGTTCCAGCGTGGCCGGCGCCTCGCCCGTCGCCGGCGGCGTGATGATCGCATCGAAGCGGGACAGGATGGCGCGCATCTCGCCATTGAGCTTGAGCCGTTGCGCGAGTGCCCGCTCCATCTCCGCCTCACCGATGGACAGTCCCTCGTCGATCAGGGCGTTGAGCCGGTCGCTGAGTGTATCCCGCGCGGTCTGCTGCAGGGGCCTGAGCGCGCGGGCGGCCTCGCCGTACATGATGGTCCGGTGCAGCGTCCAGGCCTCCTCGAACGCGGCCGGCAGCGCCACCTCCTCGATTTCCGCATCGGCTGCGGCAAAGCGGCTGGCCATGTCCAGCAGGCTCTCCCTCTGACAGGTCTCGGCCAGGCTCCACATCGGCGTGCGCACCAGGGCCAGGCGCGGCGGATGCCGGCGCACCGGCAGCCTGCCCTCCAGTCCACAAATCACCTGGGGTGCGTTGACCCCCGCGCCGTCCGCCGGATCGTAGCCGGCGATGCAGCAGGTGAAGCGCGCCGCGTCCTCGACGCTGCGTGCGAACACGCCGACGGTGTCGAGGGTCTTGCTGAAGGCCAGAATGCCCGCCCGCGAGACCAGCCCGCTGGATGGCTTGAACCCCACCACACCGCAGTAGGCCGCGGGACGGATCACCGAGCCGTTGGTCTGGGTGCCGATGGCCACGGGTGCGAAGCCCGCGGCCACCGCGGCCGCCGAGCCACTGGACGAGCCCCCGGGCGTGTGGGCCGGGTTCCAGGGGTTGCGCGTGGGCCCCGGCGTGGCATAGGCGAGTTCCGCGGTCACGGTCTTGC
>JBBINK010000203.1:0-3964 GCA_037443925.1 Betaproteobacteria bacterium
GCCGGGCCGGGCATCGCCAAAGGAGTGGCGGCGAACGGCAGGGCCAGCCCGGCTCCCGTCCCTTGGGGGAGCGTGCCCCGTTGGGCGGCCAGGCCGAACCAGCGTTGCATGGCGGCCAGCACGTCCTCTTCGCCCTCGGCGGCCTGGACCGCTTCCACGGCCGCCTGGGCGGCGATCGCCGCGATTTCGGCGGTGCGTGAGCCGCTGCGGCGGATCTCGTGGCGAATGCGGGGGAGGATGCCCTTTTCGATCAGATACTGGTTGATCTCGCGGTAGGCGGACTGCACCGCGTCCTGCATGTGCCGGTCCCACATGGTCACCAGCAAAAGCCGCGTCTTGAGGGGCGCCTCGGTGTCACGGCAGGCCGCCATGAAGGCCTCTGCCAGCACTGCGGGGTCGAAGGGGTTGGCAAAGCGCCGGAATTCCGGATCGCGCAGGAGATGCCCCACGCGCTTTTCCAGCCCGCCGAGCTCTTCGATGCAGGCGTTCTTCATGCGCGAGATCATCTCCTGGCTGGCGATGGATTCCTCCAGATCGTCCGGATCCACCAGGCTGAACTCGCTCAGTTCCGGCTCGTCGGCGGCGGCTTTGCGACGCATGCCCGTGCGGGGCAGCAGGGCCGACTGCATGCCATCCTGGAGATGCTCGCGGAAGCGCTTCTCGATGTCCTCGGCCCGGTCACGGACCAGGGCCATGGCGTCGAGATGGAGCTGTTCCATGGTCCGTTCCACGGCCTTCTCCGCGAGCTGGAAGAAGTCTTCGCTGGCCTTCTCCAGCGCGGCCTTGAGCGCGCCGGTGAGGGTGGCCAGCGCGATCTGGGAACAGCGTTCCAAAAGCCGCCGCTCGGCGGCGGTCGGTTGATCCTGAGAAGCCTTCAGGGGGTCATTGTCTGCACTATCCATCGTGCGTCTCCGGGGGCGAGCGGGTTGCGCGAAGGCGTCTGCCAGGGAACGCAAGGCGAGCGCTGCGGCGGGCACCCAGCAGGTCCGCTGCCCTGGAGCTTCCGCCCGGTAGGCCGGTGCCTTTGCGTCGCCGCCTTTCGACGGCTTTGCCCTTGGTAGATGCCTGTTCTGGAATACGGTCCCTGCGGACCGGTCCGGATTGGGAATCGGCCGGAATGCCGGAAACTTTAACCCCGATCGTCGGCTCGCCCCACCGCGTGCCGGGGCCGAATCCATGGCACGCCCGAGGTCGGGGCGGCCCAGGGCGTCGTGGGGCTGCCAGGCCGGGTGCACACACGGTCATGTCGTGAGCCGGGCATACAGCAGGGGCAGATGGCGGGGCAGTTCGGTGGGGCGGCGGATCACCAGATAACGCCCCAGACCGAAGATGTGGCTGAGGTAAGCCGGGCCGGCCTCGTCCACGGTCACGCAGAACGGCTGCAAGCCCAGCCGGCGCGCCTGTCTGACCGCATCGCGGGTGTCCTCGATGCCGTAGCGGCCCTCGTAGCGGTCCAGATCGTTGGGTTTGCCGTCGGTGATGATGAGCAGAAGGCGCCGCTCGGCCGGCTGCTCGGCGAGGATGCGGCTGGCGTGGCGGATCGCGGCGCCCATGCGCGTGTAGTAGCCGGGCTTGATGGCGGCGATGCGCCCACGGGCGCGGTCATCGTAGGGCTCGGAGAAATCCTTGAGCAGATGGAAGCGCACCTGCTCACGCCGCAGCGAGGAAAAGCCGTACAGCCCGAACCGATCCCGGGACGCGGACAGGGCCTCGGCGAACAGGAACAGCGTGTCGCGGATCACGTCGATGACACGGGCTTCGTTGCTCACGTGGGCATCCGTGGACAGGGAGAGATCGGCCAGCAGCAGACAGGCGAGCTGGCGGCGGCCGTTGCGCAGATCCCGGTACAGGCCCCGCTCCGGGCGATGGCGGTGTGCTCGCCGGTCCACCCAGTGTTCCACGACGGCGTCGAGGTCCGGTTCGCTGCCCTGGTGCTGGCGGGCAAGCCAGATGCGGTCGGGTTTCAGCGCCTGGAACTGGCGGCGGATGCGCCGCGCGGTGGCATCGAGCTGCGGCGGCAGGCGGCAGGGCGGCGCCGCCTTGGCCAGCATGGGTTGCAGGCGGCAGTGATCCGGCAGGAGGCGCTGCCGGGTGTAGTCCCACTCCGGCAGCAGAATGCCCGGGCCCAGGGGGGTATCGTCCTGGGCCGGGGCGGGCAGGTCGAGATCGAAACGCACCCGGGCCGCCGTCGTGGTGCCGTCGCGGGCGAGGGTGAGCCGATCCAGGTCATCGGCCGCGGCGGCCGGGTCGTCCCCGTCGTCCTCCTCGGTCGGGCGGTTCACCCGCACGTACTCGGCCCAGCTAAGCAGGCTTTCCGCCCGGAACAGCAGCATGAGCCCATGGCGGTTGCCGGGCGCGTCGGTGCGCTCGGCCAGCCGATGGCGCCGGTCCTCCCGCAGCCGGTGGTACCGGGCGCCGGCCTGGTCGGGGGCATCGCCGCGGCCGGGGGCATCGCTGCCGCCCCGGGGCGGGGCCGGATGCAGCCAGAGGGGCACGGGGTGCCATGGCCGGGCCGCGGCCGGCAGGCAGGCCACGCTGCCCGGGTTGCGCAGGGCTGCCCGGATGGCCGCTTCCTGGCGTGCCTGGTCGGGCTTCATGTGGACCGGATCGGGACGCAGCGCGATGGTGGCCTCCACCAGGCGCGGATAGCGCTCCACCCAGCCGGGATAGCGGGCAAGCACGCGCTGGGCCGCCTGCTGGTTGGCCTGGAACCACTCGCCCTCCCGGAAGGCTGCCGCCAGGGCCGCAAGCCACAGGTAGAGATCCCGGTTGAGTTCACGCCGGGGAAACAGGGCGATTTCTCCCGGAAGATAGAGGGCATGCCCGTCGCGCCAGGCCAGCTCGGCGCGGTCGCCGGTGCCGGCCAGCCGTGCCGCCAGGCTTCGGGCCGCGCCATGGGCCGTGGCGGAGGCCATCTTGACCTCGAGGCCCGGCTCGCCCCCCAGGGCGCGGAACACGATGCCGGCGGTATGGGCGATCTCGGTCAGGGTGACGGCCGCGTGCGGATGCCGGGGGTCGGCCAGGCGGCGCACCAGACGGTCCCACAGTTTGCCGGCCAGCTCTTCCATTTCAGGACGCGCGGCGCGCGCAGGCGCCGTCCTCCTTCCAGTGCGTCCGGCCAGCCGCGGGATCCCGGCGCTCGGCGGAGGCCGGCGCGGTCCGCCGACGCCCGGGATCGGACTTGGCCAGGGCGTCGATGCCTTCGGCCCAGCGGAGCAGGCCCTGGCCGGGATCGCCGGCCTGCACCGCGTCACAGGCCCGGACGCATTGCCCGCACTGGGTGCAGGCGAACATGCTCCGCTTGAGGGAACGGGGAGTCAGCCGCATCGGGCAGGCGTTCTCGCAGGCGCGGTCGCAGCGTGCGCAGGTCTGCGCCCGCGCGGTGTCGAAGCCGACCACCAGCGCCTGCCTGTTGGCCATCCATGCCAGGCTCTGGAACAGGCCCACGGCGCAGCCGTATCGGCAGAACAGATGCCGCGCCAGGGTGAACTCCACGAACAACAGCACCGTGGCCACGCCGATGAAACGGGCCTGGTTCGGGGTGAGCCGGCCGTGCCAGAGGTTGGCATAGATCTCCGCGGGGGGAAGCAGGTAGGTGAGCAGCGCCACCGCCCAGAGAAAGGCGAAGAACAGGGCGGCAAGCAGGGTGAACGGCCACCAGGCGCGGCGGGGTCGGATCACCCTGCCGTCGGGGCGTCGTGCCGGCAGGGTGCGGCGGTCCCAGACACTGTGCTTGCCGATGGTGCGCTGCATGAGGGCATTGAGCGTCTCGACCACGGAGAAATGGGGGCACAGCCAGCCGCAGTACACGCGGCCCCAGCGGTAGGCCACGGCGATGAACAGCACGGCCGCGCCCAGTAGCGGCAGCAGGAGCCGGAGGAACAGGTTGACGGCGAGCTGTTCCTTCGAGAGCGTGCCGGCGATGAACTCGTCGATGCCGAGCACCCAGGGCGCGCCCAACAGG
>JBBINK010000204.1:0-3914 GCA_037443925.1 Betaproteobacteria bacterium
GCCCCGTGGGCGCATCCTGGCCCCATGGGGCGATGCGCCCGGGCTGCGTGAAAGGATCGAGGCGCTGCGGGCCGCCGGCGAAGTGGTGGTGGTGGCCCTGCCGGGCCACGAAGCCCATCGGGACGAGCTGGGCTGCGACCGGCAGCTCGTGTGTCGCGATGGCGCCTGGCAGGTGGAAGCGCTCCCGCCCCACACGGGAGCGGCAAATCCGGCTTGAGAGAAAAATACAGGGAGAGGACAGACGCTCATGACGAAGAACGTGGTGGTGATCGGCACCCAGTGGGGTGACGAAGGCAAGGGCAAGATCGTGGACTGGCTCACGGACCGTGCCCAGGGCGTGGTGCGTTTCCAGGGCGGCCACAACGCCGGTCATACCCTCGTGGTGGGTGGGAAGAAAACCGTCCTGCATCTGATCCCTTCCGGCATCCTGCGGGAGAACGTGCGCTGTTACATCGGCAACGGCGTGGTGGTCTCGCCGTCGGCTCTGATGGAGGAGGTGGACATGCTGGAGCGGGCCGGCATCGACGTGGTCAGCCGGCTCACCATTTCCGAGGCATGTCCTCTGATCCTGCCCCATCACGTGGCGCTGGATCATGCCCGCGAGGCGGCCAAGGGCGCCGGCAAGATCGGCACCACGGGTCGCGGCATCGGGCCTGCCTACGAGGACAAGGTGGCGCGCCGGGCGGTGCGCATGAAGGATCTGTTCCACCGCGACCGTTTCGCGGCCAAGCTGGGCGAGGTGCTGGATCTGCACAATTTCATGCTGAAGAACTACTACAACGCGCCGACCGTGTCCTTCCAGCAGGTCCTGGACGAGACCATGGCCCTGGCCGAACGCATTCGGCCCATGGTCGGCGACGTGCCACGCCTACTGTACGAGGCGAACAAGGCGGGGCAGAACCTGCTGTTCGAGGGCGCCCAGGGCACCCTGCTGGACATCGACCACGGCACCTATCCGTTCGTCACCTCGTCCAACTGCACCGCTGGCGGCGCGGCCACCGGAGCGGGCGTGGGTCCCCACACCCTCCACTACGTGTTGGGCATCACCAAGGCCTATACCACCCGTGTGGGTTCCGGGCCCTTCCCCACGGAGCTGTTCGACGAGGCGGGACGCCATCTCGCGGAACGGGGCCACGAGTTCGGCTCCACCACGGGGCGGGCCCGGCGCTGCGGCTGGTTCGACGCGGCGGCGCTCAAGCGCTCGATCCAGATCAACGGCGTGTCGGGGCTGTGCGTGACCAAGCTGGACGTGCTCGATGGCATGGAGACCCTGCGCCTGTGCGTGGGCTACCGGCTGCCGGAGGGCACCAGCGACATCCTGCCGGTGGGCGCGGAGACCCTTGCCGAATGCGAGCCCATCTACGAGGAAATGCCGGGCTGGAAGGAAAGCACGGTGGGCATACGCCGTTACCAGGACCTACCCGAGGCGGCCCGCCGCTATCTGAGACGGATGGAGGAACTGTGCGAAGTGCCGGTGGACATCATCTCCACCGGCCCGGACCGCGAGGAGACCATCGTCATGCGCCACCCCTACGACTGAGCGCAAAAGAAAAGGGCGGTTGGATGGCCAACCGCCCTTGTCGTTTGGTGCCCAGGAGAGGACTCGAACCTCCACAGTGTTGCCACCGCTAGGACCTGAACCTAGTGCGTCTACCAATTCCGCCACCTGGGCAAGAGCCGCAATTGTAATGAAAAAGAGACCGATGTCAACGAAGAAGCCATCCCCCAAACTGTCCCCGGTGCGTCTGGCGGACCCCTATTTCGAGCGGGAAAAGGAGAAATACGGCCAACCGCTGCCCAGCCGGGAGTACATCCTGCAGAAGCTGGAAGAGCACGGTGTGCCCATCGGTTTCGAGGAGTTCGCCCGGATGATGGGCATCCTGCCGGAGGAGATGGAATTCTTCGCCCGCCGCATCGATGCCATGGAGCGCCAGGGCCAGCTCATGCGCAACCGGAAGGGTGCGCTGTGCATGGTGGACAAGCTGCATCTCATCAAGGGCCGCGTGCAGGGCCATCCCGATGGCTTCGGCTTCGTCGTTCCCGAGGCGGGCGGCGAGGACGTGTTTCTCTCGCCCCGGGAGATGCAGGCGGTCATGCACGGCGACCTGGTCATGGTGCGGGTGACGGGGCAGGACCGCCGCGGACGTCCCGAGGGCACCATCGTGGAGGTGCTGGAGCGGGCCAACAAGCGGGTGGTGGGCCGGCTGATGATGGAGCGCGGCATCCTGTTCGTGGTGCCCGAGAACAAGCGCATCACCCAGGACATCCTGGTGGAGCCGGGTGGCGCGGGCAAGGCCAAGCCGGGTCAGGTGGTGGTGGTCGAACTCATCGAGCAGCCATCCCGCCATGGCCAGCCCATCGGCCGCATCGTCGAGGTGCTGGGCGATTACGGCGCTCCGGGCATGGAGATCGAGATCGCCGTGCGCAAGCACAATCTGCCTTTCGAGTTCTCCAAGGAGGTCGAGAAACTCGCGCGCAAGTTCCCCAAGGGGGTGCGCAAGCAGGACTGGGAAGGCCGGGAGGACATCCGGCATCTGCCCCTGGTCACCATCGATGGCGAGACCGCGCGGGACTTCGACGACGCCGTCTATTGCGAGAAGCGCTGGCGTGGCTGGCGCCTGGTGGTCGCCATTGCCGATGTGAGCCACTACGTCCAGCACGGAGACCCTCTCGACCGGGAAGCGCTGGAGCGGGGCAACTCGGTCTATTTTCCCCGTCGCGTGATCCCCATGCTGCCTGAGGTGCTGTCCAACGGGCTGTGTTCCATCAATCCCCACGTGGACCGCCTGTGCATGGTGTGTGACATGGAGATCAGCGGCAGCGGCGAGATCCGGAAATACCGCTTCTACCCCGCGGTGATGCATTCCCACGCGCGCCTCACCTACGAGAAGGTCTGGGCGATGCTGCAGCACCCGAAAGGCGAGCTGGCGCGGGAACACCAGGACGTGCTGCCCCACCTGCAGAAGCTGCACAAGCTGTACCAGGTCCTGGCCAAGGCGCGGGCCAAGCGCGGCGCCATCGATTTCGAGACCATCGAGACCCGCATGATCTTCAACGATCAAGGCAAGATCGAACGCATCGTACCCGTGCAGCGCAACGATGCGCACCGCCTGATCGAGGAGTGCATGCTGGCCGCCAACGTGTGCGCCTCGGACTTCCTTCAGCGGCACAAGCATCCTGCCCTGTACCGCATCCACGAGGGCCCCACGCCGGAGAAGCTGGAGGCCCTGCGCGAGTTCCTGAAGAGCTTCGGGCTGACGCTGGGCGGGGGCGATCACCCCCATGCCAAGGATTACGCGGACCTGCTCAACAAGATCAAGGATCGGCCGGACGCCCAGCTGCTGCAGACGGTCATGCTCCGCTCCCTGCAACAGGCCGTGTACAGCCCGGACAACGTGGGGCATTTCGGCCTGGCCTACGAATCCTACACCCACTTCACTTCGCCCATTCGCCGCTATCCCGACCTGCTCATCCACCGGGCGATCAAGGCCGTGCTGCAGGGCAGGGAATACCGCCCCGGCAGCTGGCACGAGCTGGGTATGCACTGCTCCATGACCGAACGGCGCGCCGACGAGGCGACCCGCGACGTGGAGCAGTGGCTCAAGTGCTACTACATGCAGGACAAGATCGGCGAGGAGTTCGAGGGCACCATCAGCGGCGTGACGGGCTTCGGGCTGTTCGTCGCGCTGGATGGCATCTACGTGGAGGGCATGATCCACGTCTCCGAGCTGGGCAACGACTACTTCGCCTTCGACCCTGCCCACCATCGCCTGGTGGGTGAGCGCACCCACAGGGTCTATCGTCTGGCCGACCGCCTGCGCGTGCGGGTGGCGCGTGTCAGCCTGGAGACCAGCCGCATCGATTTCGTGCCCGTGGAATCCGGGCTCGAGCCGGCGCCGGGCCGGGCCCGGGCC
>JBBINK010000205.1:0-2005 GCA_037443925.1 Betaproteobacteria bacterium
CGCCGCCAGGCCTGAATCCTTCCCACCCCGTCTCCCATGCTGTGGTTGTCACTGCATCTGCCCCAACTGCCCCTGGAGGTTTTCAGCCGGGGATGGGCAGGCTGCGAGCCCATGGCGGTGGTGGAAGGCGGTCACGGCCGCGCCCGGGTGAGCGTGGCGAACCGCGCCGCCCGGAAGGGAGGCGTGCATGCCGGCCTGTCGGCGGCCGCGGCACAGGCCCTGGTGGAGGGCCTCCGGCTTTTCCGGCGCGATCCGCGCAAGGAGAGCGAAGCCCTGGCGGGCCTTGCCACCTGGGCGGGGCAGTTCACTTCCCAGGTCAGCCTGGAAGCGGACGGCCTGCTGCTGGAGATCGCCGGTTCGCTGCGGCTGTTCGGTGGCCTGGAGAAGCTGGTGGAAAAGGCGTGTCGCGGCATCCGCGCCCTGGGCTATCAGGCCCTGCCGGCGGTGGCGCCCACGCCGCTTGCCGCCTCATGGCTTGCCCGGGCCGGCCAGGCTGCGATGATCACCGAGCGGGCAGACCTGGCGGAACGGCTCGCCCGGCTTCCCCTGGCGTTGCTGGATGGGGAGGCCGCCCATCACGACATGCTGGCCGCCATGGGCGTCACCACCCTCGGCGACTGCCTCGCCTTGCCCCGGGCCGGCCTCAGGCGGCGCTTCGGGGAGGCGCTGCTCAACCCGATCGATCGTGCCCTGGGGCTCCTGCCGGATCCACGGGAGGCGTTCCAGCCGCCGGCGCAATTCGCTTCCCGCCTCGAACTGCCGGCGGAGGTGCACGACAGCGCGGCCCTGTCGTTCGCCAGCCGGCGTCTGATCCACGAGCTCGAAGGCTTCCTGCGTGCACGGGGCGCGGCCATCCAGCGGTTTCATCTGGACCTGCTGCATGGCGAGGCGCCGGCCACGCGCGTGACCGTGGGGCTGGCCTCTCCCGGACGCGACGGGCAGCGCCTGTTCGGCCTGCTGCGTGAGCGGTTGGAACGGCTGGCGCTGCCGCAGCCGGTGGGCGGGATCGTCCTGACGGCGGAACACATCCTCCCCCATCAGGCGTGCACGCTCGAGCTCTTCCCCGATGCCCGCCGGGAAGCGCACGGCATTGCGCCCCTGATCGAGCGTCTGCGTGCGCGCCTGGGGGACGGCATGGTGTACGCCCTGGAATGTGTGGCCGATCACCGCCCCGAGCAGGCGATGCAGGTGAGCGAGCCGGGGATGGCCCGGGAAAGGATTTTCGCGCCGTGCCGCCCCTGCTGGCTGCTGCCCCGGCCGCGGCCGCTGCACGGTCGGGATGGCGTGCCGCATCTGGGCGGTGCGCTCGTCCTGGATCGTGGCCCGGAACGCATCGAATCCGGCTGGTGGGATGGTCATCCCGTGGCCCGCGATTATTTCGTGGCCAGCGCCCCGGGAGGGTCGCGCTACTGGGTGTACCGCGAGGCGGGGGGAGAATGGTTTCTGCACGGCATCTTCGCCTGAGAGGGCCGTTCCCATGGGCGACTGGCCGGCCTACGCCGAGTTGCACTGCCTCAGCAATTTCACTTTCCTGCGCGGGGCCTCGCACCCGGAGGAGTTGGTTGCCCGTGCCCATGAGCTGGGTTACACGGCGCTGGCGATCACCGATGAATGCTCGCTGGCCGGCGTGGTGCGAGCCCATCGGGCGGCGAAGGAGGTGGGGCTTACCCTCATCGTCGGCACCGAGATCCGGCTCGAGGACGGCCTGCGCCTGGTCCTGCTCGCCACCAACCGTGAGGGCTACGGCAATCTCTCCCAGCTCATCACCCAGGGCCGCCGGATGGCGGGGAAGGGGCGCTATGCCCTGCGTCGCGGCGATCTGGAAGACGGGCTTTCGGGTTGTCTTGCCCTGCTGTTGCCGGACGAGGCGACCCAGCCGCAGGACGTGGCCTGGCTCGCGCAACGTTTTCCCGATGCCTGCTGGATCGCCTATGAGCGTCTGCTCGGGCCCGACGATGGCGCACGTCTTCTGCGGGCGCGGGAGCTTGCAAACTCGCATCGCATC
>JBBINK010000205.1:2034-3906 GCA_037443925.1 Betaproteobacteria bacterium
CACATGCACCGGCGCACGCGGCGCATGCTCCAGGATGTGCTGACCGCGATCCGCCTCGGCGTGCCGGTACAGAAGGCCGGCTTCGCCCTCTTTCCCAACGGCGAGCGCCATCTGCGCCCGCGCGAACGTCTCGCCCGCTTGTATCCGCGACAACTGCTGGCGGAGACGGTTCACATTGCCAGACGGTGCACCTTTTCCCTCGACAGCCTGCGCTACGAGTACCCACGGGAACTGGTGCCGGAAGGCGAAACCGCGACGGACCACTTGCGTCGCCTGACGGAGGCGGGATTGCGACGGCGCTTCCCCAACGGCGTGCCGGAGAAGGTGCGCCGTCTGGTGGAGCATGAGCTCGCGCTCATCCGCGAGCTGGGATACGAGCCTTATTTCCTCACCGTGTACGACATCGTCGCCTTTGCCCGAAGCCGCGGCATCCTGTGCCAGGGGCGGGGCAGCGCGGCCAATTCCGCCGTGTGTCATGCGCTGGGCATCACCGAGGTGGACCCCTCACGCATGGAGATGCTGTTCGAGCGCTTCATTTCCCGGGAGCGCAACGAACCACCGGACATCGACGTGGACTTCGAGCACGAACGGCGCGAGGAAGTGATCCAGTATCTCTACGCCAAATACGGACGGGAGCGGGCCGCGCTGGCGGCGGCGGTGATCACCTACCGGCCGAAGGGGGCGATGCGGGACGTGGGCAAGGCGCTCGGCCTGGACCTCGACCAGGTGGATCGCCTGGCCAGAAGCCTCGCCTGGTGGGACGGCTGCAAGGTCCTGCCGGAGCGGCTCGCCGAGGCGGGTTTCGACCCGGACCACCCGCGCATCCGGCAACTGATCCGGCTGGTGAACGAACTGGTGGGCTTCCCCCGCCATCTGTCCCAGCACGTGGGCGGTTTCGTCATCAGCCGCGACGCCCTCTCCCGCCTGGTGCCCATCGAGAACGCCGCCATGCCGGGGCGCACCGTGATCCAGTGGGACAAGGACGATCTCGACGCGCTGGGGCTGCTCAAGATCGACGTGCTGGCCCTGGGCATGCTCTCGGCCCTACGCCGCGCCCTCGACCTCGTGGGCGCCTGGCGCGGCAGGCCGCTCACCCTGGCCGACATCCCGCCGGAAGACCCCGAAGTGTATGCGATGATCCGGCGTGCCGACACCATGGGCGTGTTCCAGATCGAATCCCGCGCGCAGATGGCCATGCTACCCCGCATCCAGCCACGCTGTTTCTACGATCTGGTGATCGAGGTGGCCATCGTGCGTCCCGGGCCCATCCAGGGCGGCATGGTGCATCCCTATCTGCGCCGGCGGCAGGGGCTGGAGCCGGTGAGCTATCCCTCGGAGGCCGTGAAGGCGGTGCTGGAACGCACCCTGGGCGTGCCCATCTTCCAGGAACAGGTCATGCGGATCGCCATGGTGGCCGCCGGCTTCACCCCCGGCGAGGCGGACCAGCTGCGCCGGGCCATGGCCGCCTGGAAACGGCGTGGAGGGCTGGCGCCCTTCGAGGAGAAGCTGATCACGGGCATGCGCGAGCGGGGCTACACGGAAGCGTTTGCGCGCCAGATCTTCCGGCAGATCCTGGGCTTTGGCGAATACGGCTTTCCCGAATCCCATGCCGCGAGCTTCGCGCTGCTGGTGTACGTCTCCGCCTGGCTCAAGTGCCATGAGCCCGCCGCCTTCACCTGTGCCCTGCTCAACAGCCAGCCCATGGGCTTCTATGCACCCGCCCAACTGGTGCAGGATGCCCGGCGGCACGGCGTGGAGGTGCGGCCGGTGGACGTCCTGGCAAGCGACTGGGATTGCACCCTGGAGCCTGCCGCGTCTTCCGCCCCGGAAGGCAAGGACGGTGATGAACATCCCCAACCCGCCCTCCGCCTC
>JBBINK010000206.1:0-3890 GCA_037443925.1 Betaproteobacteria bacterium
CCCGCGTATTCCTGCCCAAGGGGCATGAGGATGATGTCGCCCGCCTCCAGGCGAACGAAACCGAGTCGCTCGGCGGCTTCCATCAGGGGCGCGAGCGCCGTGAAATCGGAGCCGAGGGCGTGGGCAAGCCGGGGCAGGTCGCTTCGGCCGCCGTCGCCGGCGATCTTCTCCACCAGGCCGCCGAGGGCCTCCAGCCGCGCCGCGGGCAGGCGCCTGAGCGCGCCACCCGTGCCGGGAGCCGCTCCCTGCACTTCCGCTTCGCTGCCGGTGCGACCGGTCACGGCCGCATAGACCTTGTCCACCAGGGCCTGGAACGCCGTGTCCTTGCGCACGCGGGGGTGGCGCAGGGGCACGGCGATCTCGGCCACCACCCGCCCCGGATCCTTGGCCATGACCACGATGCGGTCGGCGAGCTCCACCGCCTCCTCGATGTTGTGGGTCACCATGAGGATGGCCTGCGTGGGCATGGAACGGTCCAGCCACAGCTCCAAAAGCTCCCCGCGCAGGGATTCGGCCGACAGCACGTCCAGGGCGGAGAACGGTTCGTCCAGGCACAGCAGCTCGGGCTCCACCGCCAGCGCCCGGGCGAAGCCCACCTTCTGCCGCATGCCGCCGGACAGTTCCCGGGGATAGGCCGATTCGAAACCGGCCAGCCCCACCAGGTCGATGAGCGCTTCCGCACGTTGCTGGCGCTGGGCTGCGGGCACGCGCCGCGCCCGCAGCGCGACCTCCACGTTCTCCTGCACGGTCAGCCACGGGAACAGCGCAAACGTCTGGAACACGATGGCCGTGTGGGGGTTGACTCCCGCCAGACGCGCGCCCCGGTAACGCACCGTGCCGTGGCTGGGCGCCATGAGACCGGCGATGAGGCGCAGCAGGGTGGACTTGCCGCAACCCGATGGGCCCACCAGACAGACCAACTCACCCGGCTCGATGCGCAGGCTCACGTCCCTGAGCGCGTGGAAGTGCCCAAAGGTTTTGGCCACATGCTCCAGTTCGACCAGGGGGGTGGCGGCCATGGCGGTCAATCCAGACGGTAGCGTGCTTCCGCCACGCGGTACAGGCGCAGCCAGAACAGACGGTTGAGCAAGACCACGGTGACCACCATCACCAGCGTGGCCGCGGCCAGCAGCGCGAAGTCGCCCTGCTCGGTGGCGCGGGCGATCACCGCTCCGATTCCCGTGGTGGAGTAGGTCTGGCCGGCGAACTCCACATACTCGGCGACGATGCTGGCGTTCCAGGCGCCACCCACGGACGTGATGGCGCCGGTCACCACGTAGGGAAACAGCGCCGGCAGATACAGGGTCCGCCAACGCGCCCAGCCCTGAAGCCCCAGCAGGGCGGTCGTGTCGCGCAGATCCTGAGGGATCGCGGAAGCCCCCGCGATGACGTTGAACAGCAGGTACCACTGACTGCCGAGGAGCATGAGCAGCACCGCCGACACGTCCAGTCCTCCCGGAAAACCCAGAAAGGCCAGCAGCACCACCGGAAACAGGGCCGTCGCGGGCACGGAAGCCGCGATTTGCGCCACCGGCTGCAGCAGCTCGGCCAGCCGGGGGCGGGTGCCGATGGCCACGCCCACGGGCAGGGTCCACAGGGCCGCCAACAGCAGCGCCGCCGTCACGCGCAGGAAAGTCGCCGCCAGCCCCAGCCCGATCTCGGTCCAGGCCGCAAGCTTCAGGCCCGCCAACATGGTCAGGGCCCGCAGCACCAGCCACGACAGGCCGAGCAGCAGGAGCACGAGGCCGGCCCGGCGCCAGCGTCGCCCCGCCCGCGACGACGCGCCGGACGGCGTGGCGGTGGCGGGATCCTGCCAGCGCGCGTCCAGCCACTCCATGAAGGGCGACCACACCATCGAAGCAAACCGTTGCATCAGCCACGAACGAACCAGCAGGTCCCGCGCCCAGGAATGGATTTCCCGCTCCCCTTCCACGGTTTCCAGCTTGAAGCGCTGGGCCCAGGCCAGCAGGGGGCGCCAGACCAACTGATCCAGGGCCACGATCAAGGCGATGAGGGTGGCCACGCCCAGGGCCAGGGCATGAAGGTCGCCGGCGTGGGCGGCGGTTTGCAGATAGCTGCCCAGGCCCGGCAGGCGGAAGTCGCGGCTGCCCACGGTGAACATCTCCGCCGCCATGAGGAAGAACCAGCCTCCCGCCCAGCTCATGATGCTGTTCCACACCAGCCCCAGCGCGGCGAACGGCAGCTCCAGATACTTGAAGCGGTACCAGCGACCGAAACGGAAGACCGCCGCCGCCTCCCGCAGCTCCAGCGGCGTGGTGCGCACGGACTGATACATGCTGAAGGCGAGGTGCCAGGCCTGGGAAGTGAAGATGAGGACGATGGACGCCAGCTCCACCGCCATTCCCGTGGGCAGGATCACCGACAGGGACAGCAGCACCACGGGCAGGAACGAAAGAATGGGCACGCTCTGCAGCACGTCCAGCAGCGGCAGCATGACCCGCTCGGCGCGCCGGTCGTGCGCGGCATACAGGCCATAGGCCACGGCAAACGCCAGGGACAGGCCATAGGCGGCCAGCATGCGCAGCAGCGACAGGCCCGCATACCAGGGCAGCGCCGCCGCTTCCAGGGAGATGTCCGGCCCCTTCACCACCGCCGGGGCGTGGAAGGCCAGGCGTGCGCCGAGCCAGAGCAGGCCCGCCGTGGCGGCCAGCACCAGGCCATCTCCCACGGTCAGGGGAGGCCGGGACGGCATCGGCAGGGCGAAACTCAGGCGGCGGGACATGGCGTCGAGGGCGAGGGCAGACGGCATGGTAATCGACCGCCCCTCTCCTGCCAATGCAGGAACAGTCGCCCGCGCCGAAGTGGCGCGTGGCTTCGCTTGGCCGGCGCGGCGAACGCCCTGGCAACAGGACCGCCGTCGCGAACCCGGGTGGGCATGCCACACCAGGACGCGCCCGCCGGTTCGCTGCGGCCTTTCCCTGCGTGGCTGGGAAGCGTGACGACGGCCGTGGGGGCCTGGCGCTTCCCGTTTTCACATCCCCTTCAGGCGCGCGGGTTTGCGCGCCATAATGACTGCCTGCCGCCCTCCGGAGGATTGCGCCGTGCCCATCGATCTTTTCACGCCCATCGACCTCGGGCCCTATCGTCTGCCCAACCGCATCGCCATGGCCCCCATGACGCGCAATCGCGCCGGCCCCGGCAACGTGCCCCAGCCGATGACGGTCACCTACTATGCGCAACGCGCCTCGGCAGGCCTCATCATCACCGAGGGCGCGCAGATCGCGGCCGACGCCGTGGGTTATCCCGCCACACCGGGCATCCACAGCCCGGAACAGGTCGCGGGCTGGCGGGCGGTGACCAAAGCCGTGCATGCCCGGGGTGGCCACATCTTCGTGCAGCTGTGGCACTGCGGGCGGGTCTCCCATCCTTCCCTGCTGCCGGAAGGCAGACCGCCAGTGGCGCCGTCGGCCATCGCGCCACGGGGCGAGGCGTTCACCCTGGAGGGCCCCAAGCCCTTCGTCACGCCCCATGCCCTGACCCTGGAGGAGATTCCCGGCATCGTCGCGCAATACCGCCGGGCCGCGGAGCAGGCTCTGGCCGCCGGGTTCGACGGCGTGGAGATCCACGCCGCGAACGGCTACCTCATCGATCAGTTCCTGCGCGATGGTTCGAACCGGCGCACCGATGCCTACGGCGGCCCCGTGGCGAACCGGGTGCGTTTCCTGCGGGAGGTCACCGAAGCCGTCTGCGCGGTGTGGGGAGCGGACCGGGTGGGCGTGCGGCTGTCGCCACTCAACCCGTTCAACGACATGTTCGATTCCAACCCGGAAGCCCTGTTCAGCCATGCGGTGGACATGCTGAATGGCTTCGGCCTGGCCTACCTGCACGTCACCGAAATGGGCAAGGACAATCCGGGTGTGGCGGGGCCC
>JBBINK010000207.1:0-3126 GCA_037443925.1 Betaproteobacteria bacterium
CAGGCGGTGAAGTGCCGGTTCCGGATGTGCTCGATCAGCCCCTGGCTGGCATCCTCCACCATGTCCAGCACCCGCTCGAAGCCGGCGGGTCCGCCGTAGTACGGATCGGGCACTTCCCGCTCGCGGTGCTCGCGCGCGTGCTCCATGAAGAGGGCAAGCTTGTGGGCATGCTCTTCCGGACACTGGCGCTGGAGGGCCGTCAGATTGTCCATGTCCATGGCGAGCACGTAGTCGAATTCCTCGAAATCCTTGCGCGTCACCTGGCGGCCCCGCAGATGGGCCATGCGGTAGCCGCGCCTGAGTCCGGCCTGCTGCGCGCGCGCATCGGGCGGCTGGCCCACGTGGTAGGCGTGGGTGCCTGCGGAATCCACCTCGACGAGATGGTGCAGCCCCGTTTTCTCCAGATGGGCGCGGAATACCGCCTCCGCCGTGGGCGAACGGCAGATGTTGCCCATGCAGACGAACAGCACCTTAACCTTGGTCATGCTCAACGACTCCAAACAGCTGCTGCTTCAGTAGATTCATCTGGTCGCGCAATTGCGCCGCCTTTTCGAATTCGAGGTTCTTCGCCGCCGCGAGCATTTCCTTCTCCAGTCGCTTCACTTCGCGGGTGAGCTCTTTCTCGCTCAGATGGGCATAGCCCGCGCGCGCCTCGCGGGCGAGGAGTCTTTCCTGGGCCTGCCCATGGTCGTATACCCCCTCGATGATGTCCTTGATGCGTTTGACCACGCCCTTGGGTGTGATGCCGTGGGCCTCGTTGTAGGCCATCTGCTTGGCACGCCGCCGTTCGGTCTCGTCGATGGCCCGGCGCATGGATTCCGTGACCGTGTCGGCATAGAGAATGGCCTTGCCGTGGATGTGACGGGCGGCACGGCCAATGGTCTGGATCAGCGACCGTTCCGAACGCAGGAAACCCTCCTTGTCCGCATCGAGGATGGCCACCAGGGAGACCTCGGGAATGTCCAGCCCCTCGCGCAGCAGGTTGATGCCGACCAGCACGTCGAACTCGCCGAGACGCAGGTCGCGGATGATTTCCACGCGCTCCACGGTGTCGATGTCCGAATGCAGGTAGCGGACCCGCACGCCATGGTCGGACAGATAGTCGGTGAGATCCTCCGCCATGCGCTTGGTGAGGGTGGTGACCAGGACCCGCTCGTTGGCGGCCACACGCGCCTTGACCTCGGACAGCAGGTCGTCCACCTGGGTGGAAGCGGGACGCACCTCCACCTCCGGATCCACCAGACCGGTGGGACGCACCACCTGTTCCACCACCTGGCCCGCATGCCTGTTTTCGTATTCGGCGGGCGTGGCGGATACGAAGATGGTCTGGGGCATCAGCTTCTCGAACTCATCGAAGCGCAGGGGACGATTGTCCAGCGCCGAGGGCAGCCGGAAGCCGTACTCCACCAGGTTTTCCTTGCGCGCCCGGTCGCCGCGGTACATCCCGCCGATCTGGGGAATGGTCACGTGGGATTCGTCGATGAACAGGATGGCATCCCGGGGCAGGTAGTCGATCAGGGTCGGCGGTGGCTCGCCCGGCTGGCGGCCCGACAGGTGTCGGGAATAGTTCTCGATGCCCTTGCAGAATCCCAGCTCGTTGAGCATCTCCAGGTCGAAGCGCGTGCGCTCGGCAATGCGCTGCGCTTCCACCAGCTTGCCCTGCTTCTGGAACCACTCGATGCGCTCCCGGAGCTCCGCCTTGATCGCCTCGATGGCGCGCAGGGTGGTCGCGCGCGGCGTGACGTAATGGCTGGACGGATAGACGGTGAAGCGTGGCACCTTCTGCACGATGTGGCCGGTCAGGGGATCGAACAGAGAGATGCTCTCGATCTCGTCGTCGAACAGGGACAGACGCACCGCGAGTTCGGCGTTTTCCGCGGGGAAAATGTCCAGCACGTCTCCGCGCACCCGGTACACGCCCCGGCGGAATTCCGTCTCGTTGCGTTCGTACTGCATTTCCGCAAGGCGGCGGATGGCGTCCCGCTGGGACAACCTCTCCCCCTGGCGCAGATGCAGGATCATGGCGTGGTAATCCACCGGATCACCGATGCCATAGATGGCCGACACCGTGGCCACGATCACCGCATCGCGCCGTTCCATCAGCGCCTTGGTGGCGGACAGGCGCATCTGTTCGATGTGCTCGTTGATGGAGGAGTCCTTCTCGATGTAGAGGTCCCGCGCGGGAACGTAGGCCTCGGGCTGGTAGTAGTCGTAGTAGGAGACGAAGTACTCCACCGCGTTTTCCGGGAAGAACTCCCGGAATTCGGCATAGAGCTGGGCCGCCAGGGTCTTGTTGGGCGCCATGACCAGGGCCGGGCGGCCCAGACGGGCGATGACATTGGCCATGGTGTAGGTCTTGCCCGAGCCGGTCACCCCGAGCAGGGTCTGGAAAGCCAGCCCGTCCTGGATGCCCGCCACCAGCTGCTCGATGGCGGTGGGCTGATCCCCCGCCGGCGGAAAGGGTTGCTGCAGCCGGTAGGGGCTATTGGGGAATGTCACGATCAAGGGTAAAATCGCTGATTTTGCAAAACGTTATATCTTAACACGGGACCGTTCCCAGCCCGCTGCCGCAAGGCCCGGCTGCCCGGTGTGACCCGACGAATCGACAGGAACCCGACGGTGGAACTCTCCAGACGCGTACAGGCGATCAAGCCCTCCCCCACCCTGGCCGTGACGGCTCTGGCAGCCAGTCTCAAGGCCCAGGGCAAGGACATCATCGGCCTCGGTGCGGGGGAACCGGATTTCGATACCCCCGAACACATCAAGGCCGCTGCGATCGAGGCCATCCACAAAGGGTTCACCAAGTACACGGCGGTGGACGGCACGCCGTCCCTGAAGCAGGCCATCATCGCCAAGTTCCGCCGCGACAACGGCCTGGAATACACCCCCCGGCAGATCCTGGTGTCATGTGGGGGCAAGCAGAGCTTTTACAACCTGGTGCAGGCCGTGGTGGATCCGGGCGACGAAGTGGTCATCCCCGCGCCCTACTGGGTGTCCTATCCCGACATCGTGTTGCTGGCCGACGGCAAGCCGGTGTTCGTGCCGGCCGGCATCGAGCAGGGCTTCAAGATCACGCCCGCTCAGTTGGAGGACGCGATCACGCCGCGCACCAAGCTGGTGGTGATC
>JBBINK010000207.1:3170-3867 GCA_037443925.1 Betaproteobacteria bacterium
ACTCGCCGCCCTGGGCGCGGTGCTGCGCCGGCATCCCCACGTGCTCGTGGCCACGGACGACATGTACGAGCACATTCGCCTCACCGACGCGCCCTTCGTGAACATCCTCAATGCCTGTCCCGACCTGCACGACCGCACCCTGGTGCTCAATGGCGTGTCCAAGGCCTACGCCATGACCGGCTGGCGCATCGGCTATGCCGCGGGGCCCGAGGGGATCATCACGGCCATGACCAACGTGCAGTCGCAAAGCACCTCCAACCCCACCTCGATTTCCCAGGTGGCGGCCGAAGCGGCGCTCAACGGGGATCAGGGCTGCATCGCGCCCATGGTCGCGGCGTTCCGGGAACGGCACGCGTTCGTGGTGGAGCAGCTCAACCGCATGCCCGGCGTCAGATGCCTGCCTTCGGGCGGGGCCTTCTATGCCTTCCCGGACATGCGGCAGGCCATTGCCACCCTGCACGGCAGGGGTGTGATCGCCGAGGCCACCGACATCGCCCTCAGCAACCACCTGCTGGAGCGGGCCGGCGTGGCCGTGGTGCCCGGATCGGCTTTCGGCCTGGAAGGCTACGTGCGCCTGTCCTTCGCCACTTCCATGACGAATCTGGAGAAAGCCCTCGCCCGCATCGGCTCCGCGCTGCAGTAACGCGGCAGCCGGGGGCGAGGCAGATGGGGCGGACGGGATGTCCGCCCGCCCCTA
>JBBINK010000208.1:0-3734 GCA_037443925.1 Betaproteobacteria bacterium
TGCACCAGGAGGATGGAGATGGCCGCGGGCGTCACCCCGGAAATCCGCGCCGCCTGTCCCAGGGTCTCCGGCTTGTGCTGGTTGAGCTTCTGCTGGACCTCGATGGACAGGCCGGGCACGTCCCGGTAATCGAGGTCCGGGGGCAGGCGCAGGCTCTCGGTGGCCCGGTGCCGCTCCACCTCTTCCCGCTGGCGCTGGATGTAGCCCTGATACTTGGCCGCGATCTCCAGCTGCTCCACCACCCGCGGATCCGTGACCGCCTCGCCGGCGCCAGGCAGGGTCATCAGGCTGCCGTAGCTCACGCAGGGGCGACGCAGCAGGTCGAACAGGCTGTACTCCCGCTCGATGGGCTGGCCCAGCACGCGCACGGCGTCCTCGGCGGGCAGGGTGCGCGGGCTGACCCAGGTATCCTTGAGCCGCTCTTCCTCCCGCGCGATGGCATCCCGCTTGCGGTTGAAGGCGTCCCAGCGCGCATCGTCCACCACGCCCAGCCGGCGGCCGATCTCGGTGAGCCGCAAATCGGCGTTGTCCTCGCGCAGCGACAGGCGGTACTCCGCGCGGCTGGTGAACATGCGGTAGGGCTCCATCACGCCGCGGGTGATCAGGTCGTCCACCATCACGCCGATGTAGGCCTCGCTGCGGGCGGGACACCAGGGCTCCCGCCCCTGCACGTAGCGGCCGGCGTTGATGCCGGCCAGAATGCCCTGGGCGGCGGCCTCTTCATACCCCGTGGTGCCGTTGATCTGGCCGGCGAAGAACAGGCCCCGGATGGCCTTGGTCTCCAGGGAGCTCTTGAGGCCGCGCGGATCGAAGTAGTCGTACTCGATGGCGTAGCCGGGGCGGGTGATGTGGGCATGCTCGAAACCGCGGATGGAACGCACCAGGGCCAGCTGCACATCGAAGGGCAGGCTGGTGGAAATGCCGTTGGGATAGATCTCGTGGGTGGTGAGCCCTTCCGGCTCCACGAACACCTGATGGCTTTCCTTGTCCGCGAAGCGGTGGATCTTGTCCTCGATGGACGGGCAGTAACGGGGCCCGACGCCTTCGATCACGCCCGTGTAGAGGGGCGAGCGGTCCAGTCCGCCGCGGATGATCTCGTGGGTGCGCGGGTTGGTGTGGGTGATCCAGCAGGAAACCTGGCGCGGATGATCGCTGGCCTTGCCCAGGAAGGAGAACACCGGCACGGGCTCGTCGCCGGGCTGCTCGGTCATCACCGAGTAGTCGATGGTGCGTCCGTCGATACGTGGCGGGGTGCCGGTCTTGAGCCGCCCCACGGGCAGCTTGAGTTCGCGCAGCCGCGCGGCGAGGCTGAGGGAAGCCGGATCGCCCGCGCGCCCGGCGCGGTACTGGGACAGCCCCACGTGCACCAGCCCCCCGAGAAAGGTGCCGGTGGTGAGCACCACGGCACGGGCGCGGAAGCGAATGCCCAGCTGGGTCACGGCCCCGGCCACGTGCTCGCCCTCGAGCAGCAGATCGTCCACGGCCTGCTGCACGATCCAGAGGTGGGGCTGGTTTTCCAGCCGGCGGCGGATGGCCTGCTTGTACAGGACCCGGTCAACCTGGGCCCGGATGGCCCGCACCGCCGGCCCCTTGGAGGAATTGAGGATGCGGAACTGGATGCCCGCCTCGTCGGTGGCGACCGCCATGGCGCCGCCCAGGGCATCCACTTCCTTGACCAGATGGCCTTTGCCGATGCCGCCGATGGAAGGGTTGCAGGACATCTGGCCCAAGGTCTCGATGTTGTGGGTGAGCAGCAGCGTGTCCACGCCCATGCGCGCGCAGGCGAGCGCCGCCTCGGTGCCGGCATGGCCGCCCCCGATCACGATCACACCAAAGGACTGCGGGAAATCCATGGCCAAGACGAGTCCAAAAGGGGGTTCATGATACGTGAAAACCCCGCCCGGCGTAAGCGTGGGCGCGTGTAGAAACAGGGGCTTATGACCCGGTCGGGTTTTGCGCTAAGCTGATCGCGTCACGTTGCCCGATCGAGCAGGTCCATGCCCAAGCTGTTGAACCTCGCCCGCGCCGCCCGGCTGGTGGGCACCACCCGCGGCGCCCTCCAGCAAAAAATCCAGGCCGGCGAACTGCGCTCCTTCGACGGCCAGGTCAGTCTGGAAGAACTGCAACGGGTCTTTCCCGACGCCGCCCTGGAAGACAACACCGTCCTGGAACGGGTCGAGGGCATCAAGGAGCGCGCCTTCGGCCGCCGCATCGCCGAACGGGCGCTGCCCAGCGCCGAGGTGCTGGCCGCGCGTGTCCACGAGATGGGGAAGGAGCTGGCGGAATCCAAGGCCCTGCTCGCCCACTACACGGCCGTGCTGGAAGGCCTCTATCGCCTGCTGGATACCCTGCCCGGCAAAGAGGCCGGGGCCGACGCCCTGGCCGAGCACCTGAAAAACTGGCTGCATGCCCAGACCCTGGCCAGCCCGCCCACGGCCAACCGCGCCTACGGCCTGCTCCTGCGGGACAGCCTGCTCAAGGTGATGGCCGCCCAGGTGAAGGTGCTGCCCACCGGCGAAGAATTCTTCGTGGAAGGCGGTGACACCATCCTGGAAGCCGCCCTGCGCGCCGGCATCCCCCTGGCTTATGGCTGCTCCAGCGGCCAGTGCGGAACCTGCCGGGCACGGGTGGTGTCCGGCGAGATCCGCCAGATCCGGCCCACGGAATACAAGCTGTCCGAAGCCGCGCGGGCCCGGGGCGAGGCGCTGCTGTGCGCCTGCACCGCGGTGACGGATCTGGTGGTGGAGGCCTCGGTGGCCCAGGGGCCGGCGGACATTCCGCGCCAGAAGCTCCAGGCCACGGTGAAGGCGGTGGACTGCCCGACGCCGGAGGTGGCCATCGTCCACCTGCAGACGGCCAGGCGCAACCGGCTGCGTTTCCTGGCCGGGCAGCGGGCCCGGCTCGGCTTCGGCCAGACCCTGTTGGCCGAACTGCCCATCGCCAGCTGTCCCTGCGAGGATCGTCACCTGGAATTCCACGTGCGGCGCCTGGCGGGCAATCCCTTCGCCGATCACGTGTTCCAGGCACTCCGGCCTGGCGAGGAGGTGAGCGTGGAAGGCCCGTTCGGCCAGTTCGTGCTCGATCCTGCCTCGACCCGGGCACTGCTGTTCGTGGCCTTCGGCACCGGTTTTGCGCCGATCAAGAGCCTCATGGAACACGCCATGGCCCTGGAAAACGCCCCGGCCATGCACCTGGTGTGGATCGGCTCGCGGCCGGCCAGTCTGTACGCGGCCAATCTGGCCCGCGCCTGGGCCGACGCCCTGGACGATTTCCGCTTCACGCCCATCATCGCCGGCGGCGACCTGGAGGCCACCGCCAGCCGACAGGAAAGCGTCGTGCCCCGGGTGCTCGAGGAGGCCCTGGGGGCGGCGCCCAATCTCGCGGACTGGGACGCCTACGTGGCAGGGCCGGGGCTCGCCGTGAATGCCGCCCGCCGCTGGCTGCTGGCACACCCCCGGCCGCCCCAGCGCCTGGTGGTGGACGAGGAGGGGTGAAGCCCTACTTGCCGATACAGAAGCTAGCGTACCGGCGCAACGCCGCTCTACTGCACAAGATTGAAAATTTCCGCCTCCATCGTGGGAACAAAGATGGGAACACTTCCTGCCACAACTACCCATTCTGCCCTATCTGGCGCACGCTGCCGCTCTCAATGTAGCATGAACAAGCTGGGGCCGGTGGACCGCAGTCGAAGGGTCGTCGGCCTCATAAGCCGAAGTTGGCCGGGTGAAATTCCC
>JBBINK010000209.1:0-3729 GCA_037443925.1 Betaproteobacteria bacterium
ATCCGTCGCGCGGTCAACGGGGTTCCGGCTGCGGGCATGTCCCGCGCCGCAAGGCCGTTGGCAAAGATTACTACCACGGGCGCATTCCGGTGATCTAGGCTGCAGGCATACTGACGAGGAGGCAACGTGGATCTGTTCAAGAAAACCCTCGATCCGGTCTTCGCCCTGGCGGTGATCGCCGTCCTGGACATCTTTCTCTTCCTCACCATCGGCGCCTGGACCGTGGGCGGAGGTGAAACCATGATGACGGGCCTCATCGCCCGCGGCATCCTGGGCGAGGAACTGATGCGCCTGCCCTTCTGGAACCTGGTGTTCGAACCCCGCTGGGATTACTGGAAGATGTACATCAGCCTGGGCATGTTCTTCGGCGCCTTCGTCGGCGCCGTGGCGAGCAAGGAGTTCTATCTGCGCGTGCCGCGCCGTCTTTCGGAATGGGTGATGATCACCCTGGGCGGCCTGCTCATGGGCGTGGGCATCCGGCTCGCCTTCGTGTGCAACGTCTCCACTTTCTTCGGGCTCACGCCCGAGATGAACCTGGGCGGCTACCTGGCCGTCTCGGGCATCGTCGCGGGCGCATGGGCTGGCTCCCTGATCTACAAGAAAATGCTGGAGGGCTAACATGTCCACCACCGCCGAATGCCTGGTCGCCTTCATCTTCGGCAGCGCCGTGGGCCTGCTCGTGCAGCGCTCGCGCTTCTGCAACACCGCGGCCCTGCGCGATGCCATGATGTTCCAGACCTACCGCAACACCAAGGCCCTGCTCGTGGCCATGATGATCCTCACCCTCGGCTTCACCGCCTTCATGACCGTGGGCGCGGGCCATCCCCTGGACTTCGACGTGGGGCTCAACACCTTCCTCGGGCTGTTCCTGTTCGGCATCGGCATGGTGCTGGCAGGCGCCTGCACCGTCTCCACCTGGGTCAAGGCCGCGGAGGGCAACATCGGCGCGGTCTGGGCGCTCATATTCACTTTCGTGGGCATGTTCCTGTTCTCGCTGTTGTGGTCCTACAACCAGTGGCCACCGGCTCCGGCCTCCATGACCGGGGACCCGAATCCGGAGGCCCTGCAGGCGGGCTTTGCCAATGCGGCGACCTTGCAGCAGAAGACCGGCATCCCCGCCATCGTTTTCGGACTCGTCCAGTTCGCGGCCCTGTTCGCCATCTATCGCGCCATCCTGCGCAAGGAACGGGCACGCCAGACGGAAGCCGATTCCACGCCTGAATGAAGGAGCGATGACAATGGGCCTGTTCAGCAGCAAAAAAACCGGTGAGACGGCGGCCGGCGGCGGCAGCGTCACCCTGCCAGACGGTCGCACCGTCACCGTGACCCGGCAGGTGGACGCCATCGGCGATTCCTGTCCCCGGCCGCAACTGATGACCAAGAAAGCCATGGGCGAGCTCTCCTCCGGCCAGGTGCTGGAGGTCCTGGTGGACAATCCCACCTCGGTGGAAGCCTTGCCCCCGATGTGCGCCGAGCTCCATTGCGAGCACCTGGCCACGGTCAATACCGGCCGCGCCTGGCACGTCTATCTGAGGAAGCGCTGACCATGGCCCGCATCCTGATGCGTGTCTATCTCGGCCTTTCGGTGGCCGTCTGTGCCTGGGGCCTGTGGCGGGTGTACGCCCACCCGCCCGCCAGCATGAAGGTCACCCGCGACGGCGTGCCCTACTTCACGCCACCCGTGATCGATCCCACGACCGGCAAACCCATCCCGGTGGACGTGCTGGTGCGCCATTACAAGGGGGAAGACCGATGATCGTCGATTTCGAAACGACCTTGCAGATCGTCATGTTCTGCGTGGCCTTTGGCGTGATGTGGCTGGCCCTGTTGCACGACACGCTGTGATCGCCCGCAAGGCCTGAACGGAGGATGCCATGAACCGTGAAAGTCTCGTTTTCTGCATTCTGGCACTCGCGGCAGCGTTCGCGGCGTCGGCCATCGGCTTTCGTCACGCCGCCCTGCCCCCGGAGGTGATCGCCCGGGCCAGGACCCCGGTCACGCCCGAGCAGCTGCCGACGATCGACCTGGGCAGCTTCGGGCAGGTCTCGGGCATCGATCTGGTGGCGTACTGGATGGAACACCCACCCGCGCCTCAGGGGGGCGAGGCCCCCCCATCGGTGAAACGCTTCGGAGGCTGCTGACCGTGCGTGCGGCCCTGCTACTGCTTTGCGTCGGCCTCGCCGCGCCGCCGGGACATGCCGCCCTCACGCGCTGGCCCGTCGAGCGCGTGCCGGCGAAACCAATGATCGTGCTGGACACGCGAGCCCTCGGGGAATGCCTACGCGCCTCGGTGGCGGGCGCCCGCTGTCTGCCGGCCTCGGAGTTCTTCGATGCCCGCGGCCGCCTCGCTCCCTGGCGCGAGATCGTCTGGCTGTTTTCCACGGCGGGTCTGACCGGACGCGAATCGGTGGTGGTCACGGGAGCCGATGCCCGCGAGCGGCATGTCGTGGCCGGTCTGCTGGAACTGTGCGGGCAGCGGCACGTGGCCATCGCGGAGGGGGATTTCACCCGGCTGCGCGCGGCAGGCTGGCCTGCGGGGACGGGCCGGGCGAGGGATTTCGCGCGCCAGGTGGCCTACACGGCCGCTCTGCGCGAGGGAATGATCGTCCTAGCCCATGAGCGGCACGGCGCCAGCGCCAGCGACGTGCGCGAGGCCCTCCATCGCTGGGTCGAGGCCCGCCTCGCGGGCCGGAAAGTCGCGTTCTACGCGGGAAATACGCCATGACCATCGACATCCTGTTCCATGTGAGCCATCGCGGCGCGGGGCGCTACCTCTTTCCCCTGATCGCCGCAGCCCGCCGGCGGGGAGCGAAGGTGGCCTGTTTCTTCACCCTCGATGGCGTCCTGGTGGCGGCGGATCCCCGACTGGGCGAGGCATTGGGGGATGGCCGTGCCGTCGTGTGCGCGGAATCGTGGCAGCGTTTCTGTCCTGACCGTCCCTGTCCCGTGGAATCGGGCAGCCAGACCACGAACAGCGCCCTCATGGCCCAGGCCGGATCGTGAGCCTGTGATGACGGCCGGGATGCAGCCACGAAGCATACTGGTGCTGGGCCGCCGCGATCATGCCGAAGCCATGCGGGTGGCGGCGGGACTCACCATCTTTGGCCATCGGGTGCGTCTGGTGTTCATGGACCGGCCCGTGGCCGAAACGGACGAAAACGCGGCGATGGCCGAATTGCTGGCGCTGTCCGACATCACGCCGGCGAGCACCGTGCGTGGCCAGACGGATCTCGAAATCCTGGATACGGCGGCGCTGGCTAACGCCATCCTGGATGCCGAAGCGATCATCAGCCTATGAGCATCGTCGTGCTCAGGACGGATCTGTTTCCGGACGCCCGGACCCTGGAGGCCGCCGTGCAGGCCGCTTGCGACGGCACGCCGACCACCTTCGATCTGACGCGCCCGGACATGGAGGAGGCGGACTGGGAGCGCATCGTCGATGCGCTGCTGTCGGCCGAACGCATCATCACCCTGTGAGCATAGGAGGAGTCCATGAAAACCCTGACAGTCCTGCGCAGCGCCTTGTGGGGAGCGCTTGCGCTTCTCCTGTTCTGGTCGGCCGGCACCCTGGCCGCCACGCCCCTGGTGGACGTGGAATGGGTCAAGGCCAACATCGGCAAACCGGGCATCGTCTTCCTGGATCTGCAGCCCGCCGCCGACTACCTGCGCGGCCACATACCGGGCGCGGTCAATACCAACTTCGACAAGGATGGCTGGCGCGAGGAACGT
>JBBINK010000210.1:0-3713 GCA_037443925.1 Betaproteobacteria bacterium
AACAACGTGGCCGGCCAGCTTTTCTCATCGAACCAAGGCGTTCGTGCGACATGGACACCCGCATCCTGGTGGTGGACGACGTGGAGGCCAACCGTGAGCTGCTGGCCCGCAGGCTGCAGCAGCAGGGTTTCCGCGTGGATACCGCACAGGACGGGGAGCAGGCCCTGGCGCTGCTGGCCAGGGAGCCGTTCGATCTGGTCATGCTCGACCTCATGATGCCGGGCCTGGATGGCAGCGAGGTGCTGCGCATCATGAAGGCGGATCCGGAGCTGTCCCCCATCCCGGTGATCATGGTCTCCGCCGCCGGTGAGATGGGCAACGTCGTGCGCTGCATCGAGCTGGGCGCGGAGGACTATCTGACCAAGCCCATCAACCCGGTGCTGCTCATGGCGCGGGTCGGCGCCTGCCTTCAGCGCAAGCGGCTGCACGACCGGGAGAGGGAGCTCAAGCGCCAGCTCGAGGAACACAATGCCTCGCTACAGGAGCAGGTGCGGGCCAAGGTGCGGGAGCTCACGCGCGCCCAGAACGCCACCATCTTTGCCATGTCGCGCCTGGCCGAGTCCCGTGATCCCCATGCGCCCGGCCGGCTGGGACGTCTGCGGGAGTATGCGCGGGCCCTGGCCGTGCGGCTGTCCGAGATGCCGGGCTACCGGAACATCATCGACGGCGATTTCATCGATGCCATCCATGCCGCCACGCCCCTGCTCGACATCGGCAAGGTGGCCATTCCCGACCGGCTGCTCGGGCGGGAAGGTGACGTCGATCCCGCGGAATGGGAGTGGGTGAAGAACCACACCCTCATTGGTGGAGAGATGCTGCGTGCCGTGGAGCGGGAGCACGGCGGCAATGTGTTCATCCGGATGGGCATCGAGATCGCCGAGGGCCACCATGAGCAGTGGGATGGCAGCGGCTACCCGCGGGGCCTGAAGGGGGAGTCCATTCCCCTGTCCGCCCGCATCGTGGGTTTGGTGGACATCTATGAGGAGCTGAGCTCGCCCCGTGCGGGGCGGACCGTGTTCGGTCACGACCAGGCCACGTCGATCATCGCAAGCGGAGCGGGGCGCCATTTCGACCCCGGCGTGGTGGCCGCCTTCCTCGCCTCGGAAGCCGAGTTCGTGCGCATCCGGGCGAACCTCGGCGGGCCGCAGGATGAGGCGCCCGCGTTCATGGGCGGCGCGGGGACGTGAGGTGATGCGCGGGCGGCTGTGGCTGGCCATGCTGGCGCTGGCCCTCGTTCCGGTGGGGGCGCGGGCGGCGGAGGGGGCTTACGCGTTCAGCGTGCTCAACCAGCGCAGTCCGATTCTGACTGCGGAGTACTGGAATCCGATCCTCGCCTACGTGTCCCGCAAATCCGGCGTCCCGCTGCGCCTGAAGATTGGCAAGACCGCACCCGAGACCACGGCCCTCACGGTCAGGGGCGAGGCCCAGTTTGCCTACACCAATCACCTGTTCCTGCCGGAACGGGTGAAGCTGGGGTGGCGGGTGATCGCGCGTCCCGACACGGATGGCATACGGGGTCAGATCGTCGTGGCCGAGGATGCCCCGGTGCGCACGCTCGCCGACCTCGCAGACCAGACTGTGGCGTTTCCCTCGCCAGAGGCGTTCGCCGGCTACTGGCTGCCCATGGATGCCCTGCTCCGCCAGGGCGTGCGGGTGCACGCGGTGTTCGCCGGCAACCAGGAAGGCGCGATGGGCCAGCTCAAGGCGGGCAAGGTCGTCGCGGCTGGGGTCAACGAAGACGTGATGGCGGCCTTCGCCGCGCGGGAGGGGTTCCGTTACCGCGTGCTGTGGAGCTCGGAAGTCTTCCAGGACATCCCGGTGATGGTTTCACCCGTGGTGCCGGACGCCGACGCGCGGGCCGTGGCCAGGGCGCTGGCGGGCATGCGCTCCGATCCGGAAGGCGGCCGCATTCTCGCCGAGGTGGCCGCGGTGCTGAAATTGCCGCGGCCGGTGGGCTTCGTGGCGTCCGATGACCGGGAGTACGCCAACTACCGAGCCTTCTTCCGCAGCACGCTCCTGAGGTGAGTGGCATGGCGATCCTGGCCCTGAAGGCGCGTCTTTCCCTGGTTGCCCGTCTGCTGCTCATGGTGGGGCTGGCGCTCGTCCTCACTTTTCCCGTGGGGGTGCTCCTGGTGGTCAATTCCCAGCTCACCCTGTACCGGCAGGGCATCGCCAACGAGCTGGCCACGACCCTCGATGCGCTGGAACGCATGGTGGGCGAGCAGGCCGTGATCGGCGACTACGCCCTGATCGAGCAGATCCTGCAGTCCCGTGTGCATCACGGGCACTTTGCGCGGATCAGCTACGCGGACGAGGAGGGGCTCATCCTCACCGCCGCGGCGCAGGTGCCCGAGCCCCAGTATCCGGCCTGGTTCGGCCGGTGGTTCGATCTGCCCCAGGAATCCGTTTCCCGGGACATCGTCGTCGGCGGCGTGCCCTATGGGCGGGTGACCGTGTCGTTTTCCCACGAGGCCTTCCGCAACGAGGTATGGCGGGCGGCGCTGGACCAGATGGCCCTGTTCGCCGGCATCGGCCTCACGCTGTTCGCCGTGGTGGCCTGGCAGCTGCGGACGGGACTGGCGCCGCTTAGGGAACTCACCGCACTGGCGCGCAGCCTGCGCCAGGGGGATTACCAGTGCCTCGCCATTCCGCCCGGGCGCGCCGCTCCCGAGATCGCCGAGACGCTGGCCACCTTCAACGATGCCGCGAGCCGGGAGGCATGGCTGGCGCGCTTCGCCGAGATCGTGTCGGGCAGCGCACCGACCCTGGCCAAGGTGGAGGCCGTGATGCGCCTGCTCTGCCTGCGGCTGGACATGGATGCCGCGGTGCTCGCCTGGCTGGACGGGACGGGTAGCGTGCGGGTCAGCGCCCAATGGTTCGACGACCCGCGGGCGGAGGGGCTGGACTGGGTGGAGCTGGCGCGACAGGTGGCGCGGCGCAAGATGCCGTTCAAGCGGGACCAGCGCTCCGCCGCCGCACCGGCCGACGGCCGGCCTGGCACCTACCTGGGCGTGCCGGTCACGCTGGGGCGCCAGGGCGTGGCGGTGTTCAGTCTGTTCAGCCGGGAGGTGCGCCGGCTGGGCGACCACAACGGCGAAGTGGAACTGGCCGAGCTGTGCGGCGGCTGGATCGCCACCACCCTCACCGAGGCGGAGCAGGAGCGGGAGATCCGGGAACAGAAAGCCCATGCCGAGGCCGTGCTGAACGCCGTGGCGGAGGGCATCGCCACCCTCGATGCGTCGGGCACCATCGTCTCCGCCAATCCTGCGATGGGCAGGATCTTCGGCTGCGGCGCCGAGCGCCTGCCTGGACAATCCATCACCCGATTCGTGCCCGAGCTGCACTGGCATGCCCTGTCCGCACGGCTTGTCCCCGACGCAGAGGAGGCACGTCCGGCGGAAGTGCATTGGCAGACCTACGGCCGTCGCCGCGACGGCGCCCGCGTCCTGCTGGAAGTGTCGGCGCGTCCGGTCCGGCACGCAGACCAATGGCTGGTGGTAGTGGTCATGCGGGATGTCACGGAGCGCGTGCGCGCGGAGGAGGCACTCAGGGAAAGCGAGGCCCGGCGTCGCCACGCCCAGGAAATGGCCAGGCTCGGCAGCCTGGAATGGTTCCCCCAGTCGGGCCGCATACGGGGCTCCCCCGAACTGCATCAGATCCTGGGGACCACGCCGGAGAACGTGACCGATCTGGCGGGGCTGCTGGCCCGCCTG
>JBBINK010000211.1:0-3688 GCA_037443925.1 Betaproteobacteria bacterium
CGCCCGGGGCAGTCCCTTCCTGACCGCGGCCCTGCTCTACGGATTCGCCCTCTATCTGCTCACCCCGGCCGTGGGTCTGGACATCGACACATTGAGCAGCTCCCTGGAGCATGCCAGCCTGCTCGGCATCGGGCTCGCCTTGCTCGCCGGCTTCGTGTTCAGCTTCAATCCGGTGGCGTTCGCCTCCATCCCGGTGGTGCTGGCCTATGTGACCAAGGCCCACGAGGAACGGCGCGCGCTGCTGCTGGGGGGCGCCTTCATCGCCGGCCTGCTGCTCACCCATGTCGTGCTCGGGGTTGCCGCGGCCGCGGGCGGCGAATGGGTGAAATCGGTGATGGGGCGCCATTGGGGGCTCGTCCTGGGCCCGCTGCTCATCGTGATGGGATTGCTCTGGCCCGGCTGGCTGAAGCTGCGCCTGCCGTGGATCACGATGCGCGGGCGCCGCGTCGCCGGCCCCTGGGGGGCGTTCCTGCTGGCCATTCCCTTCTCGGTGGCGGTGTGCCCGTTCTGCACGCCGGCACTGATGGTCACGCTCACCGCCGCGGCGGCCATCGGCTCGGTGCCCTTCGGTTTCGCGCTGCTGCTCGCCTTCGCGGTGGGGCGGGCGATCCCCATTGCGCTGGGCGCCTGGGGCATGGGCTGGCTGGAGTCGCTCAGAGGACTGTCCCGCCACCAGAGGGCCATCGAGGTCGTGGCGGGCGTGACCCTGATCCTCACCGGGCTGTATCTGCTCAACGAATATTTCTTCATCATCCCATACTGAGCATGGCCGGGAGGACGCCAAACAGCGGAAGCACGCTCACCATCGGCGAGGTCGGCCGCCTGCTGGGCCTGTCCGCGGACACGCTGCGCTATTACGAGAGAATCGGGCTGCTGCCCCGCGTGCACCGCACGGCCTCGGGCCTGCGCCGCTATGGGGAAAAGGACCTCTCGCGCCTGCGCTTCATCCAGCGGGCGCAGAAGATGGGTTTCAGTCTGGCCGAGATCGCGCAACTGCTGGCCATGCGCGACAACCCGCAAGGCGCGCGGGAAAGCGTGCGCAAGCTGACCGCGGCCAAGCTGGCCGAGGTGGAGACGCGCCTTGCGGAGCTCACCCTGCTGCGCAACGAAATGCGCCTGCTGCTCAACCTGTGCCGGGGCGCGAAGGCGGGCTGCCCCATCCTCGAGACCATCGATCATCGTCCCCGGAAAAAGGGTTGAGCGATCCCGCTCCCAGGGACGGGTGGGCCCGGCGCATCGAATCCGCGCAGTCCCCTTCAATCGAGGACCAGGGGATCGGTCCGGTGGTGGGGCGGCATGTGGCGACGCCCTTCCTTGCGTGGGCCCATCAGCGGACGCATGGCGGTGAGCAGGTTGGGGAACAGACGCGGATGGTCTTTTTCCAGTCCGCCCAGAACCTGCTTCATGTGCATGCGCTCGGTCGGTGCCGCGAAGCAGGCAGGACAGTTTTCCTGGATCACCGGCAGTCCCGCGTTGCGCGCGAAGGCCGCCGTCTGCCGCTCCCGGGCGTAAACGAAGGGGCGGATCACCCGCAGATCACCTGCATCGATCACGTAATGGGCCTGCATGGTCCTGAGTTTGCCGCCGAAGAAGGCCGACATCAGGAAGGTCTCCGCCAGATCGTCCAGATGCTGGGCGAGTGCCAGCACGTTGTAGCCTTCGCGCCGCGCACAGCCGTACAGCAACCCGCGGCGCAGCCGCGAGCAGAAGGCGCAGAAGGAATCGCCCTGCATGGACTGCCTGGCCTGCTCGACGATGGGAAAGGATTCGTAGAAATAGGGAATGCCCAGCTGCGGAACGTAGTCCTTCAGCGGGCTGGGATCGAAGTCGGGCGACTGGGGATCCACCGTGGCGGCCGCCAGATCGAAGCGGATGGGCGCCTTCTTCTGCAGGTCCAGCAGCACGTGCAGCAGGGACAGGCTGTCCTTGCCGCCGGAGAGTCCCAGCAGCACGCGGTCTCCGTCGCGGATCATGTCATAGTCGCCGATGGCGCGACCGGCCGCGGAAACCAGGCTCTTTGGCGGCTTGACGGCTTCCATCACAGACTCGCGCTGCGACCGCCATCGACCGTGAGCATGTGGCCGGTCGTGTAGGTGGCGTCGAAAACCAGGAAACGCACGGCGCGGGCGATGTCCTCGGGCGTGCCCTCACGCTTGAGCAGCGTGTGGGCGATGATGCGCCGCCGTTCCGTGTCGTCGAAGGTGGGATCGTCCTCCGGCCAGAGGATGGGCCCGGGTCCGATGGCATTGACCCGAACATAGGGCCCGAGCTCGTGGGCGAGGGATTTGGTGAGGGCCAGCAACCCTGCCTTGGCGATGCTGTACACCACATAGGCCTTCATGGGGCGTTCGGCGTGGATGTCGGCGATGTTGACGATGCAGCCGTGCCGATGCCGCAGCGCATCGGCCGCGGCCTGAGCGAGAAACAGCGGCGCCTTGAGGTTGGTGCCCATGAGGTCATGCCAGTTTTCCTCGGTGATGCGCCCCACCTCGGTGGCATAGAAACTCGAGGCATTGTTGATGAGCACATCCAGATGGCCGAAGCGGGCGAGGGTTTCCTGCACCAGCCGCGGCAGGTCGGCCGTCACCAACAGGTCGGCCTGCACCACGGCGGCGCTGTCCGGCCGGATGCGGTTGAGTTCCGCGGCCAGGCTGTCCGCTTCCTGCCGCGAGGAGCGATAGTGGATCATCAGGCGGCAGCCCGCCGCGTGCAGCAGCCGGCAGATGGCCGCGCCCACGCGCTTGGCGCCGCCCGTGATGAGCACCACTTTGTCGGTTTGCTGGTTCGCCATGTGCTTGCCTGCCCGCTACAATCCCTGAACCCGGCATGGTCGCCATGCCGGGACGAAAAACGGAAATCTATCACATGCCTCCCCTGCCCGCGCCCTCGCCGGACGCCGCCGCCCACAGCGCCCGGCTCGCCGATCTCATCCGTGGAGAGATCCAGGCCGCCGGCGGCTGGATTCCCTTCGCCCGGTACATGGAGCTCGCCCTGTATGCGCCCGCCATGGGCTATTACGCCGCGGGGACGCGCAAGTTCGGACGCGAGGGCGATTTCGTCACCGCGCCCGAACTGGGCAGCCTGTTCGCCCGCAGTCTCGCCCGCTGCGTGGCGGACGTGCTCGGGCAGGCGGGCGGCGCGGTCCTGGAGCTGGGCGCCGGCAGCGGCAGGCTGGCCGCCGATCTCCTGGCCGAACTGGCCAGCCTCGATGCGCCACCGGACCGTTATTGCATCCTGGAACCCTCCGCAGAACTCGCAGGGCGTCAGCGGCGTCTTTTCGCGGCCCGCCATCCCGCCCTGGCGGAACGGGTCGAGTGGCTCGATGCCCTGCCCGCGACCTTCACGGGGGTGATCCTCGCCAACGAGGTGCTGGACGCCCTGCCCGTGCACCTGCTGCTCACGCGCGCAGGCGCGGTCTGGGAACGGGGCGTGATCGCCTCCGGAGACGGCTTCGCCTGGGCGGACCGGCCCTGCGCCGATGCCGCGCTCGCGGCACGGGCCGCCGCGCTGGGACTGCCGGAGGACTATCTCATCGAGATCAATCCCGCCGCCGCGGCGTTGGTGCGCAGCCTCGGGGAACGCCTCGAGTCAGGCCTGATGCTGTTCATCGACTATGGCTTCGGGCGCCGGGAGTTCTATCACCCCCAGCGCCATCGGGGCACGCTGGCCTGCCATTACCGGCACCACG
>JBBINK010000212.1:0-3679 GCA_037443925.1 Betaproteobacteria bacterium
ATGAATATGAGGACAGGCTCGGAGATTTCAAGTATAAGATGGCCGGATCAATAGTGGACATGGGCACCAGGCGAGCCAGGATGCGCGAGGACGGGCGGCCGGCTCACAGTCTGACCGTACCCAAAATATCATAGACGGGCGACAGCACCGCGAAGAGGATGCCGGCCAGCAGGAGGCCGAGGAACACCGTGAGTGCGGGCTCGATGAGCTTCAGCGCCCGTTCCACCGACTCGCGCACGTCGCGGTTGTAGAAGTAGGTCACGTTCATCAGCGCGTCGTCCAGGGCGCCCGTGGTCTCGCCGATGCGCAGCATGCGCAGCACCAGGGGTGGAAACAGGCCGGTGTTGCGGAAGCTCTCGGTGAGGCTCTCGCCGGCGCTGATCTGCTGGGCGGCACGACGCAGGCCATCGGCCACGTAGCGATTGACGACGATGCCCTCGCACGCGGCGATAGCATCCAGCACGGTGATGCCCGAGCGATAGAGCAAGGCGAAGAAATTGGCGAAGCGGGCGAGGATGATCTTCTGCAGGATGGGCCCGACCACGGGCAGGTTGAGCTTGAGCCAATCCCAGGACAGGCGCGCCCCACCACTGTGCCGCAGCACGAAGGCGAGCACGGGGACGGCCACCGCCGGCAACAGCAGCAAAAGCCAGCCGTAGCGCGCCAGGAAATCGGCCAGGGCGATCAGCATCCGGGTCTGCAGCGGCAGCTCCTGGCGCAGGGTGCGCAGGAAGGTCACCAGCTCCGGCACCAGGTAGAGCATCAGGAACACGATCACGGCCCCCACCACGACCAGCACGGCCGTGGGATAGATGAGCAGCCGTTTGGTCTGGGCCAGGAGCTCGTCCTGCCACTTGAGGGTGGCGGCGAGATTGGCCAGCACCTCCGGCAGCCGGCCGGTCTGCTCCCCGGCGCGGATCAGGCTCACGAACAGGGTGTCGAACACCCGCGGATGGCGGGCCAGCGCATCGGACAGCAGGCGGCCGCCCACCATGTCCTCGTGCACGGCCGCGATCACTTCACGGAAACGGGGGTTGTCCAGGGTGGCGCCCAGGTCGGCGATGCCCTCCAGCAAGGGAATGCCGCTGCGGCTCACCTGCTCCAGGTGGAAGCAGAAGTTGATCAGGTCCCGACGTGACACGGGGCGCGCCAGCAGGGGTTCGCCGGCGCGGCGCGGGCGGCTGGTCACCAGATCCAGCCCCATGCGCTTGAGGCGCTGCTCCAGATCGACCTCGTTGCCCGCGTCCATGCGGCCCCGGATGCGCCGCCCGTCGCGGTCCACGGCGAAATACTGGTAAACCGGCATCGGCGCTCGTCCTCCAGGTCAGCGCAGGCGACCGCTTAAGTCCACCACACGCGCCACCTCGGCCAGACTGGTCTTGCCTTCCAGCACGCGCCGGATGCCGTCTTCCGCCAGCGTGCGGAAGCCCTTGGCCCGGGCCGCCGCCCGCAGCGCGTTGAGCGGCGCCCGCGCCGCCACCAGTTCGTCCAGCTCGGGATCCAGGTAGAGCAGTTCCATCAGGGCCATGCGGCCCCTGTAACCCTTGCCGCGGCAGTGGGCACAGCCCACCGGGCCGTAGATCACCGCGTCCCGGCCCAGCTCGGGGCCGAGCAGGGCGCGCTCCTCCGCATCCGGCGCGTAGGGCGCCTTGCACTGGGGACACAGCACGCGCACCAGGCGCTGGGCGATCACGCCGATGATGTTGCCGGCCATGATCTCCGGTGAGATGCCGATGTCCAGCAGGCGAGGAAAGGTGCCCAGGGCCGAGTTGGTGTGCAGGGTGGTGAACACCTGGTGGCCGGTCATGGCCGCGCGGAAGGCCATCTCCGCGGTTTCCCGGTCCCGGATCTCGCCCACCAGGATCACGTCCGGATCCTGGCGCATGATGGAGCGGATGCCGTTGACGAAATCCATCTTGACCGTCTCGTTGACCGACGTCTGGCGCATCAGCGTCACGGGATACTCGACCGGGTCTTCCAGGGTCATGATGTTGATGCTCTCGTCGTTGATGTGACTGAGCAGGGAATAGAGGGTGGTGGTCTTGCCCGCGCCCGTGGGTCCCGTCACCACCAGGATGCCCTCGGGCCGCGCCATCATGCGCTTGAGCGTGGCCAGCGTGTCGGCGGGCAGGTCCATGTGCTCCAGCGGGATGATGGAGCGCTCCCGATCCAGGATGCGCAGCACGATGTTCTCGCCGTAGATGGTGGGCTGGGTGGAGACGCGGAAGTCGATGGGGCGGCCATTGAGATTCAGGGTGAAGCGCCCGTCCTGGGCCGCGCGGGTCTCGGCGATGTTGATGCCACTCATGACCTTCAGGCGCACCACGATGGAAGGCCAGTAGGTCTTGTGCAGGCTGCGCACCTGCTCGAGCACGCCGTCGAGGCGGTAACGGATGCGCAGGAAGGCGAACTCCGGCTCGAAGTGGATGTCCGAGGCGCCCCGTTTGACCGCATCGGCCAGCAGCGCGCCCACCAGCCGCACGACGGGCTGGGTGTATTCCATCTCGCCGTTGGCGGTCACCAGGCTGGCGTAATCCAGCTCGCCGGTCTCGATCTCGCGCAGGATGCCATCCACCGACAACTCGTAGCCGTAGAACAGATCCATGTATTCCTGGAGCTGGGCGAGCCCCGCCAGAAGCGGCTTGAGTTCCACCTGGGGACCGACCAGGCTGCGCAGCTGGTCCAGCGCCATCACGTTGAAGATGTCCGCCACCGCGACCACCAGCAGCCGCTTGTCGGCATCGAAGGCCAGGGGCAGCACGTTGTGCCGGCGCGCGAAATCCTCCGGCACCAGTTTCAGCGCCTCCACGTCGGCCACCACGGTGGACAGATCGACGCTTTCCTGGCCGATGGTATGGGCCACGATGTCGCGGATCACCGCCTCGGTGACGAAACCCAGGGCGACCAGCTGCCGGCCCAGGGGCAGCTGGCTGCGTTCCTGTTCCTTGAGGGCGATGCGCAGCTGGTCCGAGGTGATCAGGCCCTGCTGCACCAGCAGCTCACCCAGGCGAAGCTTCCTGCGTTGTTCGGACACGGTCAGGGCGACAGCTTGTCCAGGCGTTCCTGCGCCCGGGCGGAATCGAAATGGGCGGTGGCGGGATGCTGCTGCGCCAGCCGCAGCGCCCGTCGGTAGTACTCCGCCGCGGCGCGAGGCTGGTCGAGATGCTCCAGGCTCACCGCCAGGTTGAAGGCGTGGTCGGCCACGTCCGGTTCCAGGCGGTGGGCCTCGAAGTAGGCCTGCTGGGCTTCGTGCCAGCGGGCCTGGGCCGCGAGGAGATTGCCCAGCTCGAAGTACAGATAGGCCGCGGGTTGCTGGGCGATCAGCTGCCTGAGTCGGGCTTCGGCCGCCGCAGGCTGCGCCCGGGCGGTGAGCGTGGTGAGGGCGGCCTGGGCGTAGACATTGTGCCCGTCGAGCTCCAGCACCCGCGCGTACAGGCGGGCCGCCTCCCCGGTCTGGCCCTGGGCCTGGGCGATCACCGCCAGTCCCAGCCACACGTCGGGGTGATCGGGCCGGATCAGGCGCAGCCGCTCGTAGGCCTGGCGCGCTTGCGCGAGCTGCCCGGCGGCAAGCAGCCCATGGGCGGCGGCCAGATCGTCCATGCCGGTGGCTTCGGCCGGAGCCGGCCGCACCAGGGGTTCCGGCCGGCCGCCCCCGCCGGCCGCAGGGGCGCGCTTCGGC
>JBBINK010000213.1:0-3677 GCA_037443925.1 Betaproteobacteria bacterium
ATGATCTCGCCGAAGCCCAGGGTGACGATGGCCAGATAGTCGCCCCGCAGGCGCAGGGTGGGCGTGCCCAGCAGCACGCCGAACACCGCGGCGAGCCCCGCGCCCAGGGGCAGCACCGCCCAGAACGGCAGATGCAGCCCGAAATGGGGGCTCGCCAGCCAGGCGTAGAGATAGGCTCCGAGGGCATAGAAGGCGACGAAACCGAGGTCGAGCAGGCCGGCATAACCCACCACGATGTTGAGCCCGAGGGCGAGCATGACGTAGAGGAGGGCGAAGTCCAGCACCCGCACGCCGCTGCGTCCCACCCCGGCCTCGACCAGGAAAGGCAGCAGCGCGAGCAACACCGCCAGCAGGAGGATCGCCACGCGCGCCTGGCCACGGCGGCGCGGGCGCCGCAGGATCTCAAGCACGCGTGCTCACCCGCTCGCCCAGCAGGCCCGACGGCCTGAACACCAGGACCAGGATCAGCACGAAGAACGCGAACACGTCCTGGTAATGACTGCCGAGGAAACCCCCGGTGAGTTCGCCGATGTAGCCGGCCCCGAGGGCTTCGATCACGCCGAGCAGCAGGCCGCCCAGCATGGCGCCGACGATGTTGCCGATGCCGCCCAGCACCGCCGCGGAGAAGGCCTTCAGTCCCAGCATGAATCCCATGTAGTAGTGGGCGAGCCCATAGTAGGAACTCACCATCACACCCGCGATGGCCGCCAGCGCCGCGCCGATCACGAAGGTGGCCGAGATGACCCGGTCGATGTCCACGCCCATGAGGGCCGCCACTTCCCGCGACTGTGCCGTGGCGCGCATGGCACGCCCGAGGCGGCTTTTCTGCACCAGCAGCCAGAGTGCCACCATGACCACGGTGCACAGCAGGACGATGAAGATCTGCAGGGACGTGACGTGGGCGCCGAGCACCTGGAAGCTGATCTGGGGGATCAATGGCGGAAAGGCGACGTACTGGCGGCCCCAGATCAGCATGGCCGCATTCTGCAGGACGATGGACACGCCGATCGCCGTGATCAGCGGCGCCAGCCTGGGCGCGCGCCGCAGCGGCCGATAGGCCACCTTCTCGATGACGAAGGCGAGCAGCATGCACACGGGAATGGCCACGGCCAGCCCCGCCAGCACCACCAGGGGCCCGGGCAGCGCGGGCTGAAAGCCCATGAGCAGACCGATCACGGTGAGCGCCACCATGGCGCCGATCATGGTCACCTCGCCGTGGGCGAAGTTGATCAGCTCGAGGATGCCATAGACCATGGTGTAGCCGAGCGCCACCAGGGCATAGATGCTGCCGAGCACCAGACCGTTGATGAGCTGCTGGACGAAGATATCCACGTTGCGGGGAGCCGAGGGCTTGGGTGTGGCCGATGAACCGGATCGGCGTCGAGGCCTTACTTCACCGTCTCCAGCACCTGCCAGGCGCCGTTTTTGACCTGGTACAGCGTCACCGCGCCGCCCTGGATGTCGCCCTTGGCGTCGAAGCGGATGTGCCCGGTCACACCCTGACGGTCGGTCTTGGGCAGCTCGGCCACCACCTTGGCGGGTTCGAAGCTGTCCGCCCGGCGCATGGCATCCACCAGGACCATCACCGCGTCATAGGCGTAGGGCGCATAGAGCTGGATGGGCCCGTACTTGGCCTCGAACTTGCGCTTGAACTCGGCGCCGCCGGGCATGGCCTCCAGGGGCAGGCCCGGCGAGGACGCCGTCACGCCCTCGGCGGCCTCACCCGCCAGCTTGAGGAAGTTGATGTTCTGCATGCCGTCGCCACCGAGGAAACGCGCCGCGAGCCCCAGGCGCTTCATCTGCTGGGCCATGGGCCCGGCCTGGGGGTCCATGCCCCCGAAGAAGACCAAGTCCGGATTCTTGCCTTTGATCGCCGTGAGAATGGCCGTGAAATCGGTGGCGCGGTCGTTGGTGTATTCCCGAGCGACGATCTCGGCACCCGCGGCCCGGGCGGCCCGCTCGAACTCGTCGGCCAGGCCCTGGCCGTAGGCGGTGCGATCGTCGATGATGGCGATGCGGCGCGCCCCCATGCGCTGCACCGCATACTGGCCGAGCACGCGCCCCTGCTGCTCGTCGTTGGCCATCACGCGGAAGGCGTTGCCATAGCCCTGGGCGGTGTAGGCGATGGCGGTGGCGGAAGGGGAGATCTGGGGAATCCCGGCGTCGTGATAGTACTTGGAGGCGGGGATGGTGGTGCCGGAGTTGAGGTGCCCGACCACCGCCACCACACCGGCATCGACCAGCTTCTGGGCGACGATGGTGGCGGTTTTGGGATCGGCCTGGTCATCCTCGCTCACGAGTTCGAGACGCACCTTCTTGCCGCCGAGCGCGAGCCCCTGGGCATTGATTTCCTCGACCGCCAGCCGCGCGCCGTTGTCGTTGTCCTTGCCGATGTGGGCCTGGGGTCCGGTGAGCGGCGCCACCGAACCGATGCGCACGACCTGGGCACCGTCTTGGGTTTCGCTTTTCTGGCCGCAGCCACCCACTGCCAAAGCCAGTCCCAGGGTCAGTACGGCGCCGATCAGCTGTGCATGTGCCATGGCAAGGCTCCCCAATCGTGAAACGCAAACTGCGCATTTATACCACAGATCGCGCGCCGGACGGGGCCACCGGCGCCCCCAACGAAAAACCCGGCCGAGGCCGGGTTTGCCGCGTGGTACTTCAGGGCGCGATACGTCAGCGCTTGTATTTCAGGCCGGTCTGACTGGAGAAATACGCCGCCAGGTCGGCGATGTCCTCGTCGGACAGCTTGGCCGCCTGGTCGTTCATGATGGCATTGACCCGGGTCTTGCTGCGATAGGCCTTCAGGGCGTGCATCAGATAGTCGTCGTTCTGACCCGCCAGCTTGGGGAAGGCCGGGGTCGGGCTGTTGCCATCCGCGCCATGGCAGGAGGCACACACGGTGCTCTTGCTCTTCCCCGCCGCGGGATTGCCGGCCGCGGCTGCCGGCAGGTTTGCGGCCAGCCCCAGGATGGCCGTGACGATGAGGATACGTGTTTTCATGGTCTGCCTTCCCTCGTGTTATTTGGCGTCGGCGTAGTAAGCGGCGAGATCGGCCATGTCCTGTTCCGACAGGCTGCCGGCGATGGCCCGCATCGTGGCATGCCTGCGCTCGCCCGCCTTGTAGGCCTTCAGGGCCGCCACGATGTACTCGGCGTGCTGTCCGCCGATCTTGGGCACCCGGTAGGTGTCGGGATAGACGCTGCGGTAACCCTCGATGCCATGGCAGCCGGCACACATGGAACTCTTGTTCTTGCCCGCTGCGGCATTCCCCGCCGCCAACGCGCTGCCGCTCACGGCGGTCAGCATCACGAGCACACTGGCTAGGATGTGTTTCCTCATTTTCCTCACTCTTTCGGGTTTCAAGAATCGGGTCCGCCGCGCGTGTTGTTGTCTTCCCGGAGGGCGCGCCCGGCGCGACGAGGCATGGGATGCGCGGCTATTTTATGCGCAGGCCGCGGGCTGCCGCAACCCGCGGCCGTTTGCTCGGCGCCCGTAAATATCAGATACTGCTAATGTTCTTCCCCAACCAACCCGGTATTGCCCTCATGGCCGAGCCCGCCCCTTCCGCATCGACGCCCGCCTGTCCCCTGTGGCTTTACCGCCTGTTCCCGTGGCTGCGCTGGTGGCCGCTGGTGGACCAGAGGAGTTTGCGGGCGGATGCCTTGGCGGGGCTG
>JBBINK010000214.1:0-3551 GCA_037443925.1 Betaproteobacteria bacterium
CGGCCTCCACGTAGCTGGCGGCGCGGCCGCCGTTTTCGGCGACCAGCACATCGCCGAGATGCACGCGGATGGCCGCCACGTCCAGATCCTCGATGCCGGCATAGCCGATGGCGGCCAGGATCCGGCCCAGGTTGGGGTCGGAGGCGAAGAAGGCGGTCTTGACCAGGGGGGAACGCGCGATGGCGTAGGCCACCTGGCGACACTCCTCGCGGCTGGCGCCGCCTTCCACCTCGATGGTGATGAACTTGGTCGCGCCTTCCCCGTCCCGCACGATGGCCTGGGCCAGGCGACGCGCCACCTCGGTGACGGCCTCGCGCAGCACGGCATAGGCGGCCGACCCGTGGGCGATCTCGGGGTTGCCCGCCCTTCCCGTGGCCATGAGGATGAAGGCATCGTTGGTGGACGTGTCCCCGTCCACGGTGATGCAGTTGAAGGAGGCATCCGCCACCTCGCCCACGAGGCGCTCCAGCGCCGCCGGGGCCACGGCCGCATCGGTGGCGATGAAGCCCAGCATGGTGGCCATGTTGGGATGGATCATGCCCGAGCCCTTGGCGATGCCGGTGAGGGTGATGGGCCGTCCCTCCAGCGTGATCGTTTTGGAGACGGCCTTGGGCACCGTGTCCGTGGTCATGATGGCCTCCGCCGCCCGTGCCCAGTTGGCCGGGGCCAGGTCCGCCACCGCCGCCGGCAGGCCGCCCAGCAGGCGATCCATGGGCAGCGGTTCGAGGATCACGCCGGTGGAAAACGGCAGCACCGCCTGCTCCTCGCAGCCCAAAAGCCGTGCCAGCTCGGCGCAGGTGCGGCGGGCATCCGCAAGCCCCTGGCTGCCGGTGCCGGCATTGGCGTTGCCGGTGTTGATGACGAGCGCCCGGATCTGCCCGCCCGCGGCCAGACGCTCACGGCAGACGGTCACGGGCGCTGCGCAGAAGCGGTTGCGCGTGAACACGCCGGCCACGCGCGTGCCGGGATCGAGGGCGATCACCGTGAGGTCCTTGCGCCCGGCCTTCTTGATGCCGGCTTCGGCGATGCCCAGGCGCACGCCGGCGACGGGCAACAGTTCGTGGGGTGGCGTGGGTGTGAGATTGACAGGCATGGCGGCTCCCTGAGAAGCCGCCATTTTAACCGAAGGCCGCCGCCGGCCGCTTCAGGCGTGGGTATCGACGTTCTGGCCCAGATGCGGCGGATTGCTCGCCACCGCCGGCTGGGGCTGGGGCACCGCCCTGATCAGGGCCACGGCCGCGCTGGCCTCGGCCTCCAGGGCTTTTTTCAGCACCAGCACCTGACGCTCCTGCTCCATGGGCTGGGTCACGCCGCCGCCCACGATGGATGAAGAGATTTCCATGGCCCACCTCCGATGCACTCGTGCGTGACCGGATTATCGACGAGGCCGGCTTCGCCCTGAAGCCCCGCGGCCCACGCCGAGCGTAGCGGTGCCCCGTACCCGCCCACGGGCGGGCGCCCCGCCCTGCTACACTGGGGACATGCCCGTGCACAACGCCGATATCGCCGCCATCTTCGAGGAAATCGCCGATCTGCTGGAAATCCAGGAGGCCAACCCGTTCCGCGTGCGCGCCTACCGCAACGCCGCGCGCACCATCGGCGAATTCGGACGCGAGGTGGCGCCGCTCATCCAGCAGGGCCAGAAGCTGCCCAAGCTGCCCGGCATCGGCGCGGATCTGGCGGGCAAGATCGAGGAGATCGCGCGCACCGGACGCTGCGCCTTCCTGGAAGAGCTGCGGCGGCAGCTGCCTCCCACCATCACCCAGCTGCTGCACATCCCCGGCCTGGGACCGAAGCGGGTGAAGATGCTCTACGACAGCCTGCAGGTGCAGACCCTGGAACAGCTCGCCCAGGCGGCCCAGGCCGGGCGCATCCGGGAGCTGCCCGGCTTCGGCGCCAAGACCGAGCAGGCCATCCTGGAAGCCCTTCGCGCCCACGCCTCCCAGGAGCGGCGGTACTCCATCGCCGTCGCCACCCAGTATGCCGAGGCGCTGGCGGCCCACCTGGCCCGGGCGCCCGGGGCGAAGCATGTGGTGGTGGCCGGCAGCTACCGGCGCGCGAAGGAGACGGTGGGCGATCTGGACATCCTCGTCACGGCGCCTGCCGGACCGCCCGTGATGGAGCGCCTGCTCGCCTACGACGAAGTGGCGGACGTGCTCTCCCACGGCGAGACCCGTTCCAGCGTGGTGCTCAGAAGCGGCATCCAGGTGGACGTCCGGGTGGTGGGCGAGGACAGCTTCGGCGCGGCGCTGCATTACTTCACCGGCTCCAAGCCCCACAACATCGCGATCCGCAAGCTGGGTCAGGAACGCGGGCTGAAGATCAACGAGTACGGCGTGTTCGAAGGCGAGCGCCGCGTCGGCGGACAGACCGAGGAGTCCGTGTTCGCCGCCGTGGGGCTGCCCTGGATCCCGCCCGAACTGCGCGAGGACCGGGGCGAGATCGAAGCCGCCCGGCAAGGCCGTCTGCCGCGCCTGGTGGAGCTGGGACAGCTCAAGGGCGACCTGCACGTGCACAGCAAGGCCTCGGACGGCCGCCACACCATCCGTGAGCTGGCCGAGGAAGCCCGGCGCCGCGGCTGGCAGTACCTGGCCATCACCGACCATTCACCCCGGCTGGCGGTGACCCATGGTCTCGACGCCGGGCGCCTCGCGCAGCAGATGGACGAGATCGACCGCCTGAACGAGACGCTCGAGGGCGTGCGCGTGCTCAAGGGCATCGAGGTGGACATCCTCGAGGACGGCACCCTGGACCTGCCCGACAGCGTGCTGGGCCGCCTGGACCTGGTGGTGGCCGCGGTGCACAGCCACTTCAACCTGCCCCGGGAGAAGCAGACGGCCCGCATCCTCAGGGCCATGGACCATCCCCACTTCACCCTGCTGGCGCATCCCAGCGGCCGCGAGATCGGCGGCCGCCCGCCCATGGACGTGGACATGGAGCGCATCATCCGCCATGCGCGGCAGCGCGGTTGCTATCTCGAGCTCAACGCCCAGCCGGAGCGGCTGGATCTCACCGATCTGCACTGCCAGATGGCCAAGGCGGAAGGCGTGCTGGTGGCCATCAACTCCGACGGCCACACGCTGCTGGATTTCGACCACCTGCGTTTCGGCGTGGGCCAGGCCCGGCGCGGCTGGCTGGAAGCCAGGGACGTGCTCAACACCCGCAGCCTGAAACAGCTGCTGCCGCTCCTCAAGAAGACGCTCTAGCCGGACTCAGGCGATCAGCCACAGGGTGACGCCCAGCCAGGCCGCGAAGGTGAGCACCATGTGAGGATCCAGCAGCAGGTCGGCGGCCGGATCCTCGCCCCGCTGCCGGTGGTGCAGCAGATGGATGTAGCGGAAGATGCCGTAGAGCACGAAGGGGACCGTATAGATCAGATCGGTGGTGCCATGACGCGCGACGGTCTCCGCGCTCACGGTGAACAGGCTGTAGCTCATCACCACGCCCGCCGCCGCCACCGACAGCATGTGATCCAGCAGCTCCGGCCCATACTGGGCGAGCACCCTGCGCCGGCTCGCCCCCTGCTCCCCCGCCGCGGTCCATTCGGCGCG
>JBBINK010000215.1:0-3506 GCA_037443925.1 Betaproteobacteria bacterium
GGGAGGTCTCCGCACAGCCACCCTGGTCGATGGCCACGTCCACCAGCACCGACCCACGCTTCATGTGCCGGACCGTGTCGTGGGTGATGAGCTTGGGCGCCCGCTTGCCGGGGATGTAGACCGAGCCGATCACCACGTCGGCTGCCGTGGCCAGTTCCGCGATGGCGTGGGCTTCGGAGTAGCGCGTCTTGAGGCGGGGGCCCAGGATGTCGTCCAGGTAGCGCAGCCGCGCCAGGTTCACGTCCAGGATGGTGACGTCGGCGCCCAGCCCCAGCGCCATCTTCGCCGCCTGGGTGCCCACCGTGCCCGCACCGATCACCAGCACCTTGCCCGGGGACACCCCGGGCACGCCGCCCAGGAGCACGCCGCTGCCGCCGTTGGCGAAATGCAGGCAGTTGGCGGCCACGTGCACGGCGATGCGGCCCGCGATCTCCGACATCGGCGTGAGCAGCGGCAGCCCGCCGTGGTCATCGGTGACCGTCTCGTAGGCCACCGCGACGATCTTCCGCTCCACCAGCGCCTGGGTGAGCTCCCGCGAGGCGGCCAGGTGGAAGTAGCAGAACACCACCTGACCCTCGTGCAGCCAAGGGATCTCCTGGGCCTGGGGCTCCTTCACCTTGACCACCAGGGGGCATTGGTAGATCTCCTCCGGGCGGGCCACGATGCGCGCGCCGGCCTGCCGGTACTGGTTGTCGTCAAACCCGATGTGGGCACCGGCCCCGCTTTCCACCCAGACCTCGTGCCCGGCGGCGGCCAGTACGTGCACCCCGGCCGGGGTGGCACCCACACGGTATTCGTGATCCTTGATCTCCCTTGGAATGCCGATACGCATGACGCCCTCCTTTCACGCTGCATGGGCCCCGACCCACCCTGGCCGGGCGATCAGATCTCGACCTGGGAACCCAGTTCGATCACCCGGTTGGTGGGAATCCTGAAAAATGCCATGGCGCTTTCCGCATTGCGCGCCATGTGGATGAACAGCTGCTCCCGCCAGGGTGCCATGCCCGGCAGGCCGGTGGCGATGATGGTCTCGCGGGACAGGAAGAACGAGGTGTCCATCATGTCGAATTCGAGCCCCTTGGCCGCGCACAGGGCCAGCGCGGCGGGAATGTCCGGCTCGTCCTTGAAGCCGTAGTGCACCATGAGCCGGTAGAAGTCGTGCCCCAGGTCTTCGATCTCCACCCGCTCCGACGCCGGCACGTAGGGGCGGTTTTCGATGAGCACGGTGAGGAACACCACCCGCTCGTGCAGCACCTTGTTGTGGGCCAGATTGTGCAGCAGGGCGTGGGGCACGCCATCCTTGCTGGCGGTCAGGAAGACCGCGGTGCCATGCACCCGGGCCGGGGGGTGGGCCACCAGGCTTTCGATGAAGGGCTGCAGCGCGATGGCGCCCGACTGCAACCGCTGCAGCAGGAGCTGGCGGCCCCGTTTCCAGGTGGACAGCAGGGTGAACACCGCGATGCCCACCAGGAGCGGGAACCAGCCGCCCTCGACGATCTTGAGGGAGGTGGCGAAGAAGAAGCCCAGATCGACGGTCAGGAATCCGATCAGGCCGACCACCGCCAGCAGGCGGTTCCAGCGCCACAGGGAGATGACGACGACGAAGCCCAGCACGGTGTCGATGAGCATGGTGCCGGTCACGGCGATGCCGTAGGCGGCGGCCAGGTTGCTGGAGGAGCCGAACATCAGCACCAGGATGACGATGCCGGTGAGCATGGCCCAGTTGATGAAGGGAATGTAGATCTGCCCGATGGCGTGTTCCGAGGTGTGGATGATCTGCATGCGGGGCAGGTAACCCAGCTGGATCGCCTGGCGCGTGACCGAGAAGGCGCCGGTGATGACGGCCTGGGACGCGATGATGGTGGCCGCGGTCGCCAGGGCGATCAGCGGATAGAGCGCCCATTCCGGCGCCTGCATGTAGAACGGATTGTGCACCGCTTCCGGGTTGCGGATGAGCAGCGCGCCCTGACCGAAGTAGTTGAGCAGCAGCGCCGGCAGGACGAACAGGAACCAGGCGAGCCGGATGGGACGGCGTCCGAAATGCCCCATGTCGGCATACAGGGCTTCCGCGCCCGTGACCGCCAGGACCACGGCGCCCAGAGTGAGGAAGGCATGACCCTGATGGTGGGCGAAGAAGGCCAGGGCGTGGGCGGGGTTGACGGCAGCCAGCACCCTGGGTTCGATCAGGATGTTGTGCAGGCCGAGCCCGGCGAGGGTGAGGAACCACAGCGCCATCACGGGACCGAAGAAGCGGCCCACGTGATGCGTGCCGTGGCGCTGGATGGCGAACAGTACGATCAGCACGGCCAGCGCGATGGGTTCCACCCAGGGGCGCAGCGCCGGCGTGGCCACCTGCAGCCCCTCCACCGCCGACAGCACGGAAATGGCGGGCGTGATCATGCCATCCCCGTAGAACAGGGAGGCGCCGAAGATGCCCAGCACCGCCAGCAGCCAGCCCAGCCGGCTGGCGGGGGGGACCGCCCGCTGCACCACCGCGATCAGCGCCATGATGCCGCCTTCGCCGTTGTTGTCGGCACGCATGATGAAGGCGACGTATTTCACCGAGACCACGACGGTGATCGCCCAGAACACCAGGGACAGGATGCCCAGCACGTTGGACGGGGTGGTGGCCAGGGGATGGTGGCCGGCGAAAACCTCCTTCATGGTGTACAGGGGGCTGGTGCCGATGTCGCCGAACACCACGCCGATGGCCCCCAGCGCGAGGCTGGCGGTGCCAGCCTGGCGGATGTCGCTGCTCATGGCTGGCCCGTTCCACCCCGGACGGGTGCGCAGACCGCTGCGAGCACGTCCCGCACCAGATCGGGGCCGCGATAGATGAGCCCGGTGTAGACCTGGACCAGGCTCGCGCCCGCCTCGATCTTTTCCAGGGCGTCGGCGCCGTTGAGGATGCCGCCCACCCCGATGATGGGCACGGCATCGCCCAGGTTCGCGTGCAGCGCCCGGATCACCGCCGTGGATTTCTCCCGCAGGGGCGCGCCGGACAGGCCACCGGCTTCCTGCCCGTGGGGCAGATGGGCCACGCCATCACGCGAGACCGTGGTGTTGGTGGCGATCACGCCGTCGATGCGGTGATGCAGCAGGCGATCGGCGATGGCCACGACCTGCTCCGGTTCCAGGTCGGGCGCGATCTTGAGGACGAGGGGCACGTAACGGCCCTGTTCGTCCGCCAGCCGCTGCTGCTCGCTCTTGAGCGCGCCCAGCAGGGCATCCAGTTCGTCCGCGCCCTGCAGCGCCCGCAGGTTCTTGGTGTTGGGGGAGGAGATGTTGACCGTGACATAGCTGGCATGGGGATAGACCTTGCGCAGGCACACCCGGTAGTCGTCCACGGCCCGTTCCAGGGGCGTGTCGAAATTCTTGCCGATGTTGATGCCCAGCACGCCCCGGTAGCGGGCGCGGCGCACGTTTTCCACCAGCGCATCCACCCCTGCGTTGTTGAAACCCATGCGGTTGATGATGGCCTGGGCTTCGGGTATGCGAAACAGGCG
>JBBINK010000216.1:0-3475 GCA_037443925.1 Betaproteobacteria bacterium
GCGGTGAACGCCGCGCTCAAGCCCCGCGGGGCGCGCGCCGGACGCGCGGCGGCGGGAAACCGGCCTGGCTCCGCGGCAGGGCCGGTGAGCCCGCGCAAGCGGGGCGGCCCATGAAATCCGGCTGGATGGTGGTGGCCGGCCTGCTGTTCGCGCTGATGGGCGTGTTCGTCAAGCTCGGCGCCCGGCACTTCTCCGCGGCGGAGCTGGTGTTCTACCGCTCCCTCATCGGGCTGGTCGTGATCTGGGCCATCGTGCGCGCCCAGAGGTTGAGCCTCGCCACACCCCATCTGCGCATGCATCTGTGGCGGGGGCTGTCCGGCTTTTTCGCCCTGATGCTGTTTTTCTACGCCATCAGCGCCCTGCCCCTCGCGGCGGCCATCACCCTCAACTACACCTCACCCCTGTTCCTCGCCCTGCTGCTGGCGACGGTGGGACGCCAGAAGCCGTCCGTGGGGTTGCTGTTCGCGCTGGCCGTGGGCTTCCTCGGCGTGGTGCTGCTGCTCGACCCCCGCTTCGATGGAACCGACCTCCTGCCGCGCCTGATGGGCCTGGGTTCGGGCCTGCTCGCGGGCGTGGCCTACCTCAACGTGCGCCAGTTGGGACAGGCCGGGGAACCGGAATGGCGGGTGGTCTTCTATTTCACCCTGGTGTGCACCCTGGGAGCCGCCCTGTGGATGCTCGCGCACGCGTTCCACCCGCCGACCCTGCACACCGCGCCGCTGCTCCTCGGCCTGGGGATCACCGCCACCCTGGCCCAGCTGGCGATGACCCGGGCCTACCGGCTGGGGCATCCCCTGGTGGTGGGCAGCCTCGCCTACACCACGGTGGTGTTCGCCAGCCTGTTCGGCATCCTGCTGTGGCAGGAAGTGCTCAGCCCCCAAAGCTGGCTGGCCATCGTCCTCATCGTCGCCAGCGGCATGATCAGCAGCGCCGCGACGGCGCGTGCCCGCGCCGCTTAGGCTTGCCCTTGCCGGGGCGGTATGCCGGTCCCTACAATGGGGCCCGTCTCCTTCGAAAGCGCCTGCGCCATGATCAGCATTTCCGTGGACAACAACGTGGTCACCCTGTCCGTGCTCGGTGAATTCACCCTGGCCGACTTCAAGCAGTTCGAGGAGCACGTGCTCTATGCCTCGAAGCTGGGGCCGGTCAATCTGCTCATCGATCTGCGTGACATGCTGGGTTACACGCTGGACGTGGTGTGGGAAGAGATCCGCTTCTCCCGCGAGCACCAGTACGACTTCGACAAGGTGGCGGTGGTGACCAGCAACCAGTGGCTGGCCTGGAGCGCGTGGCTGCAGCGCATGTTCGTGGACGCGGACATCGAGGTGTTCGACGACTACGACCAGGCGCGCGCCTGGGTGTCCCGCTAGGACGCCGGAGCGGCCGCGTTGGATCCGCGCCCGGCGGCCGGTAAAATCGCCGGATGCCCTTGCTCCCGGTCTTTCCCTTCCCCCGGCCCCTGCGCGGGTCGCGCTCCAGCGGATGCGGCCGGCGGCCCGCCGCGCCCCGATGAACCGTCCCGGATGATGCGTCGCGCCTGTCTATCCGCCTTCCTGTTGCTGCTCGCCTGGGCCATGGCGCTGCCCGCCCGGGCCCAGCCCCAGCAAATCTTCAGCCGCTATCAGGACCGCATCGCCCAGATCCGTATCCTGGAAGCCTCGTCCGGCGCCAAGACCGGCGTGGGTTCGGGCTTCGTGGCCTCCGCCTCCGGGCTGATCGTCACCAACTATCACGTCATCGCCGACCTCGTGCACAAGCCGGAGCAATACCGCGGCGAGGTGCTCACCGCCGACGGCCGCCTGGCGCCGCTGCGGCTGGTGAATTTCGACGTCGTGCACGACCTGGCGCTGGTGAGCACCGATCTGCCGTTTTCGGGCTACCTGCGCCTGAACACGGCGCCCCTGTCCGTGGGGGAGCGGCTCTACTCCATCGGCACTCCGCTGGATCTGGGCTTCACCATCGTCGAAGGCACCTACAACGGGCTGCTGGAACACTCACTGTACGAGAAGATCCATTTCACCGGTTCCATCAATCCCGGCATGAGCGGCGGTCCGGCGCTGTTGCCCGACGGCCGCGTGGTGGGGGTGAACGTGGCCACCGCGGGCAACCAGGTGAGCTTCCTGGTGCCCGCCCACTACGTGGCCGCGCTGCTGGCGCGCACCCGCGGCCGGGAACCCCTGGAACACGAAGCCGCCTATGCCCGCCTCCGGGCCGACCTGCTGGCCAACCAGGCGCGCTACATGGAACGGCTCATGGCCAGCCCGCTGGCCACCACCTCCCTGGGCGGCTACCGGGCCCCCGGGCGCATCGCCGCCTTCCTGCGCTGCTGGGGCGATGCCGACCGCAACCCGGACAACGCCTACGAACAGGTGAGCCAGCAGTGCTCCTCCGAGGACGACATCTATCTCTCGCGCAGCCATCAGACAGGCATGGTGCAGTTCCAGCACACCTATCTGGTGGGACGCAACATCAACCGCTTCCGCTTCTACAACATCTACCAGGCGCACTTCAACGCCGCCTATGAAAAGATCCAGGCCGAGCGTGAAGACGTCTCGCGCTTTGCCTGCCACACGGACTTCGTGCATCAGGGCAGCCTGCGCTTCAAGGCTGCCTTCTGCCTGAGACGCTACAAGAAGCTTCCGGGGCTTTACGATGCCGTCCTGCGCGCTGCCACGCTCAGCCACAACCACCGGGGGCTGGTGACCACCCTGGTGCTGGCCGGCGTGACCGCGGACAACGCACGACGCTTCGCGCGCCACTACCTGGAAAGCTTCGCCGAGGAGAAGGGTGCATGGAAACCGTGATGGTGGCGGAGGTGTTGGACAAGTCCGGCCGGGTGCACAGCCGATTCCGCCTCGACCACTTCCCGGTGACCATCGGCCGCGGCTACCACAACGACATCATCCTCGACGACGACTTCGTCTCGGCCAGCCATGCCCGCCTCGAGCTGGACGAAACCGGCCAGCCGCGGGTGGTGGATCTGGACAGCGAGAATGGCACCTATCTCCTGCCCTCGCTGCAACGGGTGGCGCATGCCCCGCTGGGAACCGAAACGCTGCTGCGCCTGGGACACACCCTGATCCGCCTGCGCAGCGCGGACTATGCCGTGCCCCCCGCACGCCACGACAGTCTGGGGCTCAACCGTGCCACCCGCTGGCTCACCCAGGGCGTGGGCGCGGCGGTGAGCTACGCCGGTGTGATCGCCATGATGATGCTGGACCAGTACCAGACCAGCGCGGAGGTCACCAGCCCCGAGCAGATCCTGCTGGCGGCGCTGCCCGTCGCCCTGGCCCTCCCCGTGTGGGCGGGCCTATGGGCGCTGATCAGCCGCTCCTTCGCCCACCATGCGTTCTTCGTGCCCCATCTGGCCATCGCCAGCGCGGCGGGCGTGCTGTTTTTCGTGCTGGACACGGCGGCCGAATACTATTGATCCGGCCAAGATAAACTTGAATCAAGCGGCGTATTTGACGGGGTC
>JBBINK010000217.1:0-3435 GCA_037443925.1 Betaproteobacteria bacterium
CGCACGCGAGCGCGACCGGAATGCCTGGATCGACCTGCGGGCCTTGCCCCTGGCGGGGGCCGAGGTGGTGGACCGCTACACCTACCGCATTCGCATCAAGGGCAAGTATCCCCAGTTCGTGTATTGGCTGGCCATGCCCTTCTTCGCGCCCGTGCCCTGGGAGGCGGACCGCTTCTATGCCCAGCCGGGCATGAGGGAGAAGAACCTGGTGCTGGACTGGTTTCCCGTGGGCACCGGCCCCTACATGCTGACGGTGAACGATCCCAACCGCCAGATGGTGCTGGAGCGCAATCCCAATTTCCACGGTGAGCGCTATCCGGCGGAGGGCGAGCCCGGTGACGTCGAGGCGGGCTTGCTCGCCGACGCGGGCAAGCCGCTGCCGTTCATCGACAAGGCGGTCTATAGCCTGGAGAAGGAGGACATCCCCTACTGGAACAAGTTTCTCCAGGGCTATTACGACAGTTCCGGCATCACCTCCGACACCTTCGACCAGGCCATCCGCATTGGTGCGACGGGCGATGCCGCCCTCAGCGATCCGCTGCGGGAGCAGGGCATCCGCCTGGTGACCACGGTGATGAGTACCATCAGCTACATCGGCTTCAACATGCAGGATCCCGTGGTGGGCGGTCTGTCCGAACGCGCGCGCAAGCTGCGTCAGGCCATTTCCATCGCCGTGGACACGGAGGAGCGCATTTCCATCTTCCACAATGGCCGCGGCATTCCGGCCCATGGCCCCATCCCGCCCGGCATCTTCGGCTACCGGGAGGGGCGCGCGGGCATGAACCCCTATGTGTATGACTGGGTGGATGGCCGCATCCAGCGCAAGTCCGTTGCCGAGGCGCGGCGGCTGCTGGCCGAGGCGGGATATCCCGATGGACGCGATGTCGCCACCGGCAAGCCGCTGGTGCTCTATTTCGACACCGCTGCGGTGGGCGCGGACGCCAAGTCGCGCCTGGAATGGCTGGTGAAACAGTTCCGCAAGCTGGGGATCGAGCTGGTGATCCGGGCCACCGACTATAACCGCTTCCAGGACAAGATGCTGAAGGGCACCGCCCAGATCTTCGAGTGGGGATGGAATGCCGATTATCCGGACCCAGAGAACTTCCTGTTCCTGCTCTACGGGCCCAACCGCAAGGTGGGCATGAACGGCGAGAATGCGGCCAACTACCAGAATCCGGAATTCGACCGGCTGTTCGAGCAGATGAAGAACATGGACAACGGTCCCGAGCGGCAACGCATCATCGACGAGATGCTCGACATCGCCCGCCGCGATGCGCCCTGGGTCTGGGGGTTCTATCCCAAGGCTTTCGGTCTCTATCATGGCTGGCTGTTCAACGCCAAGCCCAACCTCATGGCCAACAACGGCCTCAAGTATCTGCGCCTCGACCCCGCATTGCGGGAGCAGCGGCGCCGGCAGTGGAACGAGCCCGTGCTGTGGCCCCTCGGGCTGGGGCTGGCGCTGCTGCTGGTGGCGCTCATGCCGGCCGCCGTGAGCTACTGGCGGCGCGAGCACGAGGTGCCGGGGCGGGGAGGCTAGCCCCATGCTGGCCTACGTGGTCCGCCGCATCCTGTATGCCATCCCCATCCTGATCGGGGTGAACGTGCTCGTGTTCGCGCTGTTTTTCGCCGTGAACACGCCCGACGACATGGCACGCCTGCATCTGGGCATGAAGCATGTCACGGCGGAGGCGATCGCCAAGTGGAAGGCCGAACACGGCTACGACAAGCCGCTCTTCTACAACGCCCAGGCCACGGGGATGGCGCGCTTCACCGAGACGATCTTCGCGCAACGGTCGGTGCCCATGTTCGCCTTCCGCTTCGGTGCGGCCGACGACGGGCGGGACATCGGGCGTGAGATCCGCACGCGCATGTGGCCCAGCCTCGCCCTGGCCGTCCCGGTGTTCCTGATCGGGCTGCTGGTCAACATCACCTTCGCCCTGATCCTGGCCTTTTTCCGTGCCACCTACGTCGATGCCGCCGGGGTGGTGCTCTGTGTGGCCATGATGTCCATTTCCGGCCTTTTCTACATCATCGGCGGCCAGTTTCTGGTGAGCAAGCTGCTGCACCTGGTGCCCATATCCGGCTATCAGGGCGGGCTCGATGCCTTCAAGTTCCTGGTGCTGCCCGTGGCGGTGGGGGTGGTGTCGGGCATCGGCAGCGGCACGCGCTGGTATCGCACCATCTTCCTCGAGGAAATGGGCAAGGACTATGTGCGCACCGCCCGTGCCAAGGGGCTGGCGGAATCGGCGGTCCTGTTCCGCCACGTGCTCAAGAACGGCATGATTCCCATCCTCACCGGCGCCGTGGTGGTCATCCCCACCCTGTTCATGGGCAGCCTGATTTCGGAATCGTTCTTCGGCATCCCAGGGCTGGGCAGCTATACCATCGACGCGATCCGCCAGCAGGATTTCGCCATCGTCCATGCCATGGTGTTCCTGGGCTCCGCCCTGTACATCCTGGGCCTGCTGCTGACCGACCTGTCCTACACCCTGGTCGATCCCAGGATCCGCCTGTCATGATGCCCGTCGCGCCCGTCGTGCTCTGGACCGATGCCCTGATCGGCGTGCTGCTGGCAGCCGTCGCGATCTATGTGTGGCAGGTGCGCCGCACGCCCCATCTCGCCGCGCCCTGGCGCAGGCTGGCCCGGCGGCCGGCAGCCATGTCGGCGGCGGTGATCCTCGTGGCCTTCGTGCTGGTGGGGCTGCTGGACTCCGTCCACTTCCGCCTCCCCCTGCCTGACCAGAAGGCCGGCGCCGTGCGCCAGTACGCGCCCGAAACCCTGAGCCTGCTCGACTACCTGCTGCTGCCGCTGCGGGAGCAGAAGGAGAAAACCTACTCGGCGCCGTTCGCCACCCATCTGTTCGCGCTGGAGACGGTGGAAGGGCCGGAGGGCCGCATCCAGCGCATCCATCCCCGCCTGCAATATGGGGGCGCCCACCTCGGCGCGGATCTGGAGCGCAAGGGCAGCGACATCCTCCAGCGCGGCGTGCGCGGCACCCTGTGGGCCCTCGCGCTGTGGGCCGCGTGCGTCGCGTGGGTGGTGCGCAGGCTGGCTTCGCGTCGGGGCGAACCCATGGCGGCTGCCCTGGTCCGCCTTCTGCGCGGCGAGACGGTCCTGCCCTGGCGCAGCGTGCTCGTGACCCTGGGCCTCATCGTCTGGGCGGCGCTGCTTTTGGCGCACTGGGCGCCCGCCTACCACGTGTTCGGCACCGACAAGGTGGGGCAGGACGTGCTCTATCTTTCACTGAAGAGCATCCGCACCGGGCTGGTCATCGGAACGCTCACCACCCTGGTCATGTTGCCCTTGCAACTGACCGCCGCTACCGCACACGAAGAATGGCTTTGGCACAAACTGATACTCGTGGGGCAGCGTCTGGCGCTTTCTGCGGGGCAGTTTGCGCGCGGGCAAGACGTGGAAGATGCCCTGTTTTTTGT
>JBBINK010000218.1:0-3261 GCA_037443925.1 Betaproteobacteria bacterium
CTAGCAGTTACGGACGCCCAAGGCGGAAGCATCATCTGGACGGACCCTCCTGGGGGCGAGGACGTGATCGGCAATCCCTTTGACCATGTGGGCGTCCAGCTCGCTGTGCGCACGGGCGAGGCACATGTCGCTGAAATCCCGTCGCCTATTGATAAGGTTCGCGCCTTCGCTTGCCTGGCGGTGCCCCTGCTCGACCCGAAGCTGCGGCAGGCGGCGCGCCGTCTGCCGCGCCTGGTGCTGGCCGGCGCCTGCCTGCCGGACCTCGTCTTGGTGGCCGGACGCCGCGCGGCGCGCTGCTTCGCGGACAGCCACGACTGGACGCGGGCACGCCGGCTGCTCGCGTGCGCCGACAGCGACGAGGAACGCGCGGTGTCCCTGGGCTATGCCAGTCACCTGTTCGTGGACGTCATCGCCCACAACCACTTCGTGCCGGCACACGAGGCGATGTGGCTGAAACTGCCCCTCATGACCCACGCGGTGGCGGAGTGGGTGATGGACGCCCACCTGGCCCGCCAGCTGTTCGCCCGGCCCGAGGGCGTGCTGCCGGCGGAGCGCGACTGCCTCGTGCCCTACCTCGGCCGCCACTTCGGCTGCCCCGAAGGCGAGGCGCACCGCGCGCTCATGCGGCTGGCGGCCGCCAGCCGGCTGCTGTATGGCAGCCGCTTGCATCGCGGACTGCGTGCGGCCGCAGGCGTGCTGGACCGGCGGCTTGCCGCGCGCTGCGACCACTACGTGGCGGAGACCGCGGCGCGCCTGCCCCAGATCAACCGCCTGCTGGCGGGCGAGGCGCCCAACTGGCGGGCGGATCTGCCCTGCCCGCAGCGCACCCGACATCTGAGGACGCTCAGCGGCGAGGAGCTGCGCGGGCCGCTGCCGCTTCCGGGCAGCCTGTTCGGCTGAGCCCGGACGCTTCCCGGGCCTGACCCTGGGACGCGGCCAGCACCTGCTCGTAGAACGCGGCCAGCCTCGCCGTCATTTCCTGCGCCGTCCAGCCCTGGGCGTAGGCCCGTGCCCGCGCGCCGAGTTCCCGGCGGCGTGCCGGGTCGGCGAGCAGGGCCGACACCCGCGCGGCGAAGTCCGCCACGTCGTCCCGGGCGATCGACGCGCCCTCGCCCTCCACCAGCACGTCGGCCGTGCCCATCACCGCCAGGGCCACCACCGGCAGTCCCGCGGCCATGGCTTCCAGCAGCACCAGTCCCTGGGTTTCGGTGCGTGAGGCAAACACGAACAGGTCGGCGGCGTGGTAGCAGTCCGGTAGCGCGTGCCGCCGGTCGAGATAGCCCACGAAGCGCACGTGCTCAGCGAGCCCGCGGGCCTGCGTCTCGCGCCTCAGGGTGGCGGTGGCGGGGCCTTCCCCCGCGATCACCAGCAACGCGGCCGGCTGGGTGAGGCGCACGCGCTCCAGCACCGCGAGCAGGAAGCCGATGTTTTTCTCATGGGCCACCCGCCCCACGTAGAGCAGCACCGGGCGATCGGCTTCGATTCCGTGGCGGCTGCGGAAACGGGCGCCGTCTCCGTGGGCGAAGTCGGCCGGCTCGATGCCCGTGGGAATGACCGCGGCCGGTGTCCCGACGCCGTAGTGGCGCAGCCGCTGCAGCATGGGGCGCGAGGGCACCACCAGGGCGTCGACGTCGCGGCACTGGCTGCGGGAGAAGGCGCGCGCCAGATAGCGCATCAGGGCGGGGGGAGCCACGGGCACGTAGTGGAACAGATATTCCTCGAAGAAGGTGTGATAGGTCTCCACCAGGGGCAGGCCGAGGCGGCGGGCGAGGAAGCGGCCGCCGTAATGGGCGACGAAGGGGGTGTGGACGTGGACCAGATCGAAGCGGCCGCGCGCGAGCTCGGGCAGCAGGTCTCGCAAGCCGCGGTAGGCCATCATGCGGTCCTCGGGGTCGCCCCAGACGGTCCGGGAACGGATGCGGAACACGGTGCCGGGATGAGGGTCTGCTTCCTGGCAGGCGCCGTAATCGGGGGCGATCAGCGTCACGTCGTGTCCGCCGTGGGCCAGTTCACGGCGCAGCGTCTGCAAGGCCGTGGACACACCGTTGATGCGGGGGAAATACACGTCCGAGACCATCAGGATGCGCAAGGTGGAACCTCCGTCAGAGCAGGAAGGACAGGCTGGCCACGGCCCAGCCCAGGGCCGCGCCGGCCAGCACGTCGGTGGGATAGTGCAGGCCCAGGAACACGCGCGAGACGGCCACCAGCAGCGTGAAGGGGATCAGGAGGGGTGCAAGCCAGGGGTAATGGTCGATGGCCACCAGGGTGAACGCCACCGCGTGCAGGGTGTGGCCGGAGGGAAAGCTGAACTCGTCCAGGGGATCGGTCCCGCGCAGGATGGCGGGGTGCAGATCGCAGGGCCGTGGCCGCAGGGTCTTGTGCTTGAGCCATTTGTAGAGCAGCAGACCGGTCAGGCCCACGCCGACCATGTGCAGCACGGGCAGCACGGCCGCGCCGCGTTCCAGGATCAGCAGCAGCCCCATCAGCGCATACCAGAACAGGCCGTCGCCCAGACGGCTGATCACGCCGAAGAAGCGCCGCAGCGCCGGGCGCTGCGCCAGGCGGTTCAGGCCCACGCACAGGCGGGCGTCCCAGGCGCTAAGCCGGGCCAGGACCGAGTGGGGTTCCAGGTGCATGTGTCCTCTGCGTCTCGATGACGTCGAGCAGGATCCGTTCGAAGCGGTCGTGGATCCGCGTCCAGTCCAGGGTTTCGGCGCGCCGGCGGGCGGCGCGGCCCAGGGCGCGGGCCAGGCCGCCGTCGGCCAGGGCGACGGCGGCGGCGCAAAAGTCCTCGCCGGAGCCGAAGGGCGCCAGCAGGCCGTTCTCTCCGGAGACGATCAGTTCGTGGGCGGCCGCATCGTCGTAGGCCACCACCGCCAGGCCGCTGGCCATGGCTTCCAGGGTGACGTTGCCGAAGGTCTCGGTCAGGCTGGCAAACAGGAACACGTCGGCGCTGGCATAGTGGGCGGCCAGATCGGTGCCGGTGCGCATGCCCGCGAACACCACGTCGGGACGGGCCCGCTGCAGGGCAGCGCGCAGGGGGCCGTCGCCCACCAGGACCAGGCGCGCGGTGCGCCGGCGGGCGCGCAGGGCATCGAAGGCGGCGAGCACCTGGGGCAGGTTCTTCTCCGGCGCGAGGCGCCCCGCGTACAGGGCCACCGGGTCTTCCGGGCCCGCGCCCCAGGCGGCGCGCAGGGCCTCGCTGCGTCGCGCCGTGTGAAGCAAGCATGATCTGTCATCATCCCGTCCCCGGGCAAGGCC
>JBBINK010000219.1:0-3245 GCA_037443925.1 Betaproteobacteria bacterium
CGATTATACCCCCTGCCTGCGGCGCCGTTGTCGCGGTGGGGACATGACCGTTGCGTCAACGGCCTCGGGCCTGCTCAAGAAACCCGCCGGGCGGGCCGCTATTGCTGCGTAAGGAATGCACATCGTCCAGGGTCGCGCTGCTCGACGCGGCCGCCAGAGGATTCCCGCACATGCTTGGCAAGTACCTGAAGCGCCTGCTCGGTGATGACAAGGGCAACGAAACGCCCGGCGAGGCCGGCCCGCACGCGCCACCGGCAATCGACCAGCTGGTGCCCCTCATGGACAGACCGCCCCAGGCGCCCGCCAGCGTGGGCCACAGCGTGGACACGGCCGCTGCGGACACGGTGGTGAGCGAGGTGCTGCCCGTGGAAACCCATGGCAAGCGCACCCAGGCTTCCGAACTGCTGCAGCGTTTCCTGGGCCGCCAGCCGGTGGTGGACGCCAACGGGCGTCTGCTCGGCCATGAACTGTGCCTGAAGAAACGCCCACCGGCTTCCGCCGCGGCGGGGCCGACGCTAAAGCAGATGCGGGACGAGATGCTGCTGGCGAGCCTGCTGGATCTGGACATCCACGCCCTGCGGGGCGACCGCCTGATCTTCGCGGCCATCTCGGTCCACACGCTCGACAGCGGCTTTCTCGAGCAGCTCGCCCAGGACGGTCTGGTGCTGGCCGTCCGGCCCGAGGGCGATGCCGGCGCGCTGGCGCTGCGGCTGGGCGAGCTCAAGCGCATGGGCTACCGCATCGCGCTGGACGAGCCGCCGATGGATCCGGTCTGGCAGCCGGTGCTGGCCTTGGCCGACTACCTGCGCGTGGATGCGCGAAACCGCGATGCCATCGCGCTGGGCGAATTCGTCGTGGCCGCGGTCAGGCACAGCCGCGCGTCGCTGGTGGCCACCCAGCTGGATGTGGAAGAGCGCCTGGAAGTGTGTCGCAAGCTGGGCTTCCACGCGTTCCAGGGCTATGCCTTCACGCGTCTGGCGCCCGGCAGGGGAAGCCGCCTCGATGCCCAGCGCCTGCATGTGATCGAACTGATCAACCTCGCTCTGGGCAAGGCCGAGATCGAAGCCATCGAGGCGGTCTTGAAGCGCGATCCCGCCCTGTCCTACCGGCTGCTGCGCTACATCAACTCGGCCGCCAACGGCCTGTTGCAGCCGGTGCGCTCCCTGCGCCATGCCCTGATGGTGCTGGGCTACGACCAGCTCTACCGCTGGCTCACGCTGTTGCTGTTCGCCAGTGGCCAGCCGGATTTCCGCACCCTGGCCCTCATGCGCACCGCGCTCATCCGGGGGCGCTTCGCCGAGCTGCTGGGCCAGGGCCGGCTGGCCCCGGAGCTGCGTGATGGCCTGTTCATCGTCGGCATGTTCTCCCTGCTGGATGCCCTGCTCAACCTGCCCATGAACCAGGCCATCGCCGGGCTGAAGCTGCCTGCCGAAATCACCCAGGCGCTGCTCAGCCGCGAGGGCCCCTATGCCCCTTACCTGGAACTGGTGCTCGCCACGGAGGAAGGCGAGGAGACGATCCTCGAGACCTATGCGGCCCTGTGCGGCATCAGCGACCGCGAGCTCAACGAGGCCCACGCCCAGGCGCTGCTGTGGGCCGAGCAGGTGGATCAGCCCGTGTGAGGATCGGGTGGGCGCGGCCTGAGGGACAGGACGGCACCCGACGCCGCGGCGGTGCCGGCGGCCGGCGCGGGATCCGACAGCTGCTCGAGGGACCAGAGGAAGCCCCGGTCGCCATAGACGAGCTCCCACATCATGTTGGACAGCTTGATGCAGGCCTGCATGGGATTGGCGCAGCGGGAGCGCTCCATGTCGATACGCCACTGAAAGCGCACCAGGCGCTCGCGGATGGGCTCCGGCGCCGAGGCGATGAGGGCTTCGATCATCGCCCGGCGCCGCGCGTCGAAAGCCTCCGGATCGCTTTGCGCAAGCTTCATCCACTCGTCGAAATCGAATCCGGATGCATGTTGGCTCATGGTTCGGTTCTCCGTGGCGGGGCGATGGGCCGGGGCGGTCCGCTGCATTATGCGCCAGGCATGGGCCGGAAATCCACCCGGGCGGACCTGGGTACGGCGGCCGCCTTCCCGTCCGCAAGCGCACGGCGCCGCGACGGGACGCGCGCCGGTGTGCCCGCCTGCCGGCTCCGGCGGGCGTGATGCGATCCGCCCCGCGCTTCCCCCTCGGGAGCTTTTACTCCAAAATTCGCTTTCGTTCGGTCCTGTCCCACGCGCTTTGGCTGCCCGTGGCAGGAAGCACCCCCACAGCCACGGAACACACGCCATGAACCTGCACGAATACCAGGCCAAGGAACTGCTGCGCGAGTATGGCATCCCCACGCCCCGCGGCGTGGCGATCGAAAACACCCTCCATGCCGAACTGGCGACCAACCAGCTGGGCGGGACGAGCTGGGTGGTCAAGGCGCAGATCCATGCCGGCGGCCGCGGCAAGGCGGGAGGCGTGCGCGTGGTGCGGTCGGTGGACGAGCTGCGCCAGGCCGCCGACGCCCTGCTGGGCAAGCCCCTGGTCACCTACCAGAACGCGCCCCACGGCCAGCCGGTCTCCCGCGTGCTGGTGGAGGAGACTCTGTCGGTTGCCCGGGAGCTGTATCTCTCGCTGCTCGTCGATCGCGAACGGGAACGCGTGGCGGTGGTGGCATCCGGCGCCGGCGGCATGGACATCGAAGAAGTGGCGCGCACCGCGCCGGAACGCATCCTGCGGGAGACCTGTGATCCGCTGCTCGGCCTGCAGGAATTCCAGTGCCGCAACCTGGCCTTCGCCCTCGGCCTGAGCGGGAGTCAGATCGCGGAATCGACGCGGCTGATGCGCAATCTCTACCGCCTGTTCGTGGAAAACGACCTGTCCCTGCTGGAGATCAATCCGCTGGTGGTGACCACGGAAGGCCGTCTGGTGGCCCTCGACTGCAAGATCAGTGTGGACGACAACGCGCTATGGCGGCGGCCGCGGCTCGCCGACCTGCGCGATCCGACCCAGGACGATCCCAAGGAGGCCGCCGCCCACGCGGTGGGACTGAACTACATCGCCCTGTCCGGCAACATCGGCTGCATGGTCAACGGCGCGGGCCTGGCCATGGCCACCATGGACCTGATCAAGCTCCACGGCGGAGAACCCGCCAATTTCCTGGACGTGGGCGGCGGCGCCACGGCGGAGACCGTGGCCAAGGCCTTCAAGATCATCCTCGCGGATGCCAACGTGAAGGCCATCCTGGTCAACATCTTCGGCGGCATC
>JBBINK010000220.1:0-3234 GCA_037443925.1 Betaproteobacteria bacterium
TGCAGCGGCTGCGCCGTCGCGGCATGGGGCGCGAAGCGCGCCGCGTGGGTGTCGAAGATGGGCTGCAGGCCCGGGGCCGGCAGCGCTTTCAGGGGCTGGTCATAAAGTTCCAGATCCAGACCCTGGCTGGCCGTGGCGGCGATGTCCGAGACGAGCCGGTCGGGACGGAAGACCAGCCCGGCCGTGCCGGGAAAGCCATCGCCCCCACGGGACGGCAGCCGGGCCAGCAGGGCGTAGTGGGGCACGGCAGGGTACTCCTGCGCCAGGCGTTCGCTCAAGGCGAACTCCGCGCCGGCCATGAGCCGCAGGATGGCGGGCCGCCGCTCGGGGGTTTGCAGCAGGTCGAGGCCCACCGCGGCCGGGTTGAACGGCTGCACGTATTCCACCAGCAGATAGTCGTCGCGCGCGCCCTCGGGGTGCACCGTAGGCAGGAGGGGAGACTCGCCATTGGCGGCCAGCGAGGCCATCACCTGCCGCTGCCAGGCGGGAAGCTCCTCCCGCCGGAGATGGCGGGCGAAGCGGAACTCGACCACCGCGGGAAAACGCTTCACCAGGTCGAGATGACCGACATAGGCGCGGAAATCCCTTCGCGTCACCTCGTCGGACGCGACATACAGGCTGGTCAGGCCCCGCAGTGTCTCCTCCTGCAGCGCGAACTGCTGCTGCATGCGCGCGGCGAGCTGTTCGGCTTCGTGACTCAGCTTTTCCGCGAGATCCCGCTCCATCAGGGAATGCGCCCGGACAAAGGCCGCAACGGTGAGGGCGAGGCCGACGGCCAGGACCAGGCCTGGCAGGACGAGAGGAGAAACGGTGAAGCGCTTGCGCAGTTTGCCTGCGTCGAAATTCATCGATGGGTTCCAGAAACAGCCACAGGCGGGACGTGACCACCGCTGTCACCCAGGGCCCGCCTGCCCTTTTCCTCCCGGATGACCGCCAGAATACGCAAGCCCACGGCACGGCGCCCACGCGCGGAGGCCGACACGATGGCCAGGCGCCCCGTGGCGGGATGCCAGCCCGACGCTGACGCCCGCGATCTTCCCGGCTTCCGGCGCCTGGCCCGCCCGCACCCCCTTTCGAGCCCCTGCCGGCTTGCCCACGCGCCCGTCATACCCGACGGCGCGTAATCGACCTGATTATGGCCCAAACGGCTCAATATTTGGGGGTTTTTTGCCTAGTAGGCCCCGACGGGGCGGCATGGTCCAACCCGTTCAGTCGCAAGAGGCCGGGGTCAGGAGGCGGGGGTCAGGTCTTTAATTTATACCTATACGGCACCCGCTACCCGGCCTATGAACGGCTAGCCAACGGGCCCCGGCGGCAGCCGACCAGCTGAGCGGCAATGGGTTGCGGGAGAAGGCGGAGACGCTCGCTCGGGAGAAGGACGACTATAAATTAAAGACCTGACCCCGGTGACGCTGACCCCGGTGACGTGATCCCGGTGACGTGATCCCGGTGATGTGATCCCGGTGATGTGGCCCGGTGGCGTGGGCTGCAGGGCACGCCCTACAAGGCCACGGACGAAGGGGGCTGCAGGCTGCGATCACGGCGGCCTGGCGGCATGTGGTGGGGAAAAGATCAGTTGGCGCGCGGATCGGGCGCCGGGCGGTGGGTGCGCTGGAACAGGTTGAGAATGCGGGCCACCAGGCCTGAATCGGTGTCCTGGGCGGGCGCGTCCACCTTGTGGCGCAGCGCCGCTTCGGGCCGGCAGCGGATTTCGCGGGAGCGGTCGAGGCCGGACTGGATGCTGCGCAGGGTCAGGTTTCTGCGCAGGGGTTTGGGCAGGACGCGATAGACCTGCGCCTGGTTGATCAGGCCGACGAGCTGTCCGGCGTCGTGGAAGGCGGTCAGCACCACCGTCACGATGTGGGGCCTGAAGCGCTTGAGGGTCTTCAGGAACGGCGTGATGTCCTCGCCGCCGACGCAGACTTCCGACACCACGACGGCGACGTTGGCCCGCTCGAGTAGGGTGAGGGCGTCGCCGACGGTGGCGGCCTGCTCGAGGCCGATGTGCGCGGGCAGGCTTTCGCGGATCAGCGCGCCCAGGGCGGCTGCGGTTTCAGGGCTGTCGTCGATGAGCAGCACGCTCACGGCGTCTTCCGTTCCGTCACCCGCCTCAGGGGTGGCGGGGCGGTCGAGCTGCTGGGCGATGTCGGCGGCCTCCGCCACGATTCGGCGGATGTCTTCGGCGTTCCACGGTTTGCTGATGTAGCGGAACACTTCACCCTCGTTGATGGAGCCGAGGATGGCATCCAGATCCGAATAGCCTGTGAGCAGCAGCCGCATGGTGTTGGGGGCGATCGCGCGCGCCTGCCGCAGCAGGTCCACGCCCGCCATGACCGGCATGCGCTGATCACTGATGAGGGCGTGGACCTTCTCCCGTTTCAGGATGGCCAGGGCCTCGTGGCCATTGGTGGTGGTCAGCACGCGGTAGTGGGGGGCGAACAGCAGGCGCAGCGAACGCAGGATCCGCTCCTCGTCATCGACGAACAGCAGGGTGGGTTTGGGTGCGGTCGGCAAACCGGAACGGAGACTCGCGACGGTCATTGGCGGCCTTTCAGTTGACGGTGCGTTGGATGGGCAGGCTGACGCAGAAGGCGGTGCCTTTCCCGACTTCGGATTTCACCTGGATGTGACCGCCGTGGTCCTTGACGATGCCGAAGACGATGGACAATCCCAGCCCAGTGCCCTGGCCGACCGGCTTGGTGGTGAAGAAGGGATCGTAGATGCGATCCAGATGCTCTGGGGGGATCCCCCTGCCGTTGTCCTGCACGATGGCGTGCACGAAGCGCTCGTCAGCGAAGGTTTTGATGCGGATGCAGCCGTAACCGTCGATGGCCTGGGCGGCGTTGGTGAGCAGATTGAGAAAGACCTGGTTGATCTGGGACGGAGCGCAGCTCACCGTCGGCAGCTCGCCGAAGTCGCGCACCACCTCGGCCTTGTGCTTGATCACGTTGTGTCCAATGCGCAGGGCCGACTCGATGCATTGGTGGAGGTCCACGTTGGCCACCGGCGCGCGATCGACACGGCTGAAGTCCTTGAGGCTCACCACGATGTCCGAGATCTGGCCGAGGCCGTAGAGGCTGTCCTCGAACAAGGCCTGCATGCTCTCCCTCGGGAACAGCTCCGCCAACTCGGCGCGCATCGCCTGCACCGTGCCCGTGTGTTCGGCAAGCGCGGCCTCGCTGGTATCGGGCGAAGCCAGCATCGCCAGCAGCCGGTCATGGGCATCCGCGAGCG
>JBBINK010000221.1:0-3229 GCA_037443925.1 Betaproteobacteria bacterium
TCACCCCATCCCCTGGCTTGAGCGTGATGCGGCGCAACTCGCCGGACACCGGCGCCGCGATCACGTAGCGCTCCTTCACGCGCGTGCGGCCTTCCTCCTCCACGGTCACGCGCAGCGGTCCGCGCGCCACTGTCGTGATTTCCACGGGTATCGGCCGGGGCAGGAAACCCCAGGCGAGGCCGGCTGCCAGCGTGGCCGCGAGCAGGAACAGGCCGATGCGGGGTCCAAGTTTCATGGAGGTTTGCCGTCGCTATTCGCGGGTCTTGAGCACGGCCACCAGATCCAGCCTGCCCAGTCGTCGCCAGGCGAGCAGGCCCGAGGCCAGTGCCGACACCACCACCACGAGGGCGCCCAAGGCGTAGTTGTCAGGGTTGAGGATCAGGGGCAGACGATACAGGTCGCTTTTGAAGGCGAGCACCAGAATGCCCACCAGGCCGACGCCGACGGCCATGCCCACCGGAATGGCCAAAAGCACCAGCACTGCCAGTTCGCCCAGCAGGATATAGCCGATTTCACCGCGGGTGAAGCCTAGAACGCGCAGGCTGGCCAATTCCCGCTCCCGTTCCGACAGTGCGACCCGCGCGGTGTTGTACACGACCCCGAAACCAATGGCCGCCGCCAGCAGGGTGGCGACGAAGGTGTAGAACAGCACGAATTGGCCGATGGTGGCATAGAAGCTGCGGATGGCCGCGGCGTTGGCCACCATGCCCAGCACGCGGGGACGCCGGTCGAGCTCGGCATAGACCTCGGCCTCGCGGCCACGCTCGATGGCGAGATAGGCACCCGTGACCACCTCGCCCTCCTTCAGCAGGGCGTTGAGGGAGGCCTGCTGCATGTAGGCCGACACGCCCAGATACTGGCGGGTGATGCCCAGCACGGGCACCAGCAGCGTCTGGCGGCGGCCTTCCAGCACCTCCACCTCCAGGAGGTCCCCCACACCCACATGCAGCACTTCCCGGGCCAGGTGGTCGGTCAGCACGATGCCGCCGGGCGGCACCGCCACCGGAGCCAGGCGGCTGTCCAGGGCCCGGTGCAGCGTCCCTTCCGGCTGGATGCCGTACACCGCGCCCCGGTGCCGGTGGTTGCGAAAGCGCAGGATGGCCGGCACGTCCCGGAAGCCTTCCACGTGGATCACGCCCGGAAGCGCGGCCAGCTCGTCCAGGGCCCGGGCCGGGGTGGGCTCGAGGAAGGTGAGCGAAAGATCCTCGCGCGCGGCGCGGCGAAACTGCACGTCCACCATGAAGTCGATCGCGCCCTTCTGGTAGTTGCCCACCATCATCAGGCCGCAGGCACTGGCGATGCCCAGCACGGTGAGCAGCGACTTGACCGGGTGCCGCTCGATGTGGCGCAGCACCATGCGTGACGGAATGCCGAGCCAGCGCTGCACGCCCAGCCGCTCCAGGAGCGTGGCCCGGTAGGCCGGCGGCGTCTCCGGTCGCATGGCCTCGGCCGGAGCCAGGCGGGCCACGCGGCGCATGGCCAGCAGCGAGCCGCCCGCCGCCGCGGCCAGGGCGACGAGAAAGGCGATTGCCACCACCCGCGGCGCCAGCCGGTAGTCGAGGTAGGGGAAACGAAAGGTGGTCTCCTGATAGACGCGCGACAGGGCTTCGCCAAACCACGCGCCGAGCAGCACGCCCAGTCCCACGCCCACCACGACCACCACCATGACGAACTTCACGTAGTGCACCACGAGGCTGGCATGGCCGTAGCCGAAGGCCTTGAGGATGCCGATCTGCTCCCGCTGCAGCGTGATCAGGCGGCCCAGCACCACGTTGAGCAGGAACGCCGCCACACCCAGGAATATGGCGGGAAAGATGGTGGCGGTGGTGCTGAGCTGCTTGAGCTCCTCCGACAGAAAGCGGTTCGAGAACTGGTTCGCCCGGGCATAGGCGCCCTTGCCGCCATAGGGGCCGAGCAGCGCATCCAGGCGGTCGATGACCTCCTCCACGGATGCGCCTGGCGCCAGGGTGGCGGAGACCTGGTTGAACGCCCCTTCCATCTCGGTGGCGGCGGCCAGCGCACGGCGGCCCATCCACATCACGCCATAGCGCTTGAAGTCGGGGAACATGGCCCCTGGCGCGATCTGATAGACATACTCGGGCGAGACGGCCACGCCCGCGATCACCAGTTCCCGGCGCCGGCCGTGGATGATCGCGGCCAGGCGGTCGCCGGGTTCGAACCCGTGGGCTTCGGCGAAGGTGTCCGAGACCACCACCTCGTCGTGCGCCCCCGGCGCGACCATCCGCCCCCGTTTGATGTGCAGGCCGTTGAGCAGGGGTTCCCCGGACTCGGGCACGGACAGCACCAGGCCGGTGATGGGATCGGTGAACCCTTCCACCTCCAGCTTCACGGCGGTCACCACGCGGGTTTCCAGCCGTTTGACGCCGGGGATTTCCCTTAGGCGGTCGGCCACGGCCTCGGGCGCGCGCTTCAGGGAGACGAACACGTCGGCCAGCCGATACTGGGCATAGAAGCGGTCCCGGGTCGTGGTCAGGGAATCGTAGGTGGAAACGGACATGACCAGGGTCGCCACACCGCCCATGATCACCGCGGCGATGGCCAGCACCTGGGCCTTCATCTGCCACAGTTCGCGCATGAGCTTGCGGTCGAGAGCGGAGAGGGTCACCAGGCGAGCTCCCGGGCCGGCCTGCGCGTTTCGTTGATGCGGGTTTCGACGATGCGGCCATCGGACAGGCGGATCACCCGGTCGGCCATGGCAGCGATGCCCACGTTGTGGGTGATGAGCACGGTCAGGGTGCCCAGCTCGCGGTTGACCTTCTCCAGGGCTTCCAGCACCACCACGCCCGTCTGGGAATCCAGCGCGCCGGTGGGCTCGTCGCACAGCAGGACGGCCGGGTTCTTGGCGATGGCGCGCGCGATGGCCACCCGCTGCTGTTCGCCGCCGGACAGCTGGGCCGGGAAATGGTCCAGCCGGTCGGCCAGGCCCACCAGGCGCAGGGCCTCTTCGGGCCGCATGGGCGAGGCTGCGATCTCGGTCACGGCGGCGACGTTCTCCCGGGCGGTGAGGCTGGGGATGAGGTTGTAGAACTGGAAGACGAACCCCACGTGTTCCCGGCGCAGCCGCGTGAGCTCCGCGTCGGAGGCGCCGCTGAGTCGCCGGCCCAGATAACACACCTCGCCCCGGGTGGGGGTGTCCAGCCCTCCGAGAATGTTGAGCAGGGTGGACTTGCCACTGCCGGAAGGCCCCAGCAGCACGACCAGCTCGCCC
>JBBINK010000222.1:0-3175 GCA_037443925.1 Betaproteobacteria bacterium
CCTTCTGGTGGCTGGACAGCGCCACCAGGGTGGTGAGCTCCCGTACCTGGGCGATGCTGATGGTGCCCGCGCGCGCGCCCTCCTCCCCTTCCCCGCTTTCCTGGGGCTCCACCAGGCGGAAGTCGGGGTGCGTTCCCACCTGGAACAGGTGGCAGGACCGGCAGCTTCCGCAGGCGGTGCCGTCCTGCGGCGTCTGGCACAGCAGCAGGCGGGCGAGCGCGAGGGCGAAGGCGCGTTTGCCGATGCCGCGCCGGCCATGGAGCAGCAGCGCGTGGGGCAGACGCGTCCGGTCCGCCGCCAGCGCGTTCCACGCTTCGCGGTGCCAGGGATGCACGGTCATGGGCAGAGCGTCTGGAGGAGACCCTCCAGCTCCTGACGAATGGCGGGAATGGGACGGTTTCCATCCACCACGCGGATGCGTTGGGGGAAGGCGCGGGCCCGCTCCAGATAGGCCTCCCGCACCCGCTGGAAGAACGTCTCCTGTTCCTGTTCGAAGCGGTCCAGGGTGAGGTTGAGTGCGAGGCGTGCCCGGCTTACGTGGATGGGCACGTCGAACAGGAGGGTGAGGTCCGGCTGCAGCCCGTCCTGCACCCACTGTTCGAGAAGTTCCAGTTTGGCCCGGGCAATGCCCCGTCCACCCCCCTGGTAGGCGAAGGTGGCATCCGTGAAGCGGTCGCAGATCACCCAGTGCCCCTTCTCCATCGCGGGCTGGATGACCTTGTCGAGGTGTTCCCTGCGGGCGGCGAACATGAGCAAGGTTTCGGTTTCCCGGTGCATGGGTTGCCCCAGGAGCAGATCGCGCAGCATTTCGCCCAGGGGCGTGCCGCCCGGCTCCCGCGTCACCACCACCGGGTGGCCGCGCGCCCGCACCCAGTCGGCGATCCACTCGAGGTGGGTGCTCTTGCCTGCCCCGTCGATGCCCTCCAGGGTGATGAACTTCCCTCGCATGCTTACCTCAGCTGGTAGCGGGCCACGGCCCGGTTGTGTTCGTCCAGGGTGGAAGAAAACACGTGGGTGCCGTTGCCCCGGCTCACGAAGTAAAGGGCCCGGGTCGGCGCCGGATGCAGTGCGGCACGGATCGCATCCAGGCCCGGCATGGCGATGGGCGTGGGCGGCAGCCCCGTGCGCGTGTAGGTATTGTAGGGGCCGTCCTGCAACAGATGGGTGCGGCGAAGGTCACCCTGGAACTGGCTGCCCAGGCCGTAGATCACCGTCGGGTCCGTCTGCAGGCGCATGTTGAGGCGCAGCCGGTTCACGAACACCCCCGCAATCAGGGGACGCTCTCCGGCCGCGCCGGTTTCCTTCTCGACGATGGAGGCCAGAATCAGCGCCTCGTAGGGATTGCGATAGGGCAGTCCCGGATCGCGGCCCTCCCACTCCCGCATCAGGTGTTCCTGCATCAGGGCGTGGGCACGGCGCAGGATGGACAGGTCGCTGACCCCGGCGCCGAAATAGTAGGTGTCGGGGAAGAACAGTCCCTCGGGATGGGACGCCGCAATGCCCAGACGGGAGAGGATCTCGGCGTCGCCAAGACCTGCCGTATCGTGGGCCAGCCCGGGATGCTGGTCGAGGGCTGCCCGCAGCTGGCGGAAAGTCCAGCCCTCGATGAAGCGGATCGTGTTCTGTTGCACCTCGCCCTGCGTGATCATGCGGAACAGGGCGAGGCCGGTGGGCGGCTGCTCGACCAGGTAATGGCCTGCCTTGAGCTCGCCGGCCTTGCCGGACAGCCGCACCAGCACCATGAAGCGCCAGGGCTCCGAAAGCAGCCCAGCGGCAGTGAGCTGGCGTGCCACGCCTTTGAGGCTGCTGCCGGGTTTCACCTCGAAGGCGAAGGGCACCTGGGGCAGGGACAGGGGCCGGTAGGCGAACCACGCCAGCCAGCCGGCACCCGCCAAGGCCAACAACGCCATGCCGAGGAGCAGCCGTCTAATCATCGAGGGACTCCAGGGCCCGTTCCACCAGCGCTGCCAGCCCGCCCACCGGCCAGACGTGGCCCTCCAGTGCGCGCACAGGCCACACGCCGATGACGCTGTTGCACACCAGCACCTCCTCGGCCGCCAGGAGGGTCTCCAGGGACAGCGTGGCCACCTCCGGTCGCAGCCCCAGGGCCGGTGCCACGGCCAGGATGCGCTCCCGCTGCACCCCCGCCACCCCGCACTGGCTGAGCTCGGGGGTGATCAGGCGGTCGCCCGTGCGCAGGAACAGGTTGCTCATGGTGCCTTCGATCACGTGGCCTGCTTCATCCCGCAGCAGTCCCTCCGGAATCTCGGGGTCCGACCATTCCATGCGGGCCAGCACGTTTTCCAGACGGTTGAGATGCTTCACCCCGGCCAGTCGCGGCTGACGGGCGAGCCGCAGCCGGCACAAGTGCAGGCGCACCCCTTCCTCGCGGAAACGGGCCGGGTGAGCGGGCAGGGGCGTGGCCATCACGATGCGCGTGGCGTGAGTCGTGTCACCGGGCCCGTAGCCCCGGCCCCCCTCCCCCCTCGTCACGATGATCTTGAGGACGGCGCTGTCCTGCCCGGCCAGGAGCGCCTCTATGTCCGCCTCGAGGGCTTCCCGTCCGGGCGGCGTGATGCCCAGGGCGGCACAGTCGGCGACCAGCTTGCGGTAGTGGCGCGTCCAGGCCGCGACCCGGCCCTGCTCGGCACGCAGGGTGCGGAACACCCCGTCGCCATACATCAGGCCGCGATCCATCACCGGGACTGCGGCCGCAGGCAGGCCGTTGACCCGGACGCGCGGCTGGAACGCGGGGGGGCTGGGCGGGCTCATGGGGCAGGATGTTCCGGCAGACGGCGCCATTTGTCGAGCGCCTCAGGCTGCGCCCAAGGCCCGCAGCAAGCCCTTGGCCTTGGCCCGGGTTTCCGCCAGCTCCCGCTCCGGGATCGAATCGGCCACGATGCCCGCGCCCGCCCAGAACTCGAACCGGCTGCCCCCGACCATGAAACTGCGGATGAGAATGTTGAGATCCAGGCTACCGTCGCGGTTGAGATAGCCCATGCTGCCCGTGTATGCGAGGCGCGCGGAGGTCTCCAGCTCGCGGATGATCTGCATGCAGCGCACTTTCGGACAGCCGGTGATGGTGCCGCCGGGAAACAGGGCGCGGATCACCGCCACCGGATCAGAGGGCATCTCCTTGCCCTACAAGGCGCCCTGGGCCTCACCGCCAACGACA
>JBBINK010000223.1:0-3123 GCA_037443925.1 Betaproteobacteria bacterium
TTCTGGCGTCAAGGTCGCAGCGCGGCGGAACAGCTTGAAAGGACGGCGGTTGCAGCGCCCGACGGCGGTGCCACTTCCTTGACACCCTCGGGGGCGCGTGCTATAAGGAGCGCGCGGTTTCGAGCGGTCCGCGCTGGTGCGGGGACGCGACCTTTTCTCGTGCCGTTGAAAAGGTGGCGTCCCCCTTTTGATATAGAGTGGAAGACGATGGTGAGTGCCTACGTGCCGATTGCGCTGTTCGTGCTGGTGGCCGTCGGATTCGCGGTCTTCACGCTGTTTTTCTCGCATCTGCTGCATCCGCATCGCGACGAGAAGGTCAAACTCGACCCCTACGAGTGTGGCATCGAACCGAAGACTGACGCCCGCGACCGCTATAGCGTGCGCTACTATCTGGTCGCCATGCTGTTTGTCATCTTCGACGTGGAAACGGTGTTTCTGTTTCCCTGGGCGGTCATCATGGATCGGCTCGCCCTGTTCGGCTTCATCGAGATGCTGATCTTCCTCGTCATCCTCATTGTCGGCTACGTCTACGCGTGGCGGACCGGCGCGCTCGAGTGGGCGTAGGTGCTCGTTAGGAGTGTCCATCCGTGATCGACGATCCGAAGCCCGAGCGCGATCGAGCCGCGGGGACCGCGGAGTCGCCTGCGGGGGTGCCGGCGCGGCCGGCGGTAGCAGAGGTTGACCAGGCCGGAACGGCCCACGCGCTGGCCCACGGCATCCACCTGCTGGTCGGGCACGTTCCAGACCACCATGGCATTGGCGCGGAAGCCCAGTTCGTGATGGCGCACGACGATGCCGAAACGCTTGATCACGCCCTGCTCCTGCAGGCGCGCCAGGCGCGCGAGCACGTCCCTCTCGTCGAGGCCGAGGGCCTTCGCGAGCTGGGCGTAGGGATGGGGCACCAGCGGCAGGCCGTCCTGGATGGCGGCAATCAGCGCATGGTCCCGGGGGTCAGGCATGAAGGGCTCGGGCGATGGCGGTGGCGCGTTTCGCTCCACGGGCGTGGTCAGCCGGCCACGCAGGTCGAAGCCCAGATCAATGTGGTAGTCCCGCTCCATCGGCAGGCGCAGCACGCTCACCCCGATCTCCGTCTCGATGCCACACAGCGTCCGCTCCAGGGAGGGGGCGTCGGCCGCGGTGGCGACGAACCAGAGGTTGAAGCGGTGCTCCCGCTCGTAGTTGTGGTTGACCTCGGGACGGGCACTGATGCGGGCGGCCACCTCCGCCAGGCGATCCTCCGGCACGCTCGCCGCCGCCAGCATGGAGGCGCCGATACTGTTCGGACGGAACACGGGGCCGACGCGGCTGACCACGCCTTCCCGGCACAGGCGGCGCAGCGTGTCCAGCACGGTCTCGACGGGCCATCCCAGTCGCTGGGCCACGGCGTGGAAGGGAGCCGGGGTGAGGGGAAAATCCCGTTGGAAGTCGTTGAGCAGGGCCAGGGGAAAATCGCTCATAGTCCGATCCGGTGGGCGCGGTGGGTGAAGAAAATGCCGCTGGGGCTGGCCGCGGGCAGGCTCGCCAGGGGCTCGAAGCTGTGGCCGTCATAGACGCGGAGGCGGTCGTCGTCGCGGCAGGAGATCCACACCGCCTCGCCGCGGGGCGTGAACTCCATGTGCAGCACGGCGCGCCCGGGCCGGAGCGTGGCGACGATGGTGCGCGTCTCGACGTCCAGCACCTGCACCATGTCGTTGTGGGGCAGGGCGAAGTTGAGCCAGACGTGGCGTCCCGTCGGGCTGGCGACCGCAAAGACGACCTGGCCGGCGACGGGCACCCGGGCGAGCTCGCTCCAGCTTTCGCCATCGGCGATGATGGCTTCGTGACGGCCCACTTCCGGCAGCACTAGGAAGCGGCCGACGCTGGCCCAGCCTTCCAGGTGCGGCATCTTGAACACGGGCAGCTTTTCGCCCTTGCGTCCCATGCCCTGCAGCACGCGCCTGATGCCCTTCTCGGGGTGCCACAGGTCCAGCAGGGCCACACCGTCCTCTCCGAACAGACCGGCGGCGTAGAAGCGGCCGTCGGCCGTGATCATGCCGTCGTAGGGTTCGCGGCCCGCGTGAGGGTATCGGGTGATGCGGGGCTGGCGCGGATCGTGGACGTCGGCCACCCAGATCTCGCCGGCCTCGAACAGGCTGAACACGAAGCGCTGGCCCGGGGCGTCCACCAGCCCCACGACCTTGGAGCGGCGGCCATCGGCGCCGACGGCCGGGATTTCCGCGAGCAGACTCAGGTCGTCTGCCGAGAAGATCTTCACACCTCCCGGCGTGTAGTTGGCCACGGCGATGAGACGTCCATCCTGGGAAATGGCGCCGCCGATGCTGTTGCCACTCTGGATCACGCGATGGGTGACGCGCCGGGTCAGCAGATCCACCCGGGACAGCCCGCCGTCACGTCCGAACACATAGGCATAGCGTCCGTCCCGGGAAAAGTTCACGGAGGCGTGGGACAGATCGCCCAGCCCCTCCACGCGGCCCAGAACCGAACGGTGGGTGGTGTCCACGATCTGTAGGCTGCCGCTGGCACGTTCCACGACCACGCCCAGGTCGCCCGTGCCCCGCAGCGGTGTCAGGGCACAGCCGGCGAGAAACAGCAGCAAGACCAGCCAGCGCTCAGGGCGCATCGGGGAAACCCTCCTTCAGCCGTTTCACGATCCAGGCCGCATCGTCTTCGGAAAGCAGGCCTGCCCAGCCGGGCATGGGCGTGCCGGGCCGGCCGCGCAGCACGGTCTGCACCAGGGCCGGGTCGGGTTTGCCGGTCAGGGCCTCCGGCGTGAGGGCCGGCCCCAGGCCGCCCGCCAGGCGCAGGCCATGACACGAGCCGCAGTCCTGACGCACCAGCCTGACCAGGGTCGCCGCGCGTTCCGCGCTGACCGGCGCGGCCCCGGCTGCGAACGAATGCACGGCCGTCATCAACAAGGCTCCCAGCATCCAGCGGTCCATGGCGGAAAAAGGGCGGCTTGCGCCGCCCCTGGCCTCAGTAGATGTCGTTTTGGGTGTTGTAGACGTTGAACTTGCCCGTGGGCGTGATCAGGCGCTTGTCCTTGATCACCGCCTTGAGCTTGCGGGTCTTGTCGTCGAGCACCACGATGGCCGATTCCTGGGTCTTGCCGTTCCAGACCGAGAA
>JBBINK010000224.1:0-3118 GCA_037443925.1 Betaproteobacteria bacterium
GATCCGTCCTCTCCGGCCCGTCGGTCCGTCCCTCGCCCGGCAACCCCTCCTCCGCCGGCGACCGCGCCCTGCCGCGCAATCAGCCGCTCCGGCCCCCCAACCCGCCCCACCGCCCGTGGAACGCCGCAGCGGCGAAGACCGGCGCAAAGGCGATCGCCGCATCGCCCAGCTTCCCGTCCTGATCGACACCCGCTCCGGACAGGACCGGCGACGCACTCCACGGCGCGCGGACGATCCCGTCACGCGCATCGATGAAAAGGCATAGGACCACGCTTTCATGGCCGAACCCAAGAAACTCCTCGCCCTCGTGGAATTCATGCAGCATGCCCGGCTGTCCCACTTGTACCGGGAGCTGGGCTTCCAGGTGAGCACCGAATTCCAGGCCCGCAAGGCGGTATCCCTGGTGCGGCGCATGAGGCCCGACGTGATCGTGGCCGATTTCTATTTCCAGGCGGATTTCCGGGATCGTCTTTCCAATCTCGAATCCCTCCTCGCCACCGCCCAGCCCTTTCCCGATACCCGCATCCTCGTGCTGTTCGAGCCGGCAAGCCAGACTGCCCTGGACAAGGTCCGGGCGCGCCTGCGCATCGACGAGGCCCTGACCATGCCCGTGCGCGAGGACGATTTGCGATCCTTGCTGGCAGCCTGGCGCTGAGACCGGCTTTGCCAGCAGGCGAAAGAAAGGAACCATTCCGACCAGGGGGTCAACGTGTCCGTCGAGTGCTACGCCCAGCGTCTGCTCAATCCCTATCGGGGAACGATGCACACCATCCGCTATGAGGCCGCCGAGGCCGTCACCCTGGATGGCGTGCACTGGGACATCTACGTGGCCAACGACACGCTGCTGGAAGGACTCCAGGCGAACGCCCAGATCACCGACATCCGCTTCGGCGCCTGGTCGGCGCGACACGGACTCAAGCGCGGCCCCATCTACCCTTCGGAGGATTTCCAGCGCATGGAAGAGATGGGCGCCATCGTCTATCAGTATCTGACCCAGGTCCACCGGCGCGTGCCGTTTCCCTTCCGCGACCGCTACGAGTTCTGGCTGCTCGATGACCAGGGACGACCCCTTGCCCTGCTCCACAGCGTGGTGAACGAAGACGAGATGGATCTGGATCTGCCCCTCGAGTGGCGCGCGGGTTACGTGGCGCGGGAGCGGTTCACCAGCGACGCGGTGGGCGAGATGGGCATGGCCGCCTCCGATTACCTGGGCCGCCACGTCAACAACCGGGCCGGCCCCCGTCCCGCCGGCCAGTGGCTGCGGCGCGAGGCCGACGGCTCGGGCACGGGGCTGGCCGCCACCGCGCCGGGCCTGCAGGGGCGGCGGCTGCCCAGGCAGGCCTTCCCACCCCTGCTGCTGGCCGTGGACTGGATGGACGAGGACCACCGCAGGCTGGCGGAGGACTTCCACGCCTGGCAGGCCCCCTGGCTGCTGGCGTTGCCGGACCTGGAACGGCCGCTCCGGGCCCGTCTGGAGCAGCAGGCACGCCGGCAGGCGGCGATGGTGGAACGCCTGCACCGTCTGTATCCGGAAACGGTGGACCGCAAGACCATCGATGCCGCCATCGTGGAAAGCCTGCTGTGCCGCAGCCAGGCGGAAGCCGCGCCGCAGGAGGCGGGCCTGCCCACCTTCTACATCGAACTGGATCCCAACCCGCCCGACTGGGAACGGGGCCGGTCCTGAGTCAGGATCGGGGACCCTCCCCCCACACGCGCAGGCCGGGGCGCAGGGCGCGGTAGTTGCGCATCATGACCATGGCCTTGCGCACGACAGGCTGGTCGATCACCGACACGGCAAGCCCGACGTGGGCCCGCCATGCCTGCGCGCTCTCCGGCTCCAGGTACATGGCGCCCCGGGGCGAGGCCGGCCAGTCACGGGCAGGGCCCCGTTCCTCCACGAAGCGATCCAGGGTGCACAGACGCATGCGCCACAGCACCCGACGCCCCGCCAGGCTGCCCACGAAGCGGACTTCCGCCACCGGCGCGGGCAGCGGGCTCAGCAGCAGGCAATCCTCCCCGGAGGCTGCGAGCAGCGCGTCGAGCTCGCGAGGTCCGGTCAGGCGGGTATCGATGGAGCTGTCCATGGTCTCAGCAAGGGGCGGCCATCCGGCGGCGCCGCGCGCCCGCTGGGAATCCCGCGGGCCATGCCCGGCCCCGGCCGCTTCCGTGCCGCTTGTTCCGGGCGCGACGGCTTCGCGCGGATGCGCTCATAAAAAAACGGCCCGCCTTGGCGGGCGGACCATTTCAGGCATGCGGGCCGCCGGAGCGGCGCCGCAGAGAGGAAATCAGACGCAGCCGGTGGGCTTGGGCAAGCCACCGTATTTGGTGATCGGCTTCATCGGGCCGGTCATCCACAGCTTGAAGACTTCCTGCTGGTCGCGGCCGATGTATTTGGCGAATTTGCGGATCGGCGGCACCGAGCCGAATTCTTCGTAGTACTGGCGGGCCTTGAGGATCTGATCCCATTTCTCATCGGTGAGTTCGACGCCATCGGCTTCCGCCATGGCACGCCCGATCTCGGGGGTCCATTCGTTCATGTCTTCCAGATAGCCATCGCCATCACGCTTGGGCAGTTCCATTTCGTACCTCTCCACTTTCCAAAAACCAACCAACCCGGGGCCCATCCGGCCCCGAATAACTGAGTGAAACGCTCAGCTATTAGAGCATTAACCTAGCGAGCTAGTCAAGTATTTTTTGTGGGGGAAAGGGAGGGACGGGCCCGGGGTCAATGCCGGGGCCGTCCCGCGTCGATGTGGCTCACGTAGTCCGCCGCCCGGGTAAGGGCGGCCTGGATGTCATCGGCGGCCATGTCGCGGGCGATCACCTCCCGCAGGCTTGCCGCGTCGGGGTCGCCGGCCAGCAGGGCCACGCTCAGCCAGGCGAACGCTTCCACGCTGTCCTGGCCCACCCCGCGTCCCTCGGCATAGACCAGGCCGAGCCCATACTGGGCGTCGCGGTCGCCCTTCATGGCCTCGGCGCGCAAGGCCTCGGCCAGTTCGGGATCGTGGCGCAGGAGAATCAGCTCACGCAAAAGCTCCGTGCCGCGGCTCATCGCTTCCTCCTTTGACTGCCCTTGGGCGCTTCGCGAGGGGGGATCGATTCCGAGTATAGCCCCGGG
>JBBINK010000225.1:0-3045 GCA_037443925.1 Betaproteobacteria bacterium
CTGGCTGGCGCTGGCCGAGGGCAAGGCGGTGAGCTCATAGCCCGATCAGGGCGCGCACGTCCTCCGACCGGCGCAGCCGGCAGACGGTCCGGGCGAGGTCCGCGGCGGCCGAGACCCGCACCGTGCCGATGGTGGCGGCCAGCCAGGGGATCACCACGGGATCCACCGAGAAACGCCGGAACCCCAGTCCCAGCAGCAGGGGCAGCACGCCCGGCCATTGGCTGGCCAGCCCGTTCACCTGCAGGCGCTGGGCGTCGCCCGCCCGTTCCAGGACCTCGCCCAGGAAGCGGTAGAGCACCGGCGCATGGAAATCCAGCCGGTCGGCCACCGCCGCCTGATCCCGGTTCGCGGCGAACAGGCATTGCATCAGGTCGTTGCAGCCGAGCACCGCAAAGTCGGCCACCTCCAAGAGGCCATCCACCGCCAGCGCCGCCGCCGGCGTCTCCAGCATGGTGCCCACCGGCACCGGCGCGCGGCTGCGTGCCTCGGCCGCCCAGCGTTCCAGTTCCTCCCGCGACGTGACGTAGGGCAGGAGCACGCGCAGGGGATGACGCTGCGCCAGGCGGCCGATGGCATCCAGCTCGGCCAGCACCACGGAACGGACCGGCTCATGGTTCCACAGACGCACACCCTGCAGACCCAGGGTCGCCTGGATCGCGGGCCAGGCAGGCACCCAGGGCGGACGCTTGTCCGCCGCCACGTCCAGCAGGCGCACCGTCACCACGCGCCCGCCGGCAGCCGCGCACACGGCACCCAGCCGCGCCTCGAAGAATGCCTGGTCCGGGATGGTGTCCGACTCCGGCACCAGCAGTTCGGAGCGGAACAGGCCGATGCCGGCCGCACCCCGGCTCACGGCGCGCGCGGCCGTTTCCGCGTCCCCGACGCTGGCCAGCAGGGTGACCGCGCTGCCGTCCGCGGTACACAGGGACTGCGGCGCCGGCGGCAACGGGTCGGGCGCGGGCAGGGGGTGTCGCGACAGGCGTCCATGGACGGCGTCGAGCCATACGCGCTCGCCCAGGGGCAGGTCACCGGCTTCCCGCGCGAGGACCACGGGCCGATCCCATGCGCGCAGCCGCAGCAGCGGATGGGACAGGGGCGCGGCCCGGGTGACCACCACGCCCCGCAGCGCCGGGTCGGGTTCGAGCCGCCGCGCCTCGAGCATGGCCTGGTCCACGACCGCGACGTAGGGCTCGCCCCGGGGCTCGATGCCGGCGAGCAGGCGGCCCTGGGCGAAGCCGGGAACGAAGGGGATCAGACGAGGCGGGACCATGGTGGCACGGTCAAAGCCCCATGATAGCCTTTTGCCCTGAAAATCTCAGTTGACCGCTCCCATGGCCGGGTGACGACACGACGCGGGCGAATTCGCCCGCGTTGCGACCCACCCATGGGATGCCCCCGCTGCTCGCCCCCGCTGCCTGGACCGGCCTTCGGCCGCATTCGACTGCGGCTTTTGGGCTCAAGGCAGCTCGATGCCCTCCTGGCGGAGCATGTCCACCAGGGCGATCAGCGGCAGGCCCACCAGGGCGTTGGGATCGTCGCCGATGAAGCGCTCGATGAGGGTGATGCCCAGCCCTTCCGACTTGGCGCTGCCGGCGCAGTCGTAGGGCTGTTCCCGGTGCAGGTAGCGCTCGATCTGGGCTTCGGTGAGCACGCGGAACTTCACCCCGAAGGGAACCACCTTCGCCTGCATGCGCCCCGTGGCGCCATTGAGCAAGGCCAGCGCCGTATGGAAGGTCACCTCCCGCCCGCTGGCGGCCATGAGCTGCTCCTTCGCCTTCTGGAAGTGGCCGGGCTTGCCGAGGATGGCGTCGTCCAGCACCGCCACCTGGTCGGAACCGATGATCAGGGCCCCCGGGAAACGCTCGGCCACGGCGGAAGCCTTGCGCTGCGCGAGACGCAAGGCCGTCTCCCATGGCTTTTCCCCGGCAAGGGGCGTCTCGTCCACATCCGGCGACATCACCTCGAAGGGCAGCATCAGCCGCGCGAGAAGCTGGCGCCGGTAAGGCGAGGAGGAGGCAAGCACCAGCTGCATGGCCCTATTCCGGCTGGATTTCGATCAGGGCCTCGTGGGGTTTCACCGCATCCCCCTTGGAGACGAAGACGTTGGTCACCGTGCCGGACACCGGCGCCTGGATCTCGTTTTCCATTTTCATGGCCTCGATCACCAGCACCGGATCACCGGCTTTGACCCGCTTGCCGATGTCCACCAGCACCTCGACGATGGTGCCGGGCATGGCCGTGGTGACATGGCCCTTGTGGGTCGCGGGCGGCCGGCCGCCGGAGGGCGCGGCCTTGACCTTGGCCCGGGGCACTTCCGTGCCGGTCACGCCGCCGCTCACCTCCACCTCGCTCAGCGTTTCGATGACCACTTCCTCGCTCACGCCGTCCACCAGCACGTAATAGGGGCGCGGCTGCTCACCGGGCGCGCCGCTGCCCGTGAGCTTGATGTGATAGGTCTCCCCGTGCAGCGTGATGTTGAACTCGTTGGGCGCGAAACGCTTGCCGCCGGCGTGGGCGGCCTCGCGCGGCAGCAGGGGTTCCGGCTTCAGCGTGCCGGCGGCCCGTTCCTGCAGGAAGGTGCGCGCCAGTTCGGGGAACATGGCATAGGTCAGCACGTCCTCCTCGGAACGGGCCAGTCCTTCCACCTCGCCGCGCAGCTTGTCCAGCTCGTCCTCCAGCAGGTCCGCGGGGCGGCAGGTGATGATCTCGGCGTTGCCGATGGCGAGGCTCCTGACCTGCTCGTTGATGGGGCCGGGCGCCTTTCCGTAGAGGCCCTGCAGATAGTGCTTCACTTCGGTGGTCACGCTCTTGTAGCGCTCCCCCGTGAGCACGTTGAGCACCGCCTGGGTGCCCACGATCTGGGAGGTGGGCGTGACCAGGGGCGGAAAGCCGAGATCCTCGCGGACCCGCGGAATTTCCGCCAGCACTTCGTCCATGCGGCTGAGCGCACCCTGTTCCTTGAGCTGGTTGGACAGGTTGGAAATCATGCCGCCGGGCACCTGGTGGCGGTAATAGGACACGTCGTACTCCAGCGGCTGCCCGATC
>JBBINK010000226.1:0-3022 GCA_037443925.1 Betaproteobacteria bacterium
TCTGATCGAGACGCTCGACGGGGCCGGTGAACGCTTCGGCGAGGCGCGCCTGGCCGCCTGCTTCGGGCGCGCGGACGATGCCTTGCCCACCTTCGACCGCATCCTGTGCAACCTGCAGGATTTCCGCGGCGCCCAGGCGCCGGCGGACGACGTGACCCTCGTGCAGCTGGTGGCGGACCCCGACATGCGCGGCACCACCGCCACCGTGCACGGCGTGGAGGCCGTTCAGCCCCGGCCCGCCGCTCCCTGGCGGGCCTCGTTCACGTTCGGCATCGAAGCGCTGCGTGCCTACGACCCGCTGCCGAGCCTGATCCAGTTCCTGCTCGAGACCCAGCGTCTGCACCGCCACAAGCAGCGCATCTACATGGTGCTCGCCGAGTTGTTCAGCAACGCCCTGGAACATGGGCTGCTGGGTCTGGATTCCCGTATCAAGGCCGGCGTGAACGGCTTTGCGGAGTACTACCAGGAGCGGGCACGCCGCCTCGAGGAAGCCACCGAGGGCGAAATTAAAGTCGAGCTGGAACATGCCGCTAACGGGGCAGGCGGGCGGCTGCTGATCCGGGTGGAGGACAGCGGGCCGGGTTTCGATCACGAAAGCCGGCTGCGGCAGGCCGGGCGAGGCCCCGATGCCGACCGCGCTTATTCGGGCCGCGGCATTCCCGTCGTACTCGGCCTGTGTGACGAAGTGCGCTACCACGGCCGGGGAAACCGCGTGGAAGCGGTGTACGTGTGGGGAACGGACGAAGAATGAGGCAGCAGGCCAGAGCACGACTTCTGCGGTGCGGCTTCCCCGAGCTGACCATCAACACGCTTTCCGAGAGGGAAACATCATGCGCGTGAACATGCCTGTCACCAATGTGGAGTATCAGCTCAAACCCACGGACATGATCGTGTCCAAGACCGATCTCAAGGGGCTGATCACCTATGTCAACGAGGACTTCATCCGCGTCAGCGGCTTCACCGAGCGGGAGCTGATCGGCCAGCCCCACAACATCGTGCGGCACCCGGACATGCCGGAGGAGGCCTTCGCCGACCTGTGGAACAGCCTGAAGGCCGGTCGTCCGTGGACCGGGCTGGTGAAGAACCGGTGCAAGAACGGCGACTTCTACTGGGTGGTCGCCAATGCCACGCCCATTCGCGAGAACGGCCAGATCGTCGGCTACATGTCCGTGCGCACGGCGCCCAGCCGCAGCCAGATCGAGGCGGCGGAACGCGCCTATGCCCTGTTCCGGCAGAAGCAGCAGGGCAACCTGCAGATCCGGGATGGCCAGGTGGTGAAGGGGGGCTGGCATTCCACCTGGCGACGCCTGAAGAACCTGCCCATCACGCGCAAGATCGATGTCCTCGCCGCGCTGGCCGCCGTCGCGCTCATGGGTGCCGGCGCCGGCCTCGTGGCGTCGGGCGCGGGCAAGCTTTCGGTACTGCTGCTGGCGGTGGCGCTGGCCGCGGTGGTGGCCGTTCCCCTGACGGTGCGCCGCCTCGTGCGCGCGCCCCTGGCCCGGGCCGTGGGTTACCTCAACGAGATCGCCCAGGGCAACTATGGGCTGCAGTTCGGGGCCGAGCGCGACGACGAAGTGGGTGCGGTGGTGCAGGCGCTCAAGTCGATGCAGATCCGCATGGGCTTCGAGCTGGCGGAGACCCAGCGCATGGCCAACGAGAACCTGCGCATCCGGAATGCCCTCGACAACGTGAGCACCAACGTCATGATCGCGGACAACAACCGCAACATCATCTACATGAACAAGGCCATCGTGCCCATGCTCACGGCCGCACAGGAGGACATCCGCAAGGATCTGCCCAACTTCGACGTGAAGAAACTCATGGGGGCGTCCATCGATGCCTTCCACAAGCATCCCGAACACCAGAAGCAGCTGCTTTCCACGTTCACTTCCACCCACCGTGCGCAGATCAAGCTGGGCGGACGCACCTTTGCCCTCGCGGCGAGCCCCATCATCAACGATCGGGGCGAACGACTGGGTGCCGTGGTGGAATGGACCGACCGCACGGCCGAAGTGGCCACGGAGAACGAGGTGGCGGCCATCGTGGAGGCTGCGGCCAATGGTGACTTCAGCCGGCGCATGGATCTCACCACCAAGACCGGCTTCTTCAAGCAGCTGGGCGAGGGCATCAACCGGCTGCTCGACACCGCGGCTCGCGGCCTCAACGAGGTCGCGGAGGTGCTGGGCGCCCTGGCCCAGGGTGATCTGACGCGCAAGGTCACGGGCGACTACGCCGGCACCTTCGGCAAACTCAAGGACGACACCAATGCCACGGTGGACCGGCTGCGCGACATCGTGCAGCGGATCAAGGAGGCGACGGATGCCATCAACACGGCGGCCAAGGAGATCGCCGCCGGCAATGCCGACCTGTCGCAGCGCACGGAGGAGCAGGCATCGAGCCTCGAGGAAACGGCTTCCAGCATGGAGGAGCTCACCTCGACCGTGAAACAGAACGCGGAAAACGCGCGCCAGGCCAATCAGCTGGCCAAGGGGGCGTCCGAAATCGCCAGCAAGGGCGGTGCCGTGGTGGGCGAGGTCGTGCACACCATGAGCGCCATCAACGATGCCTCGCGCAAGATCGTGGACATCATCAGCGTGATCGACGGCATCGCCTTCCAGACCAACATCCTCGCCCTCAATGCCGCCGTGGAGGCCGCACGGGCCGGCGAACAGGGGCGTGGGTTCGCGGTGGTGGCGGGCGAGGTTCGCAACCTGGCCCAGCGCTCGGCGGCCGCCGCCAAGGAGATCAAGGCCCTGATCGGCGATTCCGTGGAGAAGGTGGAAGGCGGCACCAAGCTGGTGGAAGAGGCGGGACGCACCATGGGCGAGATCGTCACCGCCGTCAAGCGCGTCACCGACATCATGAGCGAGATTTCGGCAGCCTCCATGGAGCAGAGCAGCGGCATCGAGCAGGTGAATCAGGCCATCGCCCAGATGGATGAGGTCACCCAGCAGAACGCGGCGCTGGTGGAGGAGGCGGCCGCGGCGGCCCCGACGGAACTTCCCCGGCTCAACGTCGACCC
>JBBINK010000227.1:0-2946 GCA_037443925.1 Betaproteobacteria bacterium
GGAGGCGTCGACCAGGTCGGCGCGGAAGCCCTCGGCCTTGAGCCGGTCCACCAGGTCGGAGGTGTCGAGCACGGTGGTGGCCAGCCAGGGATAGCGCGGCATCACCGATTCGGGAACCATGGACTTGGGATCCTTGAGGTGGGCCACGTGCCACTCGTTGGAGTATTTCTTGCCGACCCGCGCGAGATCCGGACCGGTCCGCTTGGAACCCCACTGGAACGGGTGGTCATACTTGGATTCCGCCGCCAGGGAATAGTGGCCGTAGCGCAACGCCTCGTCCACGAAGGGGCGGATCATCTGCGAATGGCAGGTATAACAGCCCTCGCGGATGTAGATGTCGCGTCCGCGGGACTCCAGGGGCGTGTAGGGGCGCACGCCATCCACCTCTTCCACGGTGCTCTTGACCAGAAACAGCGGGGCGATCTCCACCAGGCCGCCGATGCTGATGACGATCATGGTCAACACCAGCATCACGCCGACGTTGGTTTCGATCCACTCATGCTTGAAGTTGAAGTTCATGCCGGTTTTCCTTTTTACGGTCTCCAGGCGTCAGGCACCGGCCCGGGCCAGCTTGGCGGCCAGTTTGGCCTCCAGCTCCGCGGCCTCGCGCTTGCCCTGACGGATGGTCATGTAGATGTTGTACGCCATGATCAGCACGCCCGACAGGAAGACCATGCCACCGATGGCGCGCATCGCGTAGGCCGGGTGCATGGCCGCGACGGTCTCGGCGAAGGAATACTTCAGGTTGCCGAAGTCGTCGAAGGTGCGCCACATGAGGCCCTGGCCGATGCCGGAAGCCCACATGGCGGTGATGTAGAGCAGCACGCCGATGGTGGCCAGCCAGAAGTGCCAGTACACGAGCTTCAGGCTGTAGAGCTTGGTGTTCCACAGCTTCGGCATCATGTGATAGAGGGAGCCGAAGGTGATCATCGCCACCCAGCCCAGCGCCCCGGAATGCACGTGACCCACGGTCCAGTCGGTGTAGTGGGACAGGCCGTTCACGCTCTTCAAGGACATCATCGGGCCCTCGAAGGTGGACATGCCGTAGAAGGAGAGCGCCACGGCCATGAAGCGGATGACCGGGTCGGTGCGGAGTTTGTCCCACGCGCCGGACAGGGTCATGATGCCGTTGATCATGCCACCCCAGGAGGGCAGCAGCAGCATGATGGAGAAGGTGGCGGCCAGCGTCGAGGTCCAGTCAGGGATGGCCGTCCAGTGCAGGTGATGGGTGCCCACCCACATGTACAGGAAGGACAGCGCCCAGAAGTGCACGATGGACAGGCGATAGGAGTAGATGGGACGCCCGGCCTGCTTGGGCACGAAGTAGTACATCATCCCCAGGAAGGCGGCGGTCAGGAAGAAGCCCACCGCGTTGTGGCCATACCACCACTGGGTCATCGCGTCCTGGGCGCCGGCGAACAGGCTGTAGGACTTCATGGAGAACAGACCCACCGGCACCGCCAGATTGTTGAAGGTGTGCAGCAGCGCGGTGGCCAAAATGAACGCGATGTAGAACCAGTTGGCCACATAGATGTGGGGCTGCTTGCGGCGCATGATGGTGCCGATGAACACGATGGCATAGCCCACCCACACCACCTCGACCAGCAGGTCGATGGGCCACTCCATTTCGGCGTATTCACGGCCCTGGGAGTAGCCCAGCACATAGGACGTCGCCGCCAGGACGATCACCGCCTGCCAGCCCCAGAAGGTGAAGTTGGCGAGAGCATCGGAGATGAGCCGCGTCTGGCAGGTCCGCTGCACCACGTAGTAGGAGGTGGCGAACAGGGCCGAGCCACCGAAGCCGAAAATCACGCCGCTGGTGTGCACCGGACGCAGGCGGCCGAAGGTGATGTACGGAATGTCGAAGTTGAGGAAAGGCCAGGCCAGCTCGGATGCGATGTACACGCCAGCCAGCATGCCCACCACCCCCCAGAACAACGACATCACCGCGAAGCTGCGGACGACGTCAAAGTTGTACTGCTCCTTCTCTGTCACTGTGACCGCCATGGTTTTTCTCCTGATGTGCTTTGAATCCTGCCAACGCCGGCGAAATTAACCGATAAGTATATTCTTAAATGCCGCGTAGCCGCAAGCCAGGCCACCGCCAGCGAGGGCGACCGCGTTCAACGGCCCTCCAGCAAGAGCTTGATATCCTTGGCCAAAACGTCGGCGCCGGTGCCGTAGCCGAACACCAGGCGCAGCCGCCCTTGGGGATCGAACACGAAGGTGTTGGCCCCGTGATCCAGGGTATAGCCATCCGGGGTCGAACCGGCCTGCTTCTGGTAGAACACCTTGAACTCGGCCGCCACCTGCCGGGTGGCCGCCTCGTCGCCATAAAGCCCCAGGAAGCCGGGATGGAAGCTCGGGACGTACTGGGCGAGAAGCTCGGGCGTATCCCGCGCCGGGTCCAGGGTGACGAACAGGACCTGCACCCTTTGCCCGTCCGGCCCCAGCTGCTTCATGAGCTGGGCCATCTCGCTCAGGGTCGTGGGGCAGACGTCGGGACAATGGGTATAGCCGAAGAACAACAGCACCACCTTGCCCCGGAAATCCGCCAGGCTGCGCGGCCGGCCCGTGTGATCCGTGAGCCGGAAATCCCTGCCCCAGGTCACGCCGGTGACGTCCGTACCCTGGAAAACGGGCTTGTCCTGGCCACAACCTGCCAGGGCCAGGGTCGCCAGCAGGGTGACGAGGAGAAGGCGGAATGGGGAGGCAGTCATGGGTGAGGCAGCCGCACCGGAAATGAGGAGCGAATTATCCGCATTTCTGGCCGGGCTGTCACCCCGGCCTCAGGAAGCGGCGGCGCGAGCGAGCTGGGCCGCCCATTGCGCCAGCTCCGGCAACAGGCGGGCCACGGCTTCGCGGGCAGCCCGTGCGCCCGCCCGGGGATCGTCGGCCGCGCACGGCACCGCCACCGCGAAAGTGCGGGCGCGGACGAAGGCAGGG
>JBBINK010000228.1:0-2910 GCA_037443925.1 Betaproteobacteria bacterium
GCGTCGTAGTGTTCGAGGAACGTCCGCAAGGGCGCGTAGGTCCCGTTGGTCGCGGGCTCGAAGCGGTGCTGCCCCAGCTTGAAGACACGGGCATCCACGTCGGGATCGCGGCTCATGGCCACCAGGGCCTCCGCCACCTTCCGGGCCAGGGCCGGCGGCACGTCGTCGCGCGCCACCACCGCATTGTGGGGCAAGGGCTCGGTGGTGAACAGCACTTCCATGGCCTGGGCCTTTTCGGGGAAGTCCCGCTCCCAGCTGCGCCAGAAGCGGGCCGAGATGCCGCAGGCCACCGCGTCACCGGTGTAGGCATTGAGGATGGCCGCCACCTGGGTGCCGGCATAGACGGGACGCAGGGTTTTCACCGGCACCCCCTGAGCATGCAGATGGTAGAGGGGCAGCAGGGTCGCGGCGACGGCGGTGTCGGAGGGGAAGCACACGGTCTGACCCGCGAGCTGCCCCAAACCCTGCACACGGCCTTTGCGCGCCACAAGCACGCCGCGGAAATCGTCATCGGGGTAATTCTTGGCGATCACCCGGTAACCGGCGCGCAGGGCGATCAGGGTCTGCAGGGGATTGGGCAGGGCGAAGTGATACCGGCGTGCGGCCAGCCTTGCCTCGAATTCGTCGTAGTCCCGGGCCCCCTCCAGCTGGAAGCGGACACCCGGCAGCCTGCGCTCGAGATAGTCGAGGATGGGCCGGTAGGCCGCATACAGCTCCTTGGGGTTGAGATGGGGATGGAACCCGAACACATAGACCTGTTCCGCGGCCACCTTGCCCTGGGGCCGGTATTCCGCCCCCCATGCGAACGTGCCTGCCAACAGGCCCAGGATGACCAGCCAGCGGGACATGGTTTGCTCCTTGTTCGGTTTGCCTGGCTACCGGGTCTTGGCGACCGGGACCCCATCGCGCCATGGTAGCAAAGGACCAGCCGCGCCCCAAGGCGCCGGCCCCCATCAGATCAGGAGCCGCCGCGCGTCGTGCAGGTTGAGCCTGGCCAGCCCCTCGACCCAGACCAGGAAGTCCATGCCGTGGCGCGCCGCGAGCGCCCGCGCCCGCGCCCGCAGATCCTCCCAGCGCGGGTGGTTGGGGCTGCGGGCGAAGGCCAGCGCGATCACGTTGCTGTGGCTGCCCGCGGGCAGCAGCAGGCTGAGCCCGTCGAAGGCCTCGAACAGCCGGTCCACCTGGGTGTTGAACGCGGCATCCGAGCTCCACAGGTTCACCACCAGGACGCCGTCGCGGGCGAGGGCGGCGCGGCAGGCCCGGTAGAACTCGGGCGTGGTCAGCCCTTCCACCTGACAATGCTGGTCATAGCCGTCCACCATCAGCACGTCGCAGCCGCTCGCCCCGCGCACGATGTCGGCCCCGTCGCCGATGACGATGCGGAAGCGCTCGTCGTCGGGCGGCACATGGAAGAACTGACGCGCCACCGCGACCACGTCGGGATTGATCTCCGCCACCGTCACGTCCGCCTCAGGCAGGTGTTTCCACACCCATTTGGGCAGGGAGCCGCCACCCAGCCCGATCATCAGGAAGCGGCGCGGGTCCCGGTGGAACAGCAGGCAGGCCAGCATGGCCCGCGTGTAGGCGAGTTCGAGCTCGAAGGGGCGGGTGATGCGCATGGCCGACTGGATGGTGTCGTTGCCCAGATGCAGGGTGCGCACGCCGTCCTTCTCGCTCACCTCCACCCGCCCGCCTGCCCCCACCTGCCGGTGTCTGCGCCATTTCGCGAGGAATCCCATGGGCGGCTTTATACCATCCCGCCCCTGGGCCTCCAACCCGGCGCCCCGGCTAAAGTCGCGCCTGGGGCTGCCGCTAAGGGCAGAACACCGTGTTTCCTGTCGGAGTGCCCATGCAGCCCAGCATCCTGCGCAAGCTTCTGTTTTCCTTCGTCGCCTTCGGCTTCGCCGTGGCCTGCGTGTTTCCCTTCTACGCCCATTTCTTCGTCGTATGGAAGCCGGGCATGTTGCCCTGGTTCGTGGTGGGCTGCCTGGTGGCGGGCCTGGCCATCGGCGTGGCCAACTACTGGCTCATGAATCTGATTCTGCTGTCCAAGCTGCGCCGGATCGCCGAAGTATCCCAGGCCATCTCCGCCAAGGATCTCACTTTCACCTGTTCCCTCAAGAGTGCCGATACCGTGGGCGAGATCGTGGACAGTTTCAACCGCATGACCCAGACGCTGCGCGAGCTGATCGGCGGCGCCGCGGACATGTCGGGGCGGGTGCTGGAAGCCTCCGGCCGCGTGGACCGCGTCATGAGCCAGATGCGCCGCAACGGCGAGCATCAGGCGGAACGGGCCGCCGAAATCAGCGTCGCCATGGATCGCCTGGCCGGCACGGCCCAGGCCATCGCGGCACGGTCGGACGAGGCCGCTTCACGTGCGCGGGAGGCAGGCGACCAGGCCAGCCTCGGACAGAAGGTGGTGCAGGAGACCGTGGAAAGCATGGACCGCATCCATGCCGCGGTGGACACCGCCGCCCAGACGGTGACCAGTCTGGGCTCCAGCTCGGAGGCCATCGGTGCCATCGTGGCCGTGATCAAGGAAATCGCCGAACAGACCAACCTGCTGGCGCTGAACGCGGCCATCGAGGCCGCCCGTGCCGGCGAACAGGGGCGCGGTTTCGCGGTGGTGGCCGACGAGGTGCGCAAGCTCGCCGAGAAAACCAGCGCCGCCACCCAGGAAATCGGCGCCATGATCACGGCGGTGCAGTCCGAAACCAGCCAGGCCGTCCATAGCATCGAGACCGGCCGCACCGAGGTGGAAAAGGGTGTGGCCTGCGCGCGCCAGGCAGGCGAGGCCCTGGCGCGCATCGTGGACCACGTGGCGGGCTTGGGCCAGCGCGTCCAGGAGATCGCCCAGGCCGCCCAGGCACAGCAGGCCGACGTCTCCTCGGTGCGCGCCAACATCCAGAC
>JBBINK010000229.1:0-1812 GCA_037443925.1 Betaproteobacteria bacterium
GCGGTGAGCGAGGGCGCAGCCTGGGCGGGCGGCCGCGCGGGGTGCCTACCCAGGGGACAGGGGCCGGCCGCGGGGCTGCCGGTCGCGGCCACGACGACGGGGGCAGTCCTGCTGTCGCGTGGGGTATGGAAGCGGCGGTTCCATGGCGCTAGAGCATCTGGCCGCATCGGGACTGTGTGGTTTCGCCAGGATGCTCACTGGCGTGCGCGCGGTATGGCGCGACAGTCGGCCCGACGGCCGCCAGCGGATTTATTTTGCCAATCATCGCAGCCACCTCGATTTCCTCCTGGTCTGGGCGGCCCTGCCCGCCCACCTGCGCTGCCGGGTGCGGCCGGTGGCGAGCGCCGAGTACTGGTTGGCGGGTCCGGTCCGCCGCTATTTCGCGGAACGGGTCTTTCATGGGGTGCTGATCGACCGGAAACCGAGCCCCCACCGGACCCATCCGGTGGAGTCGATGGGCGAGGCGCTGGCGGCCGGCGATTCCCTCATCATCTTTCCGGAGGGCACGCGCAATCTGGGGGAGGCGTTGCTGCCGTTCAAGAGTGGCATCTACCACCTGGCCCAGGCCTATCCCCAGGTGGAACTCGTGCCCGTCTGGATCGAGAACCTCGGGCGGGTCATGCCCAAGGGAACGTTCATTCCCGTGCCCCTCCTGTGCTCATTGACCTTCGGCCCAGCCATCGGGCTCGAGCCTGGGGAAAGCCGCAAGGCCTTCCTGGAGCGCGCCCGCCATGCCCTGCTGGCCCTCGCGCCGCCTGCGGACTGACATGCCGACAAAGCTGAACGACACCCTGCTCATCCTGTTCGGTGGAATCTTTGCCGCCCTGGCCATGGCCAGTATCACCGGCGCGGTCCTGAAATACCGCATTGCCGGGGGCAGGCCCCACGGCGTCATCGACAACCTGAATGCCCGCATCAAGGCCTGGTGGGTCATGGCCGTCCTGGTCGGTGCCGCGCTGTGGGTGGGCAAGGGCGGAGTGGTCGTGCTGTTTGGCTTCATCTCCTTTCAGAGCCTGAGGGAATTCATCTCCCTCACCCACACCCGGCGCGGGGACCATCGGGCGCTGCTGTGGAGCTTTCTCTTCTTCCTGCCCCTGCAGTACTACCTGATTGCCACCGACTGGTATGGTCTATTCTCCATCCTGATCCCCGTCTATGCCTTTCTGCTGCTGCCCATCTCGGCCGTGCTGGGTCGCGACACCACCCGCTTCCTGGAACGGGCCGCCAAGGTGCAGTGGGGGCTGATGATCTGCGTCTATTGCCTGTCCCATGTTCCGGCCCTGATGACCCTGCCCATCCCGGGATACGAGGGGCGCGATGCCCTGCTCATCCTGTTCCTCATCCTCACCGTTCAGTCCAGCGATGTGTTTCAGTACGTGTGGGGAAAGCTCCTGGGCCGGCGGAAGGTCGCACCCAACGTCTCGCCCTCGAAAACCTGGGAGGGGCTGGTGGGTGGCGTGTTGACCTCAACCGCGGTGGGCACGGCCCTGTGGTGGATCACGCCCTTCACGCCGGGGCAGGCGGCGCTGATCGCGCTGGTGATCAACATCATGGGTTTCTTCGGCGGGCTCGTGCTGTCTGCCATCAAACGCGACCGGGGCATCAAGGACTGGGGCACCATGATCGAGGGCCATGGCGGCATGCTCGACCGTGTGGACTCGATCAGCTTTTCGGCGCCGATCTTTTTCCACATCGTGCGCTATGGGTGGGTTCCCTGACCGCTGCGCCGCGAGGCAAGGCCGGACCCGGGAGGAGCCGCGCGCCCCGGGCATCACCCACCCTCGCGCGGGGCGGCCGGCCCGCGCCCACCGC
>JBBINK010000229.1:1836-2900 GCA_037443925.1 Betaproteobacteria bacterium
CACCGCATGGACAGCAGGGCATGCCGATGGCATACTGCCGTTCTGGCGTCATTTCCGCTCCACGGGGTTCAGTCATGACAAGCAAAGTTGCAGCGCGTGTTGCCATCGCGGTGGTCATCGCCATTGCGGTGGCGGTGGGTTACCGGATGCTGCCGCGTCCGGCCTCCAAGAGCCCGGGCCCCGAGGTGGCCTTCGCCATCACCGACGCCGGGGAACGCAGCCTCGATGGCATGCCCGCGCTGGCGCTCAGCTTCACCCAGCCCCTGGACAGCGCAGTCCGGTACGACCGCTACGTCCAGGTGTTCGAAGTGCCTCCGGGGCAGGACCCCAAGGCGACGGACACGACGAAGGGCAGGCTCGTTTCCGGTGCCTGGGTCGTGGGCAGCAACCCCAACCTGCTGTACTTTCCCCACATCAAGCCGCTCACCCACTACGTCATCCGTGTGAGCGCCGGCCTGCCCGCCCGCAGCGGAGCCCGCCTCGCCGCCGAACAGCGCTACCGGGTCCGCACGGCGGCAGTGGCGCCCACCTTCTACTTCGCCAGTCGGGGCATGGTGCTGCCGGCCCGGCAGAATGGGGGCCTGCCGGTGGTGACGGTGAATGTTCCGGAAGTGGACGTGCAGTTCCTGCGGGTGCGCGAAGCCAGGATACCCGACTTCCTCCAGCGTGCGATCAGGGGGGCGCCTGCGAACGAGGACCAGGAGGCCGATGACGAGGGATACGAAGACACCCGTCTGCGCGGCAGGGTGGACGGATGGAGACTGGATGAGCTGTCGGACCTGACGGACAGTGTCTATGTGGGCCGTTTCCTGACCGAGCAGACACCCAACAAGCGGAGCGTCACCCACCTGCCGGTGGAGAACATCAAGCCACTCCAGGAGCCCGGAATCTACCTGGCCGTCATGAGCCAGCCGGGACGTTTCCGTTCCGAGTATGAGGTCACCTATTTCTATGTCAGCGACCTGGGGCTGCACATGCGGCTCTTCGAACGGGAGGCGGAGGTCTTCGTCAGCTCGCTGACGGACGGGCGTGCGGTCCGTGGCGTGGAAATCACCTGGCTGGAC
>JBBINK010000230.1:0-2872 GCA_037443925.1 Betaproteobacteria bacterium
TCCTGGTCGAAGGCGGGATCTACACCCAGATGTTCTGGATCGGTCAGGTCATCCTGGGCTCCGTGGTGCCCATGCTGATCCTGTTCAATCCCAAGCTGCGTGCCTCCCGCGCCCTGCTGGTGACCGCCTGCCTGCTGGTGGTGCTGGGCGGGCTGGCCCAGATGTACGTCACCATCATCGGTGGCCAGGCCTATCCCCTGGACATCTTCCCTGGCTGGGAGGAGCGCAGCAGCTTCTTCGACGGCGTGATCCATCCCTATCAGCCCTCTCTGCCCGAATTCCTGCTCGGGTTGGGTGGGGTAGCCGTGGCGCTGGCCATCGTCACCGTGGGCGTGAAGGTGCTCCGCTTCCTGCCGGAGAGCCTGGCCGACGCCGACGTGGACCCCCACGCCAGCGCGGGCAAGTGAGCCCCGGGGTCACGGAAGGAGGCAGCATGAGCCGCAAACCCTGCGCCTCCTGGCGCTTCGCCAGCGCCCCACGGGAAACGGAGGGTGCGGGCCACTGACCCTGGCCCGCCCAATGCCGCAGCCATGAGCCGTCTCCTCATCTCCGCTGCACACAAATCCTCGGGCAAGACCACGGTCGCCATCGGTCTGTGTGCAGCGCTGCGAGCCCGTGGCTTGGGCGTCCAACCCTTCAAGAAGGGCCCCGACTACATCGACCCCATGTGGCTGGCCCAGGCCGCAGGCCGGCCCTGCTACAACCTGGATTTCTACGTCCAGAGCCGTGAGGAGATCCTCGCCACCTTCGCCCGCCATGCCGGCCAGGCGGACCTCGCGCTGGTGGAGGGCAACAAGGGCCTCTACGACGGCCTGGATCTGGACGGCAGCAACAGCAACGCCGAACTGGCCAAACTGCTTGCCCTGCCGGTGGTGCTGGTGCTGGACACCCGCGGCGTCATCCGCGGCATCGCGCCCCTGCTCCTGGGCTATCAGGCCTTCGACCGGGGCGTGAACATCGCGGGCGTCATCCTCAACAACGTGGGTGGCGCACGCCATGAAGCCAAGCTGCGCGCGGTGGTGGAGCATTACACGGACATACCCGTCCTGGGTGCCGTCCATCACGACCCTGGCCTGCAGATCCTGGAGCGCCACCTGGGCCTGGTGCCCGCCAATGAGGCCGCCGAGGCCCAGGCCCAAATCCAAGTCCTGGCCCAGCGTATGGCCCAGCAGGTGGATCTGGACCGGCTGCTGGCGGTCGCCGCCCAGGCGCGGGAGCTGCCCGTCGCCGCCCTCGCCACGCCAATGGGCGCGAAGGATACGCCGGTACGCATCGCCATTGCCCAGGACCGGGCCTTCGGCTTCTACTACGCCGACGATCTGGACGCGCTGCGGGCTGCCGGCGCCGAGCTGGTGCCCTTCGACACGCTCCGCGACCCACTCCTTCCCGACGCGGACGCCCTGTTCATCGGGGGTGGTTTCCCCGAGAGCTTCGCCGGCGAACTCGCCGCCAACCGGAGCCTGCGCGAAGACATCCGGGCCGCCATCGAGGCGGGCATGCCCACCTACGCGGAGTGCGGCGGCCTGATGTATCTGGCACGCACCCTGAGCGTCCAGGGTGTCAGGCACGAGATGGTGGGCATCATCCCGGGGGACGTGGTGATGCATACCAGGCCCGTCGGGCGCGGCTATGTGCGGCTGCAGCAGACGCCCTCTTCGCCCTGGTGGCAGGGCGCCGGTGACGGCCAGGACATCCACGCCCACGAGTTCCACTATTCCAGTCTGGAAAACCTGCCGGACGGCCTTACCTATGCCTACCAGGTCCGGCGCGGCCATGGCATCGACGGCCAACACGACGGCTTCGTGTACAAGCGTCTCCTGGCCTCCTACACCCATCTGCGGGGCACCGCCGGCTTCGACTGGCCGAGGCGCTTCGTGGAATGGGTGCGGCGTTGCCATTTCCACCATCAACCCCGGCGGGCCTCGGCCGGCTGATCTTTCCCACCCCACTGCAAGGAGTTTTGAACATGTTCACGGTTACCCAGCAGGCCGCCGTCCAGATCGCAAAGGCCGCCGAAGCGAGCGGCGCCCAGGGCCTGGCCCTGCGCTTGGCCGCCAGGATCACGCCGGAAGGCGAACTCGAGCTCGGCATGGGCTTCGACGAGCAACGCATCGAAGACATGGAAATCGTCTGCCCTGCGGGCGTCAATGTGCTCATCGGCCCCAAGAGCTGGGAGATCCTCAAGGGCGCCACCATGGACTACGTGGAACTGGAACCCGGCCGTTTCGGCTTCGTGTTCATCCCCCCCAAGGCCGAGGATGCCCCCTCCGGTCCGAGCGGATCCGGCTGCGGCTCGGGCGGCTGCGGCAGCGGCGGCTGTGGATCGGGTGGGAGCTCCAGCTGCAGCTGAGCGATGCAGAAGTTCGACCTCATCATCATCGGCAGCGGGCCTGGCGGCTACAAGGCCGCCCTGACCGCGGCGCAGCTCGGGGCGAAGGTCGCCCTGATCGAAAAGGCCCTGCCCGGTGGCAACTGCCTCAATCTGGGCTGCATCCCCAAGAAGACGCTGTTGCACCTCGCCTCCCTCATCGAGGACATGCAGCATCTCAACGGACGCGGCCTGGTGGGCGAGGTCCGCGGCGACTTCCGCGCGGCCATGCGCCACAAGGACGAGGTCGTGGCGGGGATCCGCAACAATTTTCCGGTCTGGCTGCGTCGCCTGGGCGTGGCCGTCATCCAGGGCCGGGGCCACTTCCTGTCTCCCTATGAGATCGCCGTGGACCCCGTGGGCGCCGGCCAGGATGCCGGGGAGCCGCGGGTGCTCACCGCGCCGCGCATCATCATCGCCACCGGCTCCAAGCCCGCGCCCCTGGCCGCCTGCCCCACGGATGGCCGGCTCGTGCTCAACACCTCGGACTTCATGTCCCTGGCC
>JBBINK010000231.1:0-2857 GCA_037443925.1 Betaproteobacteria bacterium
GCTGCATCCATTGCACCCGCTGCGTGCGGTTCGGACAGGAAATCGCCGGCCGCATGGAGCTGGGGCAGGCGTTCCGGGGCGAACACTCGGAGATCATGCCCTTCGTGGCCGAGACCGTGGACTCCGAGCTGTCGGGCAACATGATCGATTTGTGTCCCGTGGGCGCGCTCACGTCCAAACCCTTCCGGTACACGGCGCGTCCGTGGGAGCTGTCCCGCCGCTTCGGGGTGAGCCCCCATGACGGGCTGGGCGCCAATCTGCTGATCCAGGTGAAGAAGGACCGGGTGATGCGGGTGCTGCCCCGGGACAACGAGGCCATCAACGAATGCTGGCTGGCGGACCGGGATCGCTTCTCGTACCAGGCGCTCGGAAGCGAGGAGCGGCTGTTGCGTCCCATGGTCAGGCACCATGGGGAATGGATCGAGGTGGACTGGCAGGCGGCCCTGGAATACGTGGCCAACGGCGTGCGGGACATCGTCGATGCCCATGGGCCGGAGGCGGTCGGCGCCCTGGCCACGCCCCATGCCACCCTCGAGGAACTGTATCTGCTGCAGAAGCTCATGCGCGGGCTCGGTTCCGACAACGTCGATCACCGCCTGCGCCAGGCGGATTTCCGGGCCGACGGTCGGCGCGCCGGCGTGCCCTGGCTGGGCCAGTCCATCGAGGCGGTGCAGGAGGCGGAGGCGATCCTGCTCATCGGCAGCAACATCCGCAAGGAACAGCCCCTGCTGGCGCATCGCGTGCGCCAGGCGGTCAAGCGCCGGGCCCGGCTGGACGTGATCAACCCGGTGGACATGGATCCCCTGTGCCGGGTCGCCAACAAGGCCATCGTCCCGCCGTCGGAGCTGGTGTCCTTCCTCGCAGGCGTGGTCAGGGCCGCGGCCCAGCGCAAGGGCGTGCCCCTGGCGGAGCCCTACGGCCCACGTCTGGCAGGCATCGAGCCGGACGGCATGGCGTCGGCCATGGCGGAAAACCTGTGCAGCGTGGAGCGTGGCTCGATCCTGCTGGGCAACCTCGCCCAGCACCATCCCCAGGCGGCGGAGATCGCCAGCCTCGCGGCGGAGCTGGGCCGCATCAGCGGTGCGCGTTGGGGGTTCATGGGCGAAGCGGCCAACAGCGTCGGCGGCTATCTCGCCGGGGCCATTCCCCGCTCGGGCGGGCTCGATGCGCGGCGCATGGTGCGCGAACCCCGTCGTGCCTACCTGCTGCTCGGTGCGGAGGTGGAGCTCGACAGCCACGACCCCCGGCAAGCCCTCGACGCCCTGCACCGTGCCGACCTGGTGGTGGCGATGTCGCCGTTCCGCCACCGCGCCGTGGACTATGCGCACGTGCTGCTGCCGGTGGCGCCGTTCGCGGAAACGGCGGGCACCTACGTGAACATGGAAGGGCGGGTGCAGAGCTTCGCGGCCGCGGTGAAGCCGCTGGGCGAGGCGCGTCCGGCGTGGAAAGTGCTGCGGGTGCTGGGCAACCTGCTCGGTCTGCCCGGCTTCGATCACGACAGCGCGGAGGACGTCCTCCGCGAGGCCCTGCCGGCGGGTGAGGCCGGTGTGCGCGATCGGCTGGACAATGGCTTGACCAGCCCCGTGCTCGGCGAGGCCGAGGGCGCCCGGGACGTCCTGTGGCGCATCGGTGAGGTGCCCATCTATCAGCTCGATGCGCTGACCCGGCGCGCGCCGGCCCTGCAGGCCACCCGTGATGCCCGGCCGCCCCTGGCGCGGATGCATCCGCGGCTGATGGAACGGCTCGGGCTCAGGGAAGGGCAGATGCTCGTGCTGCGGCAGGGCGAGGGGCAGGCCACGCTGCCGGCCAGCGCCGATCCTGCGGTGCCGGACGGCTGTGTGCACGTGGCCGCCGCTCATCCCCTCACCGCCGGCCTCGGCGGCATGTTCGATCCCATCACGGTGGAACGCGCATGATGGCCTTCGCTGCGACCTTCGATGCCTGGTTCGGTCCGGTGTGGGGGCCGATGCTGTTCACGCTGGTGAAGACCCTGCTCGCGATCGCCGCCATCGTCGTGCCCCTTCTGCTGTGCGTGGCCTATCTCACCTACGCGGAGCGCAAGGTGATCGGCTACATGCAGATCCGCCTGGGGCCGAACCGGGTGGGCCCGAAGGGGTGGCTGCAGCCCATCGCCGACGCCCTCAAGCTGCTGTTCAAGGAAATCGTCATTCCGGCCGGCGCCGACCGCTTCCTGTTCCTGCTGGCGCCGGTCCTGGCCATCGGGCCGGCGCTGGCGGCCTGGGCGGTCATCCCCTTCTCCCCGGAATGGGTGCTCGCCAACATCGATGCCAGCCTGCTCTATGTGATGGCGATCACGTCGATGGGGGTCTATGGCGTGATTCTGGCGGGCTGGGCGTCCAACTCCAAATACGCCTTCCTGGGCGCCATGCGTTCGGCTGCGCAGATCGTCTCCTACGAGATCGCCATGGGGTTCGCGCTGGTGGGCGTGCTGATGGCGGCCCAAAGCCTGAACCTGGTGGAGATCGTGAAGGCCCAGGAGGGCGGCTTCCTGCACTGGTACTGGCTGCCCCTGGCGCCCCTGTTCCTGGTCTATCTCATCGCCGGCGTGGCGGAGACCAACCGCGCGCCCTTCGACGTGGCCGAGGGCGAATCGGAAATCGTCGCCGGCTTCCACGTGGAGTATTCCGGGATGGCCTTCGCGGTGTTTTTCCTGGCCGAGTATGCGAACATGATCCTGGTGGCCACGCTCACCAGCCTCATGTTCCTGGGAGGGTGGCTGTCGCCCGTCAGCTGGATTCCGGACGGTTTCCACTGGCTGGTTTTCAAGGTCATGTTCGTGCTGCTCTTGTTCCTGTGGTTCCGGGCCACGTTTCCCCGCTACCGGTACGACCAGATC
>JBBINK010000232.1:0-2842 GCA_037443925.1 Betaproteobacteria bacterium
CTACGCCGTCACGCTCATCGCCACCATGCTCCTCGGCGGCCTCATGGTCGCGGCGGACGGCAGCGCCCGGGCGGTCGCCTATCCGCTGGTGCTGGGGGGCATCTCCATCGTGGCTTCCATCATCGGCACGTTTTGCGTGCGCGCCCGGGATGGCGGCAAGATCATGAATGCCCTCTATCGCGGCCTGATCGTGGCGGGCGTCCTGGCCCTGGTCGCCTTCTATCCGGCCACCACCTGGTTGTTCGGCAGCGGACTGGCCATGGCCGATGGCACCACGCTGTCGGCGCTCGACGTGTACCTCTCGGCGCTCATCGGACTGGCGCTGACCGCGGCCATGGTGGTGATCACCGAGTATTACACGGCCACCGAGTATGGGCCGGTACGGCACATCGCCCAGGCATCGACGACCGGGCATGGCACGAACATCATCGCGGGACTGGGCGTGTCCATGCGGTCCACGGCGCTGCCCGTGCTGGCGGTGTGCCTGGCCATCGCCGCGTCCTACCACCTGGCGGGGCTGTACGGCATCGCGGTGGCCGCCACCGCCATGCTGTCCATGACCGGCATCATCGTCGCGCTGGATGCCTACGGGCCGATCACCGACAACGCCGGCGGCATCGCGGAAATGGCCGAACTGCCCGATAGCGTGCGCAACGTCACCGACCCTCTCGATGCCGTGGGCAACACCACCAAGGCCGTCACCAAGGGCTATGCCATCGGCTCGGCCGGCCTGGCGGCGCTGGTGCTGTTCGCGGATTACACCCATACCCTGGAGGCGAGCGGCAAGCTGGTGGAGTTTTCCCTGGCCGACCCGGCCGTGATCATCGGCCTGTTCATCGGCGGCCTGGTGCCCTACCTGTTCGGGGCCATGGGCATGGAGGCGGTGGGGCGGGCCGCCGGCAGCGTGGTGGTGGAGGTGCGACGCCAGTTCCGGGAGATCGCGGGCATCATGGAAGGCCGGACCAAGCCGGACTACTCCAAGGCCGTGGACATGCTGACCCGCGCGGCCATCCGGGAAATGATCGTGCCCTCTCTGCTGCCGATCCTGGTACCCATTGCCGTGGTCGTGGTGATGGGGTGGATCATGGGGCCGGGGGCCGGCACCAAGGCCCTGGGCGGCGTGCTCATGGGGTCCATCGTCACCGGCATTTTCGTGGCCATTTCCATGACCACCGGCGGCGGCGCCTGGGACAACGCCAAGAAGTACATCGAGGAGGGCAATTACGGCGGCAAGGGTTCGGATGCCCACAAGGCCGCCGTGACCGGCGACACGGTGGGTGACCCCTACAAGGACACCGCCGGTCCGGCCATCAACCCCCTCATCAAGATCATCAACATCGTCGCCCTCCTGGTCGTGCCCCTGCTCTGAGGCGCCGCGGGCAGGGTTGCCGGTCCCCCGGCGGGCCCGCGCAGGGCCCCCGGGAGGTTCGGGGCCTTCCCGGTTCGCGGGGCCTTCCCGGTCCGCGGGGCGTTCCCGGTTCGCGGGGCGTTCCCGGTTCGCGGGGCGTGCCCGGTTCGCGGGGCGTGCCCGGTGAAGTGGGCGAAGGGCCTTGGGCAAAGGGCCTTGGGCAAAGGGCCTTGGGCCGGCCCCTGGCCTGCCGGGGCCTTGCCTCAAAGGCTCGCAGGCCCGGCCCGGCGCTGTCCGGACGGCCTCCCGACCGCGGTTCCCAAGCTTGCGGGACGGGGAGGCACGGTGGCCGGCCGGTGGCGCAGGCCAGGCGTAGGATCGAGATAAAAAAGCCGACCACCCCCGCCTTCAGGCGGGGATCGGCCGACTCGGGGAAGACCGGGCGCCGAGCCCGGCGGGTCAGACGGTGCGGATGTTGGAAGCCTGCTTGCCCTTGGGGCCCTGGGTCACTTCGTACTGGACCTTCTGCCCTTCCTTCAGGCTCTTGAACCCCTGGGCCTGGATCGCGGAGAAGTGGGCGAACAGATCGTCACCCCCATCGTCCGGCGTGATGAACCCGTAACCTTTAGCGTCGTTGAACCACTTGACGGTGCCAGTTGCCATGCTGCTGTTTCCTTAAATCAAAAAACGGACGGTCAATCCCACCAGTTTGCTCGAAAGGTGCAGCGGCCACACCGCCGAATTTCCCTTCAAAGTCAAAGACGCAGCCAGTTTGCGCCCGTCATTTTGGGAAGTCAAGGGGCTGGCCAGCGGCCCCGGGAGACTTGAAAAAAACGGGCCATGAGTCCACATTAAGCGGTCGTCGAGGCAGATACATGGCTCTGAAGGATCAGCTCACCCCGGTGCGGGAGGTGGAGGACAGTCGGGCGAAACCGCCGCCCCTCTATAAAGTCATCCTCCTCAATGACGATTACACACCCATGGACTTCGTGGTCCTGGTCCTGCAGCAGTTTTTTCACATGGACCGGGAACGGGCCACGCAGGTGATGCTCAAAGTCCACAGGGAAGGGCTCGGCGTGTGCGGGGTCTTTCCCAAGGATATTGCCGCAACGAAGGTCGATCTGGTAGTCTCATTTGCAAGGCGGCACCAGCACCCGTTGCAGTGTGTGATGGAAGAAACCTAGAGGCAGCAGGGTAGCGACATGATTTCACAGGAACTGGAAGTCTCCCTCCACATGGCTTTTGTCGAGGCCCGGCAAAAGCGCCATGAATTCATCACCGTGGAGCACCTGCTGCTGGCGATGCTGGACAACCCCTCCGCGGCCCAGGTCCTGCGTGCCTGCGCCGCCAACATCGAGGAGCTGCGCAAGGCCCTCACCGATTTCGTGCACCAGCATACGCCGGTGGTGGGTGGCACGGGCGAGGTGGATACCCAGCCGACGCTGGGCTTCCAGCGCGTGATCCAGCGCGCCATCCTCCATGTCCAGTCCTCGG
>JBBINK010000233.1:0-2840 GCA_037443925.1 Betaproteobacteria bacterium
GCCAGCAGGGCTCCCGCCAGGCGCAGGCGCATCACGCGGGCAGTTCCAGCAGCCGCCACTGGCCGTCCACCAGACCCTCGAGGGGGCGGAAGCGGATCTTGTAGGCCATCTTCCGGCTGTGGGCGATCCAGTAGCCGAGATAGAGATAGGGCAGGCCGCGCCGGCGGCATTCCTCCACCTGCCAGATCACGTTGTAGGTGCCGTAACTGGCCTTCGGCACCGCGGGATCGTAGAAGGTGTACACCGCCGACAGACCGTCTTCGACCACGTCCACGATGCTGACCATGCGCAGCACGCCGCCTTCACGGAACTCCACCAGGGACGTACAGACGCCGCTCTCCAGTAGGAACTGGTGATACTGCTGGCTGTCGTCCTGGTCCATGCCCCCGCCCGGATGGCGTTGGCTCTGATAGCGGCGGTAGAGCGCGAAGTGCTCGTCGTCGTAGCGCAGCGGTCCCACGTGCACCGCGAGCTCGCCATGATGGGCGGCTGCACGGCGCTGGGAGCGGCTGGGCGTGAAGTCGGCCACGCGCACCCTGACCGGCACGCAGGCCCGGCAGCGGTCGCATAGCGGCCGATAGACGTAGGCGCCGCTGCGGCGGAAGCCCAGGCGGATCAACCGGCCGTAGACCGCGCCATCGATCAGCTGGCTGGGCGTGGCCACCTGGGACCGTGCGACACGGCCCGGCAGATAGCTGCAGGGATAGGGCGAGGTCAGATAGAACTGAAGCTTGTGCGCAGGGAAATCATTCAGCATCGGATGGCTCCAGCTCCTTGCCCAGGTCGGCATCCGGCCGCCAGGGGGCGGGGACGGATGGAAATTCTATCAGCTCGCGCACCCGGCGAACGAACTCCCCGCGGGGGATCTCCCGCGCGCCCAGCGAGGCCAGATGGGCCGTCTTCATCTGGCAGTCGATCAGCCCGAAATGCCAGCGGCGCAGCTGCCAGACCAGGTGCACGAGGGCGATCTTGGAAGCGTCCCGGACGCGGGTGAACATGGACTCCCCATAGAACATGCGGCCGATGGCCACCCCGTACAGGCCGCCGGCCAGCCGGCCGTCGATCCAGGTTTCCACCGAGTGGGCATGGCCCAGCCGGTGCAGGCGGGTGTAGGCCTCGATCATGGCCGGCCCGATCCAGGTGCCGGCCTGGCCCGGCCGCGGCGCCGCGCAGGCATGCATCACCGCTTCGAAGGCGGTGTCGAAGCGCACCTCGTAAGGGCGGTTGCGCAGAACCTTGCGCAGGGAACGGGTCACACGCAGTTCACCAGGAAAGAGCACCATGCGGGGGTCCGGGCTCCACCACAGGATGGGCTCGCCCTCGTTGAACCAGGGAAAGATGCCCCGGGCGTAGGCATCCAGCAGCCGCGCCGGGCCCAGGTCGGCGCCTGCGGCCAGCAGGCCATTGGGGTGGGTCAGCGCAGCCTCCACCGGGGGGAAGGCAGCGTCGCGATCTAGCCAAGGAATCATGGCGTTATTGTACCCAGGATGGTTTAACCGACTGCGATTGTCGACTATTCCGATCACCCACGTGCAAAAAAAACTTGCGCCGAAAATCTGTGTTCGCTTATATTGGGAAAAGAGGATAGTGATATCCGGTTACATGGTCGTCAACTAAGGAGAGCAAGATGAAAAAAGCATTGGTGTCCGGTGCATTGGGAGCGGTGATGGTGGCGGCTGGGTCGGCGCAGGCGGCTGACGAGTGGCTGATTCGGGCGCGGGTGATCAATGTGGCCCCGGACGTGAGCTCGACCCTCGCTGGGGCGGATGTAAATGACCAGACGACCGCCGAGTTGGATTTTACGTATTTCATCAACAAGAATGTTGGCGTCGAACTGATCCTTGCGACCACGCGGCATGAGGTTACCCTCAACGGTACGAGTCTTGGAAAGGTCAGCGTGTTGCCGCCCACGGTGACCGTCCAGTACCACTTCAATCCTGCCGGCACGTTCAAGCCCTATGTCGGCGCCGGTTTGAACTACACGCGTTTCTACAGCGTAAGTCTCGACAGGGTATTGCCCTTGGATGTTGACCGCAACAGTTGGGGTGGAGCCCTGCAGGCAGGTTTCGATATCGCCCTTGACAAGAGCAGCTACCTCAACTTTGATGTAAAAAAAATCTACATCAAGACAGACGTGAGAAACTCCGCTACGGGTGCTCACGTTACGGATCTCAAGATTGACCCCGTCGTTTGGGGTATCGGTTACGGCCGCCGCTTCTAGCATGGGCGTGGAGAGGGGGATGGCTTGTTTGCGTGGCACGAATCCCGACGATCATTCCGTCCTTGTGCGCGCGACCGACATCCCGCTCCCGGTTGATTGCGCCATGCAAAAGACCTGTCACGCCCCTTAACGAGGGCCGGATGTCTCCATGGAAATCCTCTACCTGCTGATCCCGCTGAGCCTCGTGCTGGTGCTCCTGGTGGGCGTCACCTTCTGGTGGGCCTCCAAATCGGGGCAGTTCGAGGACCTGGAGGGACCGGCCTATCGGGTGGTGATGGACGACGACACACCGCCCCGCAGCCCGTCAGGGGCTAGCGACCAGGCGGCGGGCTGACGCCGCCTGGTCGGTATTACCTGACAAAAAGGAGAGGTGCGCATGGAAGCCACATATAACTACAAGGTAGTACGGCAATTCGCCCTGATGACCGTGGTATGGGGCATTGTCGGCATGCTGGTGGGCGTGTTCATCGCGGCCCAGCTGATCTGGCCGGACATGACCTACGGCATTCCCTGGCTGAGTTACGGGCGATTGCGGCCGCTGCACACCAACGCCGTGATCTTCGCCTTCGGCGGCTCGGCCCTGTTCGCCACGGCCTACTATGTGGTGCAGCGCACCTGC
>JBBINK010000234.1:0-2823 GCA_037443925.1 Betaproteobacteria bacterium
CCCTGGGTGAGATCGAAGCGGAACAGATCCAAAGGGGGCGCCAGCAGGAACAGGGCGAAGAAGCTTGCCCGCGTGAGCAGCCGGCTGCGCTGGAGATCAGCCATCGCAGGGCCTCCCGACGAGGGGAAAGCGGTAGGGCTGGCCGGCCAGGGCGCGGGCCAAGCCGAGCACGCCCAGGAGCACGAAGCTGGAATGGAACAGGGTGAAGTAGAGGATCGTCACCACCCAGGTGGCGGGACGGTCGTAACCGCCCAGCAGGATGATCGCCCCGTTGGCGAGCACCAGCAGGGCGCCTGCCCACAGGCTGCCGCCGAGGGTCTGGCGCAGGTGGCAGCGGGCGAGCGGCGGCGCGGTGTGCCGGTGCCGTGCCCACAGCAGGAGCAGGGCGAGAAAGGCCAGGCCCGGCAACAGCAGGAGGTTGGCCAGGTAGAGCATTTCCGCCATCACGGCGATGTCCTGTCCCGGCGGGGCCGCCTTCGGCTCATTGCCCGAAGGTGACAAGGACGACCTCCATGAGCGCGGCGGCGGTTTCCTCGTCGTCGGTCAGGGTCTCCACCAGTGCGGCCTGGCAGGCATCCACCGGTGCCAATCCGCTTTGGATCAGGGCGGCGGCATAGACCAGCAGGCGGGTGCTCGCGGCTTCCTCCAGGTCGTGTTCCTTGAGGGCACGCAGGGCATGGGCGAGCTGGACCAGGCGAGCCGCCAGGAGGGCGTCCACGCCGGTTTCCGCCATGACGATCTCCTGCTCCACCTCGGGCGGAGGATGCCCGAACTGGAGGGAGACGAAACGTTGCCGTGTGCTGGGCTTCAGGCCTTTGAGCAGATTCTGGTAGCCCGGATTGTAGGAAACCACCAGCATGAACTCCGGAGGGGCATGCAGGAGTTCCCCCGTGCGTTCGATGGGCAGGATGCGACGGTCGTCGGTGAGGGGATGGAGCACCACCGTGATGTCCTTGCGGGCTTCCACGATCTCGTCCAGATAGCAGATCGCCCCTTCCCGGACCGCGCGGGTGAGGGGGCCGTCCTGCCAGAAGGTTCCGGTCTCGCCGATGAGATGCCGCCCCACCAGATCGGCGGCCGACAGATCGTCGTGACAGGCCACCGTGTACAGCGGCCGCCCCAGCCGGGCCGCCATGTGGGCGACGAAACGGGTCTTGCCACAGCCGGTGGGGCCCTTGAGCAGCAGGGGAAGCCGGTTGTGGAAGGCGTGCTCGAACAGCTCCACCTCGCGTCCCTGGGGCCGGTAGTAGGGGAGGCTCCGGTCGGGCTGCTGGGGCAGGGGGTGGATGGCGGGTGGCGTCATGAAACGGGCTCCGTGTGCGGCAGGCCCGAGGGGGCGCTGCCGCGTGGTCCGGGCTAGGCGGTGGCCCTGGATTCACCTTTGACGAAGAAGCTCGCGAGATAGACCACCAACCCCACGAGGAACACCACGCCTGCCACCTCGCGCATCCAGTAGAACAGGGCGACCTGGTCCTGGGCCTGCATGAAGGGCAGGGGGGTGGTGGAAACCCGCTGCAGCCACACCTGCAGGATGCCCGCCGCGGTGAGGAACAGGGTGATGAACACGATGGAGACGGTCATCAGCCAGAAGCCCCACATCTCCGCCACCTGGGCCGCGTTGCTGTTGGCCTGGCGTCCGCGCAGCAGGGGCATGGCATAGGAGATGATGGTGAGCACCACCATGACGTAGGCGCCATAGAAGGCCAGATGACCGTGGGCAGCCGTGATCTGGGTGCCGTGGGTGTAGTAGTTCACCGGCGAGAGCGTATGCAGGAAGCCCCACACCCCCGCGCCGAGGAAGGCCATGACGCCGGTGCCCAGGGCCCAGAGGGTCGCCGCGCGGTTGGGATGCTCACGGCGCCGGCGGTTGACCATGTTGAAGGCGAACACGGTCATCATGAAGAAGGGAATGGGCTCCATGGCGGAGAACACCGAACCCCACCATTGCCAGTAGCCCGGCGTGCCGATCCAGTAGTAATGGTGACCAGTTCCCACCACGCCCGTGATCAGAGTCATGGCGATGATCACGTACAGCCATTTTTCGATCACCTCCCGGTCCACGCCCGTGATCTTGATCAGCACGAAGGCCAGCAGCGCGCCCAGGATGAGCTCCCACACGCCTTCGACCCACAGGTGCACGACCCACCACCAGTAATACTTGTCGAGCACGAGGTTGGAGGGGTTGTAGAAGGAGAACAGGAAGAAGATCGCCAGCCCCCACAGGCCCGTGAGCAGGACGAGGCTGATGGACGTCTTGCGCCCCTTCAGGACCGTCATGCTGATGTTGTAGAGGAAGGCGAGGGCCACCACCACGATGCCCAGTTTGGTGATCGTGGGCTGCTCGAGGAATTCACGGCCCATGGTGGGCAGCAGGCTGTTGCCGGTCATGTCCGCGAGCCTGGCGTAGGGCACGAAGAGATAGCCCAGGATGGTCAGCGCGCCGGCCACGAGAAAGACCCAGAACATCAGCCGGGCAAGCCCCGGGCTGTGCAGCTCGGTCTCCGACTCTTCCGGTACCAGGTAGTAGGCGGCGCCCATGAAGCCGAACAACAGCCACACGATGAGCAGGTTGGTATGCACCATGCGCGCGACGTTGAACGGGATGGCCGGGAACAGGAAGTCTCCGACCACGTATTGCAGGCCCATGATCAGGCCGAACAGGATCTGGCCCACGAACAGGCCGAGGGCTGCCACGAAGTAGGGCATGGCCACTGCTTGGGATCGGTATTGCATGGCGGTCGCTCCTTGGTAGATCGCTTGTGGTTGATCGCGCGTGGGCCCGGCACAAGGGCTATCCCACGCCCGAGCATCTCGAGGCCCTGC
>JBBINK010000235.1:0-2792 GCA_037443925.1 Betaproteobacteria bacterium
CGCGATGAGAAACGCAACGGCCGCGACCAGCCAGAGGGGGTGATGCGCGAGCCATTGCCGGCCTTCGGCCATCACGGCCGCCGCGGTGGTCCGCATCTGGTCCATCCGCACGCAGGCGGCCACCAGGGGCCGGGCAGCCTCGCTGATGCGGGTCCGCTCCTGCGCGATGCGTTCACGCAGCGTGGCCCGCCGGGCGATGAGTTCAGCTTCCCGCTGGCCGATCATGGCCGCTCAGCGCCTTGAGCTGCTGCAGATCCTGCTCCAGTTCCGCCAGGGTGTCGGCCAAGGGCGGGGAACTGCGCCGGCCGCTTTGCACGAGGCCGCGCCAGCATAGCCCGGCCGCCAGCAGAAACACCACGGCGAGCACGGCCGCGATGGTCTCGCGTCGGGCCTCGAACACCATGAGCAGGAGCAGCGCGCCGCAGACCACCGCCAGTCCCAGGAAGAAGACCAGCAGCTGCGCCAGCACGAACTGGCGCAGGGCGCGCTGCTTTTCCACGGCGATCTCCGTGGAAAGCAGCTCGATGCGGGTCCTGGCGGCGGCCACCAGGGTGACCGCGAGATTGCGGACGGAAGCGAGCAAGCCTTCGCCGCCGGGATTCATGCCCACTCAGCGGCGGCCGAGGATGAAGCCCACCAGGAAGCCGATGCCGGCCGCGATGCCCACCGCTTTCCAGGGGTTGTCATGGACGTACTGGTCGGTGGCGCGCGCGGCGGCGCGGGTCTTTTCCACCAGCGCGGCCTCGGCCTCCGCCAGCCGCACGCGCGCGGCATGCAGGCGCTCCTGGATGCGCGCACGCAGGGAGGCGATCTTCTCGCCGGTCTGGTCGGCGGTGGCCTTCAGCACTTCCTCGGCATCGCTGATGACCGCTTTCATGTCGGAGACGAGTTTTTCCTGGGGTGCGACGTTTTCATTGGCCATGGCGAAACCTTTCGTGAAGTTGAAGGGAAATGGACTACTCAATATGGGAGAGTCCGGCCGGATTTCAAGCGGGCGCATCCCGCAGCGCGGCATTCAGCGCATCCACGACCTCGGCCCAGTCGCTGTCGGACTCGATGGCTTCCTTCAGGAACGCGGCCTGGGCCGGCGTCCAGAACGGGGCCTCGTGCAGGGGGATGTCATGGGGCAGCGGGCGGTGGCGCGCGATGAACGCCTGGATGGCGGCGGCATCGCTGGGCAGACCGAGCTGCTCGAACAATTCGTGAAAGGGATGAAAGTTGCGCTCCATGACGTTCCTCAGCAGGCGGTCCGTTCACCGGTGCCGAACAGCATGCCATGCAGACCGGCCCGCTCTGCGGCGGTGGGAAGGGCCTGGTCATCGGCCGGCGGGGTGGCATGCCAGTCGAGGCGGCCTTCGGCATCGAAAGTCAGGTAGTGGTATTGCTCGTTGACCACGGCCTCCGGCTCGCCATCCCGCAGCCGCACGTACCACTCGGCCACACGCAGGGTCTGGCACGCGAATTCGGGCGCCGTGGCGGCGCCCCGGGCCAGGGCGACGAACACGGGATGGGGCAGGGGGTGGGGCTTGCCCGTGTCGTCCAGCAGGAACACATAGGAGGCGTGATGGGCAGCCTGCCGCGGCAGCGCATCGCGCCGCCGCCGGGTTTCCAGCTGCAGGGCCTCGACCAGGGTCAGCACCTCGTCATAGGCATCGCGCGCCGCCTCGTTCTGTGCCTCGTCCCGGCGCAGCACCAGGTCGCCGTGCAGCGTTTCCAGCACGTCGAGCGCGCCCTGGAGCTGGGCACGCGCGGTGGCGAGGGGTGGGAGCGATTCGGTCATGGCTGGTGCGGTGGGAACAGGAAGGCCGGTGATCGGCTGCAGCCTAGCTTAGCACAGCGCCGCCAAGGCCGGTCGGCCATCTCAGCGGCGCACCCACAGGGCGAGGCCCACGGCGGCGCACAGGGCGCTGGCCGCGGAAAACGCGAAGGCCGCGAAGGGCGAGAGGGTCTGGTAGATCCAGCCGAACACCACCGAAGCAGGCAACAGCATGATCCCCGTGACCAGGTTGAACCAGCCATAGGCGGTGCCGCGCTTTTCCGCCGGGGCGATGTCCGCCACCAATGCCTTCTCCACGCCTTCCGTTGCCGCGGCGAACAGGCCGTAAGCGGCGAAGGTGACGAACAGGATCGGGCCATCGTGGCTGAGCAGGCCCAGTTGCAGATAGACCAGGCCATAGGCCACGTAACCCGCCACCAGCAGCCGCACCCGTCCGATGCGGTCGGACAGCGCGGAAAGGGGCGCGGTGAACAACGTCGCCACCACCGAGACCGTCATCCACAGCAGCGGCACGCTGGCCTCGGCCACGCCCAGCTCCCTGGCGCGCAGCAGGAGGAACATGTTGGAGGAATTGCCCAGGGTGAACAGTGCCACCACCAGGAGGTAGCGCTTGTACACCGGCGGCAGATCGCCCATGCGCCAGTCGAAGTGGCCGTGGCTGACCGGCACCGGCGCGGGCTCCCGGATGAACAGCGCCAGCAGGAGGCAGAGCACGGCGGGCACGATGGACCACAGAAAAATCTCCCGCAGTCCGAGGCCGGCGGCGAGCAGCCCGGAGGCGACCAGCGGCCCCACCACCGCCCCCGCGTTGTCCATGGCGCGGTGCACGCCGAAGGCCAAGCCGCGCCGCTCGGGGGGCACGGTGGCGGCCAGCAGCGCATCGCGGGGCGAGGAACGCAGACCCTTGCCCACCCGATCCACGAAGCGGATCACCAGAAGCCAGGGCCACGCGGTGACGAAGGCGATCAGCGGGCGCACGAAACCCGCGAGCCCGTAACCCCACAGGATCCAGGGC
>JBBINK010000236.1:0-2774 GCA_037443925.1 Betaproteobacteria bacterium
TTTTTCTCCTGGTCGAACTTGAGCACCTTGGCTTCCACCTCGTCACCCACCGACAGCACTTCGGAGGGATGCTTGACGCGGCGCCAGGCCAGGTCGGTGATGTGCAGCAGGCCGTCGATGCCCCCCAGATCCACGAAGGCGCCGTAGTCGGTGATGTTCTTGACGATGCCCTTGACCACCATGCCTTCCTTGAGGTTTTCCAGCAGGGCCTGACGCTCGGCGCCCAGGGTGGCTTCCAGCACGGCCTTGCGCGACACCACCACGTTGTTGCGCTTCTTGTCGAGCTTGATGACCTTGAATTCGAACTCCTTGCCTTCGTAGGGAGTGGTGTCCTTGACCGGGCGGGTATCCACCAGGGAGCCGGGAAGGAACGCGCGGATGCCATTGATCATGACGGTCAGACCGCCCTTGACCTTGCCGGTGATCACACCCTTGACCACCTGATCGTTTTCCATCGCCTGCTCCAGTTCCTGCCAGGCGGCGATGCGTTTGGCCTTCTCGCGGGACAGCCGGGTCGAGCCATAGCCGTCCTCGAGGGATTCGATGGCGACCGTGACGAAGTCGCCCACCTTGACCTCGAGCTCACCCCGATCGTTGCGGAACTCGGAAGCCGGAATCACGCTCTCCGATTTCAGGCCGGCGTTGACGATCACCTCGTCGCCTTGGATCGCCACGACCTCGGCCGTGATGAGTTCGCCCACGCGCATTTCCTGGCGGGCAAGGGATTCTTCGAACAGGGCGGCAAAGCTTTCCCCACTGGGAGAAGCCTGGCTGGTGGAAGTTTGGGAAGTCGCCATCATGATCAGTACCTAAAAAAGCCGTCCTTTGGTCGAAGACGGGTCGTTACACACAACGTCGCCAGCACGGGAGAAATGACGGGAAAAGCTCCGCCGCCCGATGGCTCGCATCGGCGGCGCGGCTTGCCTCAACGTGCGGTGACACCCGGCGCGGACGAGGCCCGATACTGTTGCAGCACCGCCTCGACGACCTCATCGATGGTGAGCTCGCTGGTATCGAGCAGGCTCGCATCCGCGCATTGTTGCAGGGGGGCGGCGGCCCGCTGGGAATCCCGCGCATCGCGCGCCCGAATGTCCTGCAAAAGAGTTTGGATGTTAGCAGACATTCCTTTTTCCATCAACTGTTTATGCCGCCGCTGGGCGCGCACCTCGGGGCTTGCGGTCAGAAAGATCTTGGTGCGGGCGTCGGGGAACACCACCGACCCCATGTCCCGGCCGTCGGCCACCAGCCCGGGCGGCTGACGGAAGGCACGCTGGCGGTCCAGCAGCGCATCCCGCACCGCCGGCCACTGGGCCACGGCGGAGGCGCCCGCGCTGATGTCCTCGCTGCGGATGGCCTCGGTCACGTCCTGCCCCGCCAGCCGGATGCGCCCGCCTTCGAAGCGCACATCGAGGGTCGCGGCGATCACCGCCAGTGCCGCCTCGTCGTCCCAGGCCACGCCTGCCTCGCGCGCCGCGAAAGCCACCAGCCGGTACAACGCGCCGCTGTCCAGGTAATGGAAGCCGAGCCGCTCGGCCACCCGCTGGGCGACCGTCCCCTTCCCGGAGGCGGACGGCCCGTCGATGGCGATCACCGGAACGTCCGGCTGCACCAGGGACAGAAAGGCATCGAAATAGCCCGGGAAGGTCTTGGCCACGCAGCCCGGTTCCAGGATGCGCACGGGCACGCCCCCCGCGGCCACCAGGGAGAAGCACATGGCCATGCGGTGGTCGTCGTAGGTGGCGATCTCGGCATGGGGCGTGAGGCTGGCCGGCGGCGTGATGCGCAGGAAGTCGGCGCCCTCCTCCACGCTGGCCCCCAATTTGCGCAGCTCGGTGGCCATGGCCGCGATGCGGTCGGTCTCCTTGACCCGCCAGCTGGCGATGTTGCGGATGACGGTGGTGCCGCGGGCGAACAGCGCGGCCACCGCGACGGTCATGGCCGCGTCGGGAATGTGGTTGAGATCCGCGTCGATGGCGGCCAGCCGCCGCGGGCCGCAGGCCTCGACCCAGGTCTCGCCCATGCGGATGAGGGCGCCCATCTGTGCCAGCGTGTCCGCGAAGCGGATGTCGCCCTGGATGCTGTCGCGCCCCACGCCCTCGACGCGCACCGGCCCGCCGCCGATCGCCCCGGCCGCCAGGAAATACGAGGCGCTCGAGGCATCGCCCTCCACGGCGATCGCGCCGGGGCTGCGGTAACGCCGCCCGCCCTGAACCCGGAACGCCTGCCAGTCCTGACGTTCCACCGGCAGGCCGAAGCGCGCCATCAGGTTGAGGGTGATCTCCACGTAGGGCTTGGAGATCAGTTCCCCCTCCACCTCCACCGTGGTGTCGGCCCCGGTGAGGGGCAGGGCCATGAGCAGGGCGGTGAGGAACTGGCTGGACACGTTGCCGCGAATGCGCACCCGGCCGCCCGGACGCAGGGTGGCGGGACGAATGGCCAGAGGTGGATAGCCTTCCCGGCCCAGGTATTGGATGTCCGCGCCCAACTGGCGCAGGGCATCCACCAGGTCGCCGATGGGCCGCTCGTGCATGCGGGGCACGCCGGACAGGACGTAGTGGCCCTGGCTGAGCGCCAGCACCGCCGTCAGGGGGCGGAAGGCCGTGCCCGCGTTGCCGAGGAACAGCTCCGCCTCCTTCACCGGGAAGACGCCAGCCACGCCCCTGACGCGGTAGTCGTCGCCGTCGCCCTGGCGCTGCCAGTCCACCCCCAGGCGGCGCAGCGCTTCCAGCATGACCCGCGTGTCGTCGGAATCCAGCAGGCCCTTGATCTCGGTC
>JBBINK010000237.1:0-2246 GCA_037443925.1 Betaproteobacteria bacterium
ATGAAGATGCGGCCCGTGCACGTAGAGCCCTCCGGTCGTGATCTCCCGCTTGATGGACGACTGGGGCTGGCTCAGGTAGTAGGTGACCACCTGATCCGGGGCCGCCCGGGCCAGCGCCTCGGACAGGCGCGGCGCGAGCAACGCGACTTCGTCGTCGCGAAAGACCGGCTCCGGGTTGGCCTCCCCCTGGAGTGCCCGCTGGATCGAGGTCCGGTGCTCCCGGGCCAGGAACCCGCGCAGGATCCCGGCCATGACCTCCGGCTCGATCTGCGCCGGGTGGCTGTGCCTGGTCTCCGGCTTCGTCGGCAGGACGGCAGGGTCTGCTTCGAGCCGCACGAAATTGACGGGGTCCTCGTAGATGAGCTGGGAGGGAACCTGCGGGATCGCACAGGCAGCGATCGCTGCCCATGCAACAGGCAAAATGAAAAATGCAAAACGCTGGTGGGTCCCCTTTGTTAACTTTTCATTTTGCATTTTGCATCGTTACCGTCAGCCTTCGCTGACGGTGACCGTCATCTCGATGCGCTCCAGCGGATTGTCCCGACCGTCCCGCTTGACGTTCACGATCCGGTCGGCCACCTCCATTCCGCTCACGACCTCGCCGAACACCGTGTACTGCCAGTCCAGGAAGTGGGCATCGGCCACGCAGATGAAAAACTGGGAGCCGGCGCTGTCTGGGTCATTGGCCCGTGCCATCGAGAGCGTGCCCCGTTTGTGCGGCCGGCTGTTGAACTCCGCCTTGAGCCGGTAGCCCGGGCCTCCCGTCCCGTGTGTGGCACGCTCGGGATGTCGGCTGTTGGGATCGCCCCCCTGGATCATGAATCCGGGGATCACCCGGTGGAAGGTCGTGCCGTCGTAGAACCGCGCCCGGGCCAGCTTGACGAAGTTGTTCACATGGTTCGGCGCCACTTCGGGGAAGAACGCCAGCACGATGTCGCCCCAGGGCTCGTTCTTGACCGTGACCCGGATCGTCGCGCGAACCTTCTTCAACTGTTCCAGCGTTGGCGCAGTCTCAGTCATCGCAGGCTCCCTCAGCAATGGACAGCATCATGTTCCAGCGCATCGTCAGCACTGCGGCCTCAGGGTACCGCACGCGAGGGCTGGGACGCCCAGGTCACAAGCAGGATGCCGTCGCGGGCCATGACCAACTGCGCAGTGACCCGGGGATCCGAATGGGCCTGGCGGGCCAGCTCCTTGATCGCGGCGACTGCCGGGTCCCTGGCCTGGACAACGCCCCCGATCGCCATGCCCTGGGTGTTGTCCATGAGCAGCGCCCCCGTCGGGGTCAGCAACTCCAAGGCACGGTGGTAGTAGTGGAGGTAGTTTGGCGTGTCCGCGTCCACGAAAATCAGGTCGTAGGGGCCCGTCAGGGTAGCCAGCGTCTGCAGCGCCGGTCCCACGAGCACCTCGACCTTCCGGCCGTGCGGGCTCCGCCCCAGACGCTTCCGGGCGAGCATGGCCAGCCCGGCGTTGATCTCGCACGTGAGAAGCGACCCATCCTCCGGCAGCATCTCCGCCATCGCCAGCGCGCTCGCGCCGTCGCCCGTGCCGATCTCCAGCACGCGCTTGGCACAGACCTTCTGCACCATCGCCTTGAGGAAGGACGGATCCTTCATGGACGCTGGGTGCGCACTCGATGGCCTACCGGACCATGAACGGCGATTCGGCGGTCCCTTCCAGGCCGTCACTGATGCCGGTCCAGCTCTGTCCGGCGTCGTCGCTCCGAAAGACGCCGGAGCTGGTGCCGACGTAGAGCGCCCCGTCGGCAGATGCGATCAGCACCTGGATGGACAGCTCCGTCAGCCCGCGGTTGAGCGGGGTCCAGCTCTTGCCCTGATTCTCCGTTTTGAAGACGCCACGGCCGGTGGCCACGATCAGCCCTTTTTCGCTCGGCACGATGCCGCGGATCGAATCGTTGGGAAGCGCCTTGCTGATCGGCCGCCAGGACGTGCCGCCGTCGGTGCTGCGGAAAACTCCGCCATCGAAGGTGCCCGCATAGATCGCCTGGTCGGCGCCCACCGCCAGCACGCGGATGAAATTCTCGACCAGCCCTTCATGGTCCACCAGCCCGTCCCGCAGGCGTGTCCACTCCGTCCCGTTGGGCTTGAAGCGGAAGACGCCCCGGCCTGAGGTCCCGGCATAGAGCGTCCGGTCTTGCCCCATCGCGAGGCTGTGCACCAGGGTTTCGTCCAACCCCTTGGTCACGACAGACCACCTCGTTTCTCGGTCACCCAGCCGGTAGACCC
>JBBINK010000237.1:2284-2734 GCA_037443925.1 Betaproteobacteria bacterium
CCTCGATCAGGAGGGCCTTCACCTCCAGCCGCTTGAGCCCTTCGTTGATCTTTTCCCAGCTCTGCCCGCCGTTTCGGGTGCGGAACACGCCGCCCCGGAAGGTGCCGGCGTAGATCGCGCCGTCAGGCGCCGCAGCCAGGCACAGGATGAAGGGGTCGGTCAAGCCCGAGTTGACCGACACCCACGTGGTGCCGCGGTCCGAGCTGCGGTAGATCCCCAGCCCGAAGGACCCTGCGTAAAGCGCGCGGTCCTTGCCTACCGCCAGGGCCTGGATGCTGGGTGCCGTCGGGGGCGGTTGGCCGTGGCCTCCCTGTGGCGCGGCTGCGGCCGGCAAGGTCGAAGGCCAAAGGCCAAAGGCCAAAGCGAAGAGCGCCAGTTTGGGAGCTGTCGCCGGCGATCGAGCTTTCATGGCTTCCTCTCCCTTCTGCCTTTTATTTACCGTTGCCTTTT
>JBBINK010000238.1:0-2683 GCA_037443925.1 Betaproteobacteria bacterium
CGGAGCCGGCTCGCCGTCCTCGATGGCGCGCAGGGCATCGAGCACCGGCAACCCGATGTTGCCGGCGACCACCGTGGCCCGGCCCGCGCCGCGGCACAGGGCACCGGTCAGGGCGGTGACGGTGGTCTTGCCGTTGGATCCGGTGATGGCGATCACCCGGCTCCGCTCCCGGGGAAGGCTGCGCGCGAACAGCTCGATGTCGCCCACCACCGGCACGCCCGAAGCCATGGCGCGCATGATGGGAGGCTGGGCCAGCGGCACCCCGGGGCTGATGGCGATCAGCTCGCATCCCTGGAACAGGGCGTCGGAGAAGGGGCCGAGGACGCGCTCCGCCTCCGGCAGCTCGCGCGCCAGCTCCTCGGCATGGGGCGCGTCGTGGCGGGAGTCGGCAAGCCGCAACAGGGCGCCACGACGCGCCAGCCAGCGCGCCATGGACAGGCCCGTTGCGCCCAGACCCAGCACCAGCACCTTTTTGCCCGATACGTTCATCGCGGCGCGTTCGACCTCTCAGCCACAGGGCAAAGCCCTGCCAACGCAAGGGGGGTTGCCCTTGCGTCCTGGGCGAGCTTTGCGTTCGAATGCCGTCCTGGTTCGCGTTTCATGGCTACCGCAGTTTCAGGGTGGACAAACCAATCAGCACCAGGATCATGGTGATGATCCAGAAGCGCACCACCACCTGGGTTTCCTTCCAGCCCTTGAGTTCGTAGTGGTGATGCAGGGGCGCCATGCGGAAGATGCGCTTGCCCGTGAGCTTGAACGAGGCCACCTGCAGCATCACCGACAGGGTTTCCACCACGAACACGCCCCCCATGATGAACAGCACGATTTCCTGGCGCACGATGACCGCCACCGCGCCCAGGGCGCCGCCGAGGGCAAGCGCCCCCACGTCACCCATGAACACCTCCGCCGGGTAGGCGTTGAACCACAGGAAAGCGAGGCCGGCGCCGGCCATGGCGGCGCAGAACACGGCGAGCTCGCCCGCCCCGGGGATGTGGGGCAGGCCGAGGTATTTGGAGAACACGGCATGGCCCGCCACATAGGCAAAGATGGCCAGTGCGCTGGCCACCATGACGGTGGGCATGATGGCCAGGCCATCCAGGCCATCGGTGAGGTTCACCGCGTTGCTGGTGCCCACGATCACGAAATAGGCGAGCACGATGAAGCCGGTGGCGCCCAGGGGAATGGCCACGCTCTTGAAGAAGGGCACGATCAGCTCGGTCTGGGCGGGCAGGGTGACGTTGAAGGCGATGTAGGAGACCGCGACGAGGGCGATCACCGACTGCCAGAAGTACTTGGCCCGCGCCGACAGGCCCTTGGGGTTGCGGTGCACCACCTTGCGGTAGTCATCCACCCAGCCGATGGCGCCGAAGCCGGCAGTGATCAGCATCACGATCCACACGTAGGTGTTGGACAGGTCCGCCCACAGCAGGGTCGAGACGATGATGGCCACCAGGATCAGGGCGCCGCCCATGGTGGGGGTGCCGGCCTTGGCGAGGTGGGTCTGGGGGCCATCGTCGCGCACCGCCTGCCCGATCTTGTAGGCCGTGAGCTTGCGGATCATCGCCGGGCCGACGATGAAGGAGATGACGAGCGCGGTGAGGGTGGCGAGCACCGCCCGCAGCGTGATGTAGTTGAACACGTTGAAGGCACGGATCTGCAGGTCTGCGGCCAGCCACTGGGCGAGTTCGAGCAGCATGCTATTCCTTCAGTTCGAAGCTTCTCACCACCCGCTCCATTTCCATGAAGCGGGAGCCTTTGACCAGCACCGTCACGTCCGGCGCCAGCAGGTTTTCCAGATCCGCGAGCAGTTCCTGGATGCGCTCGAAATGCCAGGCGTTCCTGCCGAACTGGGCGGCCATGTTGCGGGCGTTCTCCCCGAGGCAGAACAGCACGTCGATGCCCCGGTCGCGGGCATAGGCCCCGATCTCACCGTGCAGACGCCAGGCATCCTCGCCCAGCTCGCCCATGTCGCCCAGCACCAGCACGCGCTTGCCGGGCAAGGCGGCCAGCACGTCGATGGCCGCGCGCATGGAATCCGGGTTGGCGTTGTAGCTGTCATCGATCAGGGTCGCCCCCAGGATCGCGCGCTTGCGCTGGAGGCGTCCTTTCACGGGGGTGAAGCGTGCCAGCCCGGCGGCCACGGCCTCGGGCGGGAGGTCGAGCGCGCTGACCACCGCCGCGGCGGCCAGGGCGTTGCGCACGTTGTGCACGCCGGACACCGCCAGCCGGGTATGTGCCCTGCCCTGGGGCAGGATGAGCTCCAGCTCCGCGCCGTCGGGCGACAGCTGGTAGCGGCCGGTCACCGGAGCGGGATGGTCCAGCGCGAATTCCAGGATGCGGTGACCCGCGGCCAGCCCACGCCACAGGGGAGCGAAGGCGTCGTCACCGTTGATCACGGCCGTGCCCCCGGGCGCGAGACCACCGTAGATCTCGCCCTTGGCCCGGGCCACCCCCTCGACGCTGCCCACCCCCGCCAGGTGGGCCGACTGGGCGTTGTTCACCAGGGCCACGTCGGGACGCGCCAGGCGGCTGAGGTAGTCGATCTCCCCGAAATGGTTCATGCCCATTTCGATCACCGCATAGCGGTGCTTGGCGTCGAGGCGCAACAGCATCAGCGGCACGCCGATGTCGTTGTTCAGATTGCCTTCGGTGGCCAGCACCGCGGCCTCGTCGCCGCAGTGGG
>JBBINK010000239.1:0-2658 GCA_037443925.1 Betaproteobacteria bacterium
CAAAGCGGCGGCCGGACCGAGTCCATCCTGATGTCGCTGCCGCCCGTGGTCAAATGGCGCTACGACTGGAAGCCGGAGCCGGGCACGCCGGAGGCACGGCTGTTCACGGACTTCCTCGTGCCCCGCGACTGGGTGTAGGTCCGCGCTCCCGGGCGGCCGCGAGGGGGAGGCCAGATGGGATTCGTCAATCTTCCCAACGTGCTCACCACCCTGCGGGTGCTGGCGGCGCCGGCCCTGGCGTGGGCGCTCATGCGGGAACAGTTTGCGGCCGCCCTGTGGGTGTTCGTGGCCGCCGCCCTCACCGATGCCCTGGACGGATGGATCGCCCGCCGTTTCGACCTGATGACGGCCTACGGGGCGGTGATGGACCCCCTGGCGGACAAGCTGGTCACCCTGGTGTGTGTGGTGCTCCTGACCTGGCTCGAGCTCGTGCCCCTGTGGCTCACCCTGGCCATGGTGGTGCGGGATACGGTGATCGTGGGCGGCGCGTTCGCCTACCATCGCGCCTTTGGCGAAGTGCACATCCGCCCCACCTGGCTGGGCAAGGCCCATACCCTGGTGGCCTTCGCCCTGTTCGCCCTGATCCTGGCGGAGGCCGCGGCCTACGTGGATATCGGGGCCTGGCGCGCGGGCCTGTTCCTGCTGGCCCTGGCCTTCACCGTGGCCAGCGGCGTGCAATACGTGCTGCTGTGGGGACGCAAGGCCGCGGCCGAAGCCTCGGCCCGCAGGCCCTCCTAGGGGCGACACCGGGCCACGGCCCCGCCCGGGCGGGAACGGACGAACGCGGTCATGGGGAGGAAGGATGCGTAGCCACTGGACGAACCGCTGGGCCTTCATCATGGCCACCGCGGGTTCCGCGGTCGGTCTGGGCAATGTCTGGAAGTTTCCCTACCTCGCGGGGACCAACGGCGGCTCCGCCTTCGTGCTCGTCTATATCGCCTGCGTGGTCCTGATCGGCCTGCCGCTGATGATGACGGAGATCATGCTGGGGCGCCGGGCCCAGAAGAACCCGGTGGACGGCATGGCTGCCCTGGCGGCCGAAGCGCAGGCGAGCCGCCATTGGCGCTGGCTGGGTCTGCTGGGCATCGTGACGGGGCTGCTGATCCTCGCCTACTACAGCGTGGTGGCGGGCTGGGTGTTGGCCTATGGGGTGCGCGCCGCCCACACGGGGTTCGCGGGGCTGAACGCGGCCGGGGCGGCAGCCCTGTTCCAAGCCTTCCTGACCCACCCCGGCGAGCTCATCCTCTGGCACACCCTGTTCATGCTGCTCACCATGGGGGTGGTGGCCCACGGCGTCACCTCGGGGCTGGAACGGGCCAACAAGGTCATGATGCCGGGGCTGCTCGCGGCCCTGCTGATCCTGCTGGGCTACAGCCTGGCGGTGGGCGACATGCGCCAGTCCCTGGCCTTCCTGTTCACGCCGGACTTCTCCAGGCTCACGCCCCAGGCGGTGCTGGCGGCCATGGGCCAGGCCTTCTTCTCCCTTTCCCTGGGCATGGGCGCGGTGATGGTGTACGGCTCCTACCTGCAGCGGCACGTGTCCATCGCGCGCGCCGCGGCCTATGTGGTGGCGGCGGACACGGGCATCGCCCTGCTGGCCGGGATCACCGTGTTCGCCCTGGTGTTCGCCCACCAGGCGGAGCCGGCCGCGGGCCCCGGTCTCGTGTTCCAGACCCTGCCGGTCGCCTTCGCGCGCATGCCGGGCGGGGATCTGTTCGCCGTGGTGTTCTTCCTGCTGCTGCTGTTCGCCGCCTGGACCTCCTCCATCTCGCTGGTGGAGCCGGCCGTGGCCTGGCTGACGGAGACCACGGGGCTGTCGCGCGCCAGGGCGGCCGTCGGCGTGGGGCTGATGGTCTGGCTCCTGGGCATCGCGGCGGCGCTCGCCTTCAATGTGGGCGCCGGCTTCCGGGTGCTGGGGCTCAACTGCTTCGATCTGCTGGACAGCCTCACCAGCAAGATCATGCTTCCGGTGGGCGGATTCCTGATGGCGATCTTCGCGGTCTGGGTCATGCGCCCCGACCACGCCCAGGAGGAGCTCGCCCTGAAGGCGCGGGGCTATGCCCGCTGGCTGTTCGCCACGCGGTGGATCGTGCCCGCCGCCATCGCGCTGGTCTTCCTCAATCTGCTGGGGCTGCTGCCGGTCTAGGGGCAGGCCCAAAAAAAACGAAGCCGGCCCGGGGGCCGGCTTCCTCGCCACGTGGCGGGCGCCTTATTTCTGGGACAGCACCCAGGCCACGATGGTCTTCAGGTCGGCATCGGGCACCTGGGGGTTGGGCGGCATGGGCACGGTGCCCCACACGCCGGAGCCGCCTTTCTTCACCTTCTCGATCAGCTTGGCTTCGGCGGTCTTGTCGCCCTTGTACTTGGCGGCCACGTCCTTGTAGGCCGGGCCCACGACCTTCTTGTCCACCTGATGGCAGCTCATGCAGGCGTATTTCTGGGCCAGGGCCAGGCCGTCGGCGGCCATGGCGGAGCCGCCGGCGAGCAGGCCGGCGGCAGCAAGAAGCGCGAGGGTGTGTTTCATGACGTCTCCTTTTGGGCTGTAGGGAAATGGGGTTGTGCCAATGTTAGCCAAGGGGCTCCGCTTTGGCTAGCGGCGCTCCCGGCCACGGACCGGCAGCAGCCAATTCTAGAACGCGCGAGCAGCCCGGACCTTGA
>JBBINK010000240.1:0-2637 GCA_037443925.1 Betaproteobacteria bacterium
TGGGCGGGGGCGGCATGAGCCTGCTCGGGCTCATGGCCGGCCTGGCGGCCCAAGGCTGGCAGGCCCACGTGGTGGTGCCGGGAGAAGGCCAGTTCACCGACGCCGCGCGGGCCCTCGGCGTGCCGGTGGAGGTGTATCCCTTCGAGCCCCTGAGCCTGCGCCATCCCCTGGGTTTCTGGCGCACCACGCGCCACTGGCTGCGCCTGTTCACCACCCTGCGCCCGCACATCATCCATGCCAATGGCTTCGATCTCAGCCGTTCCTTTGCCCTGGCCGCCCAGCTCGCGGGGGTGCCCTACCTGACCCACGTGCGCTTTCCCGTGGAGGAAGCCGGCGCCCGCTGGACCCTGCGCGGCCTGCCCAAGCCGGCCGCCTTCATCTTCAACAGCCATGCCATGCACGAGGCGCTGTGGCCCATGCTGGCCCGCCTCGCCCCGCGTGCGCGTCCCTATGTGGTGCACAACGCGGTGGATACCCGGGCCTACGCCCCCGCTCCCTGGCCCGAGGCCCCGCCTTTGCGTGTGGGCATGATCGCGAACTTCGCGCCTTTCAAACGCCACGAGGATTTCCTGCGGATGGCGGCCGAGATGCTCAGGCACCGCCAGGACCTCGAGTTCTGGATCGTCGGCCAGGACACCGCCGGTAGTGGCCGCGAAGCCGTGCTGCGCCAGCTGGCGGCGGATCTGGGCATCCTGTCCCATACCCGCTTCCTGGGCCACCGCAGCGACGTTCCCGAGCTCCTGCGCCAGCTCCATCTGCTGGTCGTGCCATCCCAGTTCGAGCCGTTCGGGCGGGTGGTGATCGAGGCCATGGCCAGCGGCCGGCCCGTCATCGGCAGCCGGGACGGGGGCATTCCGGAGATCATCGAAGACGGCAGCAGTGGCCGTCTCGTTGCCGTGGGCGACTACCACGGCTTCGCCCGCGCCGCCCTGGATCTGCTCGCCGACCGCCCGCGGTGGGAGGCGATGAGCGCGGCGGCGGTGCGCGCGGTGCAAGCCCGGTTTTCCCTCGACACCCACGTGGCGCGCATCACGGACATCTATCGCGAGATCGTGGACGGGCCCGGGCCCACGCCGTCCTAGGGCGATGGGACGCCGCCCGGGGGCGGCTGTCAGCGGCCGGCGCGGCGCGCGAGGGAGCCGGCAATCATGCCGAACAGGCTTGCGAAGAAGCCCGCGAACTGGGCGGGCAGGGCCGACCCCGCGGGCAGCAGCCATTCCGCGGCCATCCAGGCGGCAAAGCCGAGGATGATGGACAGGATGGCACCGGTGTTGTTGGCGCGCTTCCAGTACACCCCCGCCGCCAGCGGCACGAAGGCCACGGCCAAGGTCACCTTGTAGGCATTCTCCACCATGGTGTGGATGGGCGTCTCGGCCTGCACCGACCACATGGCATAGGCGATCACCAGCACGGCGAACGCGATCACCACGCCCTGGGTGATGCGCAACAACGCCCGTTGGGAGAGGCGGTGGCTGGGCAGCAGCTCCTTGATGATGTTCTCGGAGATGGTGACCGCCGGGGCCAGCAGGGTGCCGGACGCGGTGGACATGATCACCGACAGCAGCGCGCCATAGAACACGATCTGGGCCGTGAGGGGGAGGTGGTCCTTGACGAAGGTGGGCAGCAGCTTCTGCACGTCCGTCTCCAGCAGCGCGCTACTGGTCATCGGATCCACGAGGGAGGCGGCATAGGTGAGATACAGGGGCACCGCGGCGAACACGAGATAGAGCAGGCCGCCCACGACGGTGCCCCATACCGCGACGAATTCGTTCTTCGATGAGTTCGCCCGCTGGAAGACGTCTTGCTGGGGCACGGAACCCAGCCCCATGGTCAACAGTCCCGCCACGAAGGTGAGGATCGCGCCCCATTCGAGGGGCGGCCAGAAGTCGAACTTGCCGGCCGCGGCGGCGTGGTGGATCACCGGCATCACCCCACCCACCGCGGGCATGGCCGCCACCAGGTAGGCGATCCACAGAAGTCCGATGACGATCACCGTCATCTGCACGAAGGTGGTGAGGGCCACCGACCACATGCCCCCGAACAGGGTGTACAGGGCGACCACGGAGCCGCCGATGAGAATGCCCTGGGTCTGGGTGATGGTGCCGTCGGACAGCACGTTGAACACCAGCCCCAGGGCGACCACCTGGGCCGACACCCAGCCCAGGTAGGAGGCCGCGATGGCGAGCGCCATGACGATCTCCACCGGCCGGCTGAAGCGCTTGCGGAAGAAATCGCCCAGGGTGATGAGCTTCATGCGGTACAGCGGCCTGGCGAAGAACAGGCCGAACAGGACCAGGGCCAGGGAGGCTCCGAAGGGGTCGGAAATGGTGCCGCCCAGGTTTTCCTTCATGAAGGTGGCGGGGATGCCCAGCACCGTCTCCGCGCCGAACCAGGTGGCGAAGACCATGGCCACCACGATGATCATGGGCAGGGACTGGCCCGCGGTGATGTAATCCTTGGCGTTGTGCACCTTGGTGGCGGCGAACACGCCGATGCCGATGGAGATGACCAGGTAGAGGATGACGAAGCCCAGGAGCATGGCGGATTTCCGAGGTCGTGGTGGGCGAAGTGTCGGGCGGATTATCCTATTGATCCGGCCATCTTATACTTGAAATCTCCGAGCCTGTCCTCATATTC
>JBBINK010000241.1:0-2581 GCA_037443925.1 Betaproteobacteria bacterium
CTGATCGCCAAACAGCCGGATCTGGGCACGGCGCTGTTGATGACGGCTTCGGGATTCTACGTGCTGTTCCTGGCCGGCATCGGCTGGCGGGTCATCCTCGGGCTGGCCGTGGCGGGTGCCGCGGCCATGCCGGTGATCTGGTCCCTCATGCACGACTACCAGCGCCAGCGGGTGCTGACCCTGCTGGACCCGAGCCAGGATCCCCTGGGCGCGGGCTACCACATCATCCAGTCCACCATCGCCCTCGGCTCCGGTGGCGTGCTGGGCAAGGGCTTCCTGCACGGCACCCAGGCGCATCTGGATTTCCTGCCCGAGCGCCACACCGACTTCATCTTCGCCGTGCTCGGCGAGGAGTTTGGGCTCGTGGGCGTGTTCGTGCTGGTGGTGCTCTACCTGGCCATCGTCGCGCGCGGGCTGATCATTGCCGCCAATGCGCCGTCCCTGTTCGCCCGCCTGATGGCGGGAAGCATCACCCTGACCTTCGGCACCTATGCGGTGGTCAACATGGGGATGGTGTCGGGCATCCTGCCGGTGGTGGGCGTGCCGCTGCCTCTGGTCAGTTACGGTGGCACCGCCATGGTGACGCTGCTCTTGGGCTTTGGTATTTTGATGAGCCTGGCGACCCACAGGAAGCTGGTGAAAACCTAGGGCGGGAGGAGCATGGCGTGACGGCGGGCAAGGGGACGTGGCGGAAGGCGGCGGGCGTGCTGCTCGTGGCTGCGCTCGCGGGCTGCGCGGCCACGCCCAGACCGGCGCCCCGTGCGGAAGCGCCGCCGGCGGCCGACAAGCCGGCCCCCGTGGCGGCCATGCCCCGCGGCGGGGGCTACTACCAGGACGACGGCCCCGGCGACAATCCGCCGCCGGACATCGAGCGCATTCCCGACGCGCAGCCCAGGCCCGAACCCCTGCACCGCTTCGCCAACAATCCCTACATCGTGTTCGGCCGCACCTATACGCCGGACATCAGCGACCGGCCCTACGTGGCCGAGGGCATCGCCTCCTGGTATGGACGCAAGTTCCATGGCCAGCGCACCTCCAGCGGCGAGCCCTACGACATGTATGCCATGACCGCGGCCCATCCCACGCTGCCCATTCCCAGCTACGCACGGGTCACCAATCTGGAAACGGGCAAGTCGGTCGTGGTGCGCATCAACGACCGTGGACCGTTCCATAGCGACCGCCTCATCGACCTGTCCTATACCGCGGCTTACAAGCTCGGCATCGTGCGCAAGGGCAGCGGCCGGGTGCGTGTCGAGCGCATCGACCCGAGCGCACCGGCGGCGCCGGCCGTGGCCGATGCGGCGGTGCCCGCCGCCGGCGAGGACGCCTACTGGGTTCAACTCGCCGCGTTCACCGTCGCCGCCAATGCCGAGCAGATGCTCTCCCGCCTCAAGGTCCAGCTGGCCGAACTGGCCGACCGTCTGCGCCTGGTGGAGGCAGATGGGGTGGTGCGTCTGCGAGCCGGCCCCTACGCCAGCCGGACGGAGGCCGATCAGGCGGCGGCGCTGGTGCGGCGGGCTACGGATCTCGTGCCCCTGGTGACCCGGTGACCGCCGGTCGCGGCAGCCCGCCCGCGAGGGCCGTCCCGCCTGCTCCGGGGCCGCGAGCATGGACGCCTTGCCTCCCAGTCCCTAGAATCCTCCCTTTTCCCGCCCCACTCCGATTCCACCCATGACCGTCGTCCAGGAAGGCAAGCCCCACGAGAGCGTCCAGGAACACCTGCACGAGGTGCAGGCGCTCCTGCGCAAGGCCGAGCTGGTGGAATCCCTGGTCCACAAGCAGGACATGCCGCGGCACGAGCTGGTGGAATCCCTGGTCCACAAGCAGAACCTCGCCGCGCTCCAGAAGAAACTGGACGAGCTGCATCCGGCCGACGTGGCCTACATCCTGGAGGCCCTGCCCCTGGAGCAGCGGCTCATGGTGTGGGACCTGGTCAAGGCGGAGCGGGATGGCGAGATCCTGCTGGAAGTCTCCGATGCCGTGCGCGAGAGCCTCATCAAGCACATGGACTCGGAGGAGCTGCTCGCCGCCGCCGAGACCCTCGACACCGACGAGATCGCCGATCTGGCGCCGGATCTTCCCAAGGACGTCATCGACGAGCTGCTGGCCTCCCTGGATGCGCAAAACCGCGCCCGCCTCCAGTCCGCCCTGTCCTACGAGGAAGACACGGTCGGGGCGCTGATGGATTTCGACATGGTGCCGATTCGCGAGGACGTCACCCTGGAGACGGCACTGCGCTATCTGCGGCGGCTGAAGGAGCTGCCCGACCACACCGACAAGCTGTTCGTCGTGGACCGGGGCAACGTCCTCAAGGGCGTGCTGCCCCTGAAGCGCCTGCTGACCGAGGAGGCCGAGCGCACGGTGGCCGAGGTCATGGTGGAGGACGTGGTGGTGTTCCACCCCGAGGACGATGCCCGGGAGGCTGCCCAGGCCTTCGAGCGCTATGACCTGGTGACCGCGCCCGTGGTGGACCGGGACGGGCGGCTCATCGGCCGGCTCACGGTGGACGCGGTGCTGGACTTCATCCGTGAGGAATCGGAAGCGGAAAAGCTCAACCTCGCGGGTCTGCGCGAGGAGGAGG
>JBBINK010000242.1:0-2522 GCA_037443925.1 Betaproteobacteria bacterium
GCCAGCAGCGGGCCGTCCACCAGGCGGGCGGTGCGCGGCCGGGGCGGCCGCCGCATGAGGCCGGGGTCCGGTCGTTCCGCGCCCAGGGCCAGGGCCGGCAGGAGGTCGGTGCCCAGGTCCACCGCGAGGATCTGCACGATGGTCAGGGGCAGGGGGATGCCGAACAGGGCGAAGGCCAGATAGGGCAGAAGCTCCGGGATGTTGGAGCTCAGGATGTAGGTGAGGAACTTGCGCAGGTTCTCATAGACGGCACGCCCCTCCTCGATGGCCGCCACGATGGTGGCGAAATGGTCGTCGAGCAGGACCAGGTCCGCCGCCTCCCTCGCCACGTCGGTGCCGCTGCGGCCCATGGCCACGCCGATGTCCGCGGCGCGCAGGGCCGGAGCGTCGTTGACCCCGTCTCCGGTGACCGCCACCACGTGTCCCTTGCGCCGCAGGGCTTCCACGATGCGCGTCTTCTGGTCCGCGCCCACGCGTGCGAACAGGATCTCGGGGGCGTCGAGGGCGAGCTGCAGTTCCGCGGGCGCAAGCCGCGCGAGCTCCGCGCCGGTGATCACGCGCGGATGCCTGGCCAGGCCGGTCTCGCGGGCCACTGCCAGCGCGGTGTGGGGATGATCGCCCGTCACCATCACCAGGCGGATGCCAGCCTGGTGGCAGGTGGCGACGGCCGCCGGCACGTCCGGCCGGGGCGGATCGCGCAGGGCCACCAGGCCGACGAAGCACAGATCCGTTTCCCAGGCTTCGCGGGGCAGCCCCGGGGGCAGGGCGCGGTAGGCGAAGGCCAGCACGCGCAGGCCCTCGTCGGCCAGCCGGCCGGTCGCGTCCAGCAGGCGAGCCCGCTCGTCCGGCTCGAGCCGGCGCAGCTGGCCGCCGTCCCAGGCGTGCGTGCACAGGGGCAGCAGCGTTTCCGGCGCGCCCTTGGCATACAGGATGCGCCCTTCCTCCGTGGCGTGCACCGTGCTCGCGCGTTTGCGTTCCGTGTCGAAGGGCAGGGCGTCGGTTCGGGCAAGGTGCTCCTGCACCCCATGTGCCGAAGCGAAGGCCACCAGGGCCTGTTCCATGGGATCACCGGCGAGGACGGTGGCCCCGTTCTGCTCCAACCGCTGCAGGTCATGGCAGTGCGCGGCGGCCTCGAGCAGGGGCGGGGGGAGTGCCTGCATGCCTTCCACCACCTGCTCGCGCCCGGAGACGAAGACCTTGACGACGCTCATGCGGTTTTCCGTGAGCGTGCCGGTCTTGTCGGTGACGATCACGGTGGCGGCCCCCAGCGCCTCCACCGCCGGCAGGTGCCGCACCAGGGCGCGGCGCCGTGCCATGCGCTGGGTGGCCATGGCCAGCGACAGGGTCACGGTGGGCAGCAGGCCTTCCGGCACGTTGGCCACGATGATGCCAATGGCGAACAGCAAATCCGCCCAGAAGGGCAGGCCCGCCGCCCTGCCGATGAGGAAGAAGGTGACCCCCAGCCCGGTGGCGAGCACGGCCACCAGCCGGCTCATGCGTGCGATCTCCCGCAGCAGCGGCGACGGCACGTCCGGCTCCGCCTGGCTCAGGTGGGCGATGGTGCCGAAGACGGTGCGCATGCCGGTGGCGAAGATCACGGCGGTGCCCGATCCCGACAGAACCGTCGTGCCGGCGAGCACCACGTTGCGGCTGTCCGTCAGGGATTCCGCCCGGGAAGGCGCGACGTCGGCGCCCCGGGGCAGGGATTCGCCGGTGATGGTGGCCACGTTCAGACGCAGTCCTTCCGCGGCGATCAGGCGGGCGTCCGCGGGCACGGCGTCACCGGCCGCCAGCCGGATCACGTCGCCCGGCACCAGCAGGGTCGCATCCATCTCCTGCAGGCTACCCTCGCGCAGCACCCTGACCCGCTGGGGCAGCAGCCGGCGCAGCGCGGCCAGCGTGTGCTCGGCGCGATACTCCTGCCAGAAGGCGAACAGCCCGTTGACCACGATCACGCCCACGATCGCCACGCCCAGGGTGGCCATGCCCTGGCCGGGCATGCGCCATTCGGCGAAGAAAGCCAGCGCGGCCGCAACCCACAGGATGAGCGCGAACAGATGAACGAATTCCCGGGCCAGGCGCACCACGAGGGGCGTGTGGCGGGCGCGTTCGAGGGTGTTGGGGCCGAACTCCGCCAGCCTGCGGGCCGCTTCGGCCTGGCTGAGCCCATCCGCCTGGCTCTGCAGGCTCGTCAAGACCTGGGCGATGTCCAGCTGGTGGATTTTCATGGGCAGGCAAGCGGGGCACTCATGTTGAACCTCGATTTTGTCCATTCGACCGGCCCGTGCCTTGAGGCAGATCATTCCGGGTGCCAACGATGGGTGGGCCGAAATAGCCGCATGGCCTCATGCGAGCCTCGCTCGTTGCTGATCGGCCATCTTGCGCGCCACTTCTCGTCCGGATGCTTAACCTAAAAACCGCAGTTGACCGCTGTTTACGTGTTGCAACGTCATGAATCCATCGAGGTCGGTAGCCGTGCACCTGCCTACCCACAAGGTGAGCCCGCTACGGGCCCGCTTTCC
>JBBINK010000243.1:0-1876 GCA_037443925.1 Betaproteobacteria bacterium
CAACGTGCAGGGCACCATTCCCGCCCCCCTCAACTATGCGCCTCCCGGCTATTCGCCCTACCCCAAGTCGATCTGCACCTCGGTCAACCACGTGATCTGCCACGGCGTGCCCAGCGACACCAAGAAGCTGAAGAACGGCGACATCATCAACGTGGACATCACCGTGATCAAGGATGGCTATCACGGCGACACCAGCCGCATGTTCTACGTGGGCGAACCATCGATCCTGGCGCGGCGGCTGTGCGAGGTCTGCTTCGAATGCATGTGGCTGGGCATCGAGGAAGTGGCGCCCGGCAAGCATCTGGGCGACATCGGCCATGCCATCCAGACCCACGCGCAGGCCCATGGCTTTTCCGCGAGTTCTGCGGGCACGGCATCGGGCGCAACTTCCACGAGGAACCCCAGGTGCTCCACTATGGCAAGCCCGACACGGGCGTGAAGCTCCTGCCAGGCATGACCTTCACCATCGAGCCCATGATCAACGCCGGCAAACGCGACATCCGCCAGCTGGCCGACGGCTGGACCATCGTGACCAAGGATCACAGCCTGTCGGCCCAGTGGGAGCACACCGTGCTGGTGACGGAGACGGGTTACGAGGTGCTGACCCTGTCTGCCGGCTGCCCGCCCAAGCCGGCGCAGCTGCGCCATGCCACGGCCTGAGCCCCTTGCCTCGGTCGATTGCGCGCTGCCCGCGCTGCGGGCGGCACTGAAGGAGGAGCGCGCCAGGCTGCTTGCGGCCTACGCCCGCTCACCCCGTCCCCGGCAGTATCTGCGTGCCCACAGCGATCTGCTCGACCGCACGCTGGACACGCTGTGGCAGACCGCGGGCCTGTCCCACTCGGCGGCGCTGGTGGCGGTGGGTGGCTTCGGGCGGCGGGAGCAGTTCCCCCATTCCGACGTGGATCTGATGATCCTGCTGCGCGAGGAACCCCATGGCGAGCAGGCGCGCCGCATCGAGGATCTGGTCAGCAGCTTCTGGGACGTGGGCCTGGAGATCGGCCACAGCGTGCGCACGCCCCACGCCTGCCTGGAAGAGGCGGCGCGGGACGTGACCGTGGCCACCAATCTCCTCGAGGCGCGCCTGATCACGGGCGATGCCCGTCTGTTCCGGGACTTTCGCCGGGCCTTCCGCGAAGCCCTGGACGTGCCGGGCTTCGTCTCGGCCAAGATCCTGGAGCAGCAGCAGCGTCATGCCCGCTTCCAGGACAGCGCCTACAACCTGGAACCCAATGTCAAGGAAAGCCCGGGGGGGCTGCGCGATCTGCAGAACTGCCGCTGGCTGGCCGATGCCCTCGGACTCGGATCCGGCTGGCGCGCATTGGCGCGGGCCGGCCTGATCACCCCGGCCGAGGCCGGTCTGCTGGGCCGTCTGGAACACGCCCTGCAGGACTTGCGCATTCGCCTCCACGCCCTGGCCGGCCGCCGCGAGGACCGGCTGCTGTTCGACTTCCAGGCGGCCCTCGCCGCGGCGCTGTCATGCCCCTCGCGCCGCGACCGCACCGCCAGCGAGGTCCTGATGCAGCGCTACTACCGGGTCGCGAAGCGGGTGCGCATGTTCAACCACATGCTGCTCATCGACCTCGGGGCGCGAATCGAACCGGAGGCGGATTCGCCCCAGCTCATCAACGCCTACTTCGCCCGGCGCCGGGGGCTGCTGGAACTGAACGCGCCGGACGTGTTCGAGCGCAACCCGGCCGCCATGCTCGACGCCTTCCTGCTGCTGCAGCAGCGCGCCGACCTGGACGATCTCAGTCCCGCCACCGTGCGCGCCCTGCTGCGCGCCCTGCCCCGCATCGATGCCGCCTTCCGCCGCGATCCCGGCAACCGTGCCCGGTTCATCGCGATGTTCCGTGCGCCCCGCGGCCTCACCCACGGC
>JBBINK010000243.1:1950-2496 GCA_037443925.1 Betaproteobacteria bacterium
CACGACCTGTTCCACGTGTACACGGTGGACGAGCACATCCTCATGGTGGTGCGCAACCTGCGCCGCTTCACCCTGCCCGACTACGCCCACGAGTACCCCCTCTGCTCGCGCCTGATCGCCAATTTCGAACGGCCCGAAGTGCTGTACATCGCCGGCCTGTTCCACGACATCGCCAAGGGGCGGGGTGGTGATCACTCCCGGCTGGGCGCCCGGGAGGCGCGCAGTTTCTGCCGGGAGCACGGTCTGCCGGAGGAGGACACGGAGCTGGTGGCCTGGCTGGTGGCGGAACATCTCACCATGTCGGCCACGGCCCAGAAGCAGGATCTGTCCGATCCCGCCGTGATCGCCGCCTTCGCCGCCCGGGTCGGCACCCTGCGGCGGCTGACGGCGCTGTATCTGCTGACGGTGGCGGACATCCGCGGCACCAGTCCCAAGGTGTGGAATGCCTGGAAGGGCAAGCTGCTGGAGGATCTGTTCCGCGCCACCCAGCGTCACCTCAGCGGCGGCTCGGTCAGTCATGACGAGCAGATGCAGGTACGGCGCAAC
>JBBINK010000244.1:0-2493 GCA_037443925.1 Betaproteobacteria bacterium
GCGCGGGTCATCGCCAAGAAGAGCCTGCTCGCGCTCAAGTTCAACAAGATGTCGATGAACCTGGCCGAGACCATGCCGTGGCGGTCGGCCTACAGCATGACCGTGCCCATGAGCGCGCATCTGACGGCGACCGCCGATGCCAAGGAGGGCATCAGGGCGTTCCTGGAGCGGCGCGAGCCGAGGTATTCGGACCGATAGGCCCGAATCGCCCGGTGGCGGCGGGCGTCGCCGGTAGTCCTTCCCGGGCGACGCTCCCCGGGGGGCCATCGGCCCGCTGACGTCCGCTCGCCGACGGCGGGGAGGAAGCCGAAAAGCCTCCCGGAATGGTGCGGGTCAAGAATCCCCAGGACCTGGCGGCGGGGGCGCTGCTGGTGGTGGTGGGCGGCCTCGGTTGGAGCCTGGTCCGCCGCCTCCCCATGGGAACGGCGCTGCGCATGGGGCCGGCCTACGTGCCGACAGCGGTGTCCTGGATGATTGTCGGCATCGGGGTCATCCTCGTCGCCAGATCGCTTCTCGGCCACGGTTCCCGGCTCGAGGCCGGTCGGCCGAGGCCTCTGGCGGTGGTGCTAGCCTCCTTCGTGATCTTCGGCCTCCTGATCGAGGGCGCCGGCCTGGTCGTCGCCAGCCTGGCACTGGTCCTCCTGGCAGGGTTTGCCGCCCGGGAGCACCGCTGGAAGGAAGCCCTCGTCGTTGCCGCCGTGCTCACGGCGTTCGCCGTGCTGCTCTTTCACGTCCTGCTCAGGCTCCCGATGTCCCTCTGGCCCCGATGGATCTGATTGGCCACCTCACCCTCGGGCTGAGCGTCACTCTCACCCCCACCAACGTCCTCTTCTGCTTCATCGGAGCCATGGTCGGGACGTTGATCGGCGTGCTGCCCGGGATCGGGCCGATGGCCACCCTGGCGATGTTGCTGCCAATCACGTTCACGCTGCCGCCGACCACTGCGATCATCATGCTCGCCGGCATCTATTACGGCGCGCAGTATGGCGGCTCGACCACCGCGATCCTCGTCAACATCCCCGGCGAGTCGTCCTCGGTGGTGACCTGCCTGGACGGTCACCAGCTGGCGCGGCAGGGCCGGGCCGGGGTGGCGCTCGCCGTGGCCGCCATCGCCTCGTTTTTCGCGGGGTGCATCGTCACCCTGCTTATCGCCCTGGCCGCGCCCCCGCTCTCGGCGATCGCGCTGCAGTTCGCCGCCCCCGAGTACTTCTCGCTCATGGTGGTCGGCCTGGTCGGTGCGGTAGTGCTGGCGCACGGGTCGGTGCTGAAGGCGATCGGGGTGGTTCTGGTGGGTGTGCTGCTGGGCTTGGTGGGCACCGATATCACGAGCGGCGCGCAACGCTACACGTTCGGCGTCCAGAACCTGGTGGACGGCGTCGGTGTCGTGGCCGTGGCGATGGGTCTCTTCGGCCTCACCGAGGTGATCGCGAACCTGGAGAGTCCGGGCGGGTCGCGGGACATCGTCTCGCGAAAGGTCACGGGCCTGATGCCCAGCCGGGCCGATCTGCGGGCGGCCTTTCCCGCCATGGTGCGCGGCACCGCGGTCGGATCGGTGCTGGGGGTGCTGCCGGGCGGCGGGGCGCTGTTGAGCTCGTTCACCGCGTACATCGTCGAGAAGAAGGTGGCCAGGGATCCGTCGCGATTCGGGCGCGGCGCCATCGAGGGCGTGGCGGGCCCGGAGGCGGCGAACAACGCTGGTGCCCAGGCCTCCTTCATCCCGATGCTCACCCTGGGCATTCCGTCCAACCCCGTGATGGCCATGTTGATCGGCGCACTACTGATCCAGGGGATCGCGCCCGGGCCGCTGGTCATGACCAGGCAGCCGGAGCTGTTCTGGGGGCTGGTCGCCAGCATGTGGCTGGGGAACCTAATGCTCCTGGTGATCAACCTGCCGCTGATCGGCATCTGGGTCGCGCTGCTGCGCGTGCCTTACCGCATGCTGTTTCCCGCGATCCTCTTGTTCTGCGCGGTCGGCGTCTACTCGGTGAGCAACGCCACCTTCGACGTGTTGCTCACCGCCGGGTTCGGGCTGTTCGGCTACGGCCTCCTCAGGCTGGGATTCGAGCCTGCCCCGATGGTGATGGGACTCATCCTGGGGCCCATGATGGAGGAGAACTTGCGCCGGGCGATGACGGTCTCCCGGGGCGATCCGATGGTCTTCCTCCAGCGGCCGATCAGCGGGGCCTTGCTGGCGATCGCCGCCGCCCTCCTGCTGATCGTCGTGCTGCCGAGCGTCCGGCGGGGCCGCGCAAAGGCTGTTGGGGAGTAACCCGACTTTGACACGAAAGGACACCTTTTCCGCTCCCTGCAGCTCCTAAGTGCGCGTCATGGCAAGAGGCCGCCTGGGCAAGCCGGCGAAAACTCCTAGTACACGGATCGGCAGTGTTTCCTTGACATGGACTGGTCGGAAGTGATCCTAAATCCTGCGCCGAATGGGGCTCACCACTGCCGACGGGAGGCATAGTGTGAGGCCGGCCTTGACTTTTCGCTGTT
>JBBINK010000245.1:0-2474 GCA_037443925.1 Betaproteobacteria bacterium
CGTAGTTTTCCACCATCGCCAGGTAGAGGAAGACGAAGTCGTGCAGCAGCGGCAGCGCATCCTGGCCGGCCAGGATGAAGCGCAGGCAGGCATCGTCGGGACTGTCCGGCGGGCAGTGCTCCACGATGGCCTGGCGGCTGGTCTGGACCATGCCCACGTTTTTCGCGCCGAACACCTGCTTGAGGGGCCACGCCGGGCTCTCCCCGGCATGGGCGGCCGGGGCGAGCAGGAGCACGGCGCACAGGACGGTCAGAAAGCGCATGGTTGGCCTCAGTTCAGGTGACGCACCGTCCCGTCTTCGTCGTCCCCTTCGAGGATCTCGAGGCGGGCCGCGGCCTCGTCGTGCGCGAGCTCCACGGCTTCGATCTGGGCGAAGCGGCGGCTGATCTTCTGGCTGGTGATGTGCACCTTCTCCGCATCCTCGTGGGCCTGCCGGATGTGGTCCGCGAGCTTCTTCATGCGCGCGTCGAACAGGTTGAAATCCTTGGCCAGCTTGGCCAGGGAGTCCTTGATGATGTGCACCTGCTTGCGGGTTTCCACGTCCTTGATCACCGCCCGCACGGTGTTGAGGACCGCCATCATCGTGGTGGGGGATACGATCCACACCCGCTTCTGCAGCGCGTAGTCCACCACGTCCGGATGGTAGCCGTGGATTTCCGCGAACACCGCCTCGGCCGGCACGAACATCACCGCGCCGTCCGCCGTCTCGTTGGGAATGATGTACTTGGCGGCGATGTCGTCGATGTGCTTCTTCACGTCCTGCTTGAACTGCCGCATGGCCGCCGCCCGCTCCGGCTCGGACAGCGTGGAGTCGAACATGCGGTGATAGTTCTCCAGGGGGAACTTGGAATCCACGGCGATGGTGCCCGTCGGCTCCGGCAGGAACAGGGCACAGTCCACCCGCGTGCCGTTGGATAGCCGGTGCTGCATGGCATAGATGGGCTGCACGGGATTGTGGGGCAGGATGTTGCGCACCAGGGCCTCCAGCTGCACCTCACCAAACGCGCCCCGTGCCCGCTTGTCGCCCAAGAGCTCCTGCAGGCTCACCACGTTGGTGGTGAGGCCGTCGATCTTCTTCTGCGCCTCGTCGATCGTGGCCAGCCGCGCCATCACCTGGGTGAAGGTGTCGTTGGTCTTCCGGAAGCCCTCCTCCAGGCGTTCCGACACCTTGCCCGAGATCTGCTCCAGCCGGCTGTCCGTGGTCTTGGTCAATGCCTCCATGGCACTCATGAGCTGCTGGGTCACGGCCGCCATGGTCTTGGTGATGAGCTCCTGCTCGAGCCTGCCCTGCTCGGTCATGGTCTGGCTCAGGCGGGCAAGGACCTCCTCACGCATGGCATTGAGCCGCTCCTGCGTCGCCGAGGTGATCTCCGCCAACTGCCGGGCCATCATCTCGCGCAGCCCGCCCAGGCTCTCGCTCTGGGACAGCTGCAGCTGGTGCATGGCATCGCGCGTGAGCTTGAGTTCGAGGGAAATCGCGTTGCGCTGGCGCTCGCCCTGGTCGGCGATGGCCTGGTTGATCCGGTCCTGCTGCCGGGCCAGGCCCTCGTGGAGGTCGGCGAGCATGAGGCGATGCCTGTCCTCCAGCATCTGCGCCAGCTCGCCGGGGAACTGTTCCTGCACCCGGGCCATGTGTCCGAGACGCAGCACGATCCACAGCGCGCCGACGACGAAGAACAGCAGCAACAGACCGATCAGGATTTCCAGCATGGGAAGCGCAGCGCCCGTTGTGGGGTTTCGTGCGCAAGTATAAACCACCGGCCTGCCGGCGCACCGTCCAGCCCCTCAGAACAGGGTGATGTCGCCCCCTGCCTGGCCCGCCTGGGCCCCGCCCCCGTGGTTGGCCCGCTCCTCGGGCATGGAATAATCCAGCTCCATCTCGCTCAGCCAGGCGTGGGCATCCATCCGGCCCTTGGCGCGGCCGTCGCCATCGCATGCCAGCAGCCGGGCATCGAGCCGCTGCAGGGCGTCGCGCACATGAGCGAGTATCTGGCTCACCCGATCCTGGAACTGCAAATGCACCACGAGTTCGGCGATCTCGGCCCGGATGCCGTGGGCCTCGCCCTGCAACATCTCCGAGGATCCCGCAAGGCGCGCGGTGAGTTCGCCGAAACGGGTCAGCACCCCCTGGATGGTCTGCTCGGAGCGGGCGACCGCCTCCACGTCGCGCTGGGACGACTCCTCGCTGACGCGGCTCGCGCTGTGGATCGCCTCGGTGATCACGCCCACCTTCTCCGCCATCTTCTTGCCGGTATCCGAAGACAGCATGGACAGTTTGCGCACCTCGTCGGCCACGACGGCGAATCCGCGCCCGGCCTCGCCCGCCCGTGCCGCCTCGATCGCGGCATTGAGCGCGAGCAGATTGGTCTGGGCGGCGATGGCCGCCACCTCCGCGGCCATCTGTTTCAGTTCGGCGGTGTAGCGGGGCAGGTTCTGGATTTCCGCCAGGGTCGCCTCACGGCTGGCCTGGGCCT
>JBBINK010000246.1:0-2432 GCA_037443925.1 Betaproteobacteria bacterium
ATCCGCTGCTCCAACGAATTCAAGCTGTTCACCGACATCAACACCACCATCGTCGATCCCAAGAACTTCGACCCCAATTCCTTCGTCGAGGTGAAGGGCGACTACTGCATCATCCCGCCCAATTCCTTCGCCCTGGCGCGCACCGTGGAATACTTCCGCATTCCGCGCAACGTGCTCACCATCTGCCTGGGCAAGTCCACCTACGCCCGTTGCGGCATCATCGTCAACGTGACGCCCTTCGAACCGGAGTGGGAAGGCTACGTCACCCTGGAGTTCTCCAACACGACGCCGCTGCCGGCCAAGATCTACGCCAATGAGGGGGTCGCCCAGGTCATCTTCTTCGAGTCCGACGAACCCTGCGAGGTCTCCTACAAGGACCGGGGTGGCAAGTATCAGGGTCAGCGCGGCGTGACCCTGCCCCGCATCTAGCGGCGTGGGCCCGATGCGGCCCGGCCGCCGGCTTGTGGTACATTTTGCGGCGGAGCATGGCCCGCCGGCCAGCTCGCCCTTTTCTTAACCCTCACGCCCTGCGGACCCGACTATGCGCTTCCGTTTCCCCATCGTGATCATCGACGAGGATTTTCGTTCCGAGAATGCCAGCGGAATCGGCATCCGGGTGCTGGCCAAGGCCATCGAGGACGAGGGCATGGAGGTGCTGGGCGCCACCAGCTATGGCGACCTGGCGTCCTTTGCCCAGCAGCAGAGCCGTGCCTCCGCCTTCATCCTCTCCATCGACGACGAGGAGTTCTCGACCCCCGAACTGGCGGAGCATGCGGTGTCCCAGATCCGCGCCTTCGTGGAGGGCATCCGCTTCCGCAATGCCGACATTCCCATCTTCCTCTACGGGGAGACCCGCACCTCACGGCACATTCCCAACGACGTGCTGAAGGAGCTGCATGGCTTCATCCACATGTTCGAGGACACGCCTGAGTTCATCGCGCGCTACGTGGTGCGCGAGGCGCGCGCCTACCTGGACTCCCTGCCGCCCCCCTTCTTCCGCGCGCTCACCCACTATGCCGCGGATGGCTCCTACTCCTGGCACTGCCCCGGACACTCCGGGGGCGTGGCCTTCCTCAAGAGCCCGGTGGGACAGATGTTCCACCAGTTCTTCGGGGAGAACATGCTGCGGGCGGACGTGTGCAATGCGGTGGAGGAACTGGGGCAGCTGCTCGACCACACCGGACCGGTGGCGGCCAGCGAGCGCAACGCGGCGCGCATCTTCAATGCCGATCATCTGTTCTTCGTGACCAATGGCACGTCCACGTCGAACAAGATCGTCTGGCATTCCACGGTGGCGCCCGGGGACGTGGTGGTGGTGGACCGCAACTGCCACAAATCGATCCTCCACGCCATCACCATGACCGGGGCCATTCCGGTCTTCCTCACGCCCACGCGCAACCACTACGGCATCATCGGCCCGATCCCTCTCGAGGAGTTCCGCTGGGAGAACATCCAGAAGAAGATCGAGGCCCATCCGTTCGCGCGGGAAGCCAAGCGTCCACCGCGTGTGCTGACCATCACCCAGAGCACCTACGACGGCATCCTGTACAACGTCGAGACCATCAAGAGCATGCTCGACGGCCGCATCGACACCCTGCATTTCGACGAGGCATGGCTGCCCCACGCGGCCTTCCACAGCTTCTATAAGGACATGCACGCGATCGGGCGGGACAGGCCGCGTCCCCAGAAGTCGATGCTGTTTTCCACCCAATCCACCCACAAGCTGCTGGCGGGCCTGTCCCAGGCCTCGCAGATCCTGGTGCAGGAGTCGGTGGAGCGCAAGCTGGACCGGGACGTGTTCAACGAGGCCTTCCTGATGCACATGTCCACCAGCCCGCAGTACGCCATCATCGCCTCCTGCGACATCGCCGCGGCGATGATGGAGCCCCCCGGCGGCACGGCGCTGGTGGAGGAGTCCATCCTCGAGGCGCTGGATTTCAGGCGTGCCATGCGCAAGGTGGAGCAGGATTTCGGCGGCTCCTGGTGGTTCAAGGTGTGGGGGCCGGAACGGCTGGCGGAGGAGGGCATCGGCAGCCGCGAGGACTGGATGCTGCGGGACAACGAGCGGTGGCACGGCTTCGGCAATCTCGCGCCCGGCTTCAACATGCTGGACCCGATCAAGGCCACCATCATCACGCCCGGGCTGGACGTGGAGGGCGATTTCTCCGATCCCGGGATTCCGGCGGCCATCGTCACCAAGTATCTCGCCGAGCACGGGGTCATCGTCGAGAAGACGGGGCTGTATTCCTTTTTCATCATGTTCACCATCGGCATCACCAAGGGCCGCTGGAACACGCTGCTCACCGCCCTGCAGCAGTTCAAGGACGACTACGACCGCAACCAGCCGCTGTGGCGGGTGCTGCCGGAATTCGTGGCCAAGCATCCGCGCTACGAGCGCGTGGGCCTGCGTGACCTGTGCGATTCCATCCACG
>JBBINK010000247.1:0-253 GCA_037443925.1 Betaproteobacteria bacterium
GGGGCGGCGGCGCCGTCTCGCGGGGGCGGGCGTCCTGCCCGTGTGCGTGCAGGTCCAGGTGGCAGGATGAAAGCGGTCACGCTCCGGTTCGCGTCCTGGCTGTGGCGTGGGCTCACCGGCCTGTTCTGGCTCGTGCTCCTGGGGCTGGCCGCCCTCATTTTGGTCCTGCGCTACGAGGTCTTGCCCGGCATCGACCGCTACCGGGACGACATCGCCGCCGCCCTTTCGAAAGCCATGGGGCAGCGCGTCGCCA
>JBBINK010000247.1:313-2431 GCA_037443925.1 Betaproteobacteria bacterium
CTCAGCCTTTCGGGGGTGACGGTCTTCGATCCCCAGGGAGCGCCGGGGCTCACCCTCGCGCGCGTGGACACGCTCCTGTCCTGGCAGTCCCTGTTGGCAGGGGAGCTGCGCCTGCGCCGTCTGGCGATCCATGGGCCGCGGCTGGCGGTGCAACGGCAGGCCGACGGCCTGATCTATGTGTCGGGCATTCCGGTGAACCGGCCCGGGGCGCGGGCGGGCCTGGCCGACTGGATCCTGCGCCAGGGCGAGATCATCATCAGCCAGGGTGAGCTGCAGTGGGAGGATCGGCTGCGGGGCGCGCCGGCCCTGGTCTTCGAGGACGTGGGCCTGCGCCTGGTCAACGATCCCCTGCTGGGGCGACACCGCTTCGGCCTGGTGGGCCGTCCGCCGGGCGCGCTGGCCACCCGGCTGGATGTGCGCGGCGATCTGCGCGGACGTTCCTTCGACGACCTCGCGCGCTGGCGCGGGACGCTCTACGGCGGGGTGCCTGCCACGGACCTCGCCGCCTGGGCTGCCTGGATCGATTTTCCCTATCCCCTTCGCCAGGGGAAGGGTGGGCTCCAGGTGTGGCTGGACATCGACCGGGGGCAGGTGGTGGGCATCACCGCGGACCTGCGTCTGACGGGCGTGCGCACCCGGCTGGCGCGCAACCTGCCGGAGCTGGACCTGTCCACCCTGAGCGGGTGGCTGGCCTGGCGGAAGCTCGCCCGGGGCTTCGAAGTGGAAGCCCGGCGGCTTACCGCCGAGGGGCCGGGGCTCAGTCTGCCCAGGACGAATTTCTCGCTCCGGTATCAGGCCGGCGATGGCCGCCAGTCCGAGCAGGGCCGCGTGCGCGCCGAGGGGGTCGCCCTGGAGCCGCTGATCCAGCTGGCGAGCCATCTTCCCCTTGCTCCGGCCCAGCGGGCGATCCTGTCGGAGGTGGCGCCCACGGGCTGGTTCCGGCAGCTCGCCCTCGACTGGCAGGGTCCCCTGGAAGCGCCCACACGCTACTCGGCGAAGGCCGTCTTCAGCGGGCTGGGCGTGCACGCCCATGGCAAGCTGCCCGGGTTCTCCAATCTGAGCGGCAGCGTGGATCTGGACGAAGGGGGCGGCACGCTGCTGCTGTCCGGCCGCCACACGGCCTTCGATCTGCCCCTCATCATGCGCAATCCCGTGGGCTTCGACACCCTGGAGGCGGCCGCGAGCTGGCAGCGGCGGGATGGGCGCGTGCACCTCACCCTTTCCCGAGTGGCCTTCGCCAACGCCGACGTGGCCGGGAACGTGAGCGGCAGCTATGAATCCGCGCCGGACGGCCCGGGGCACGTGGATCTGACGGGCAGCCTGGAGCGGGCCAATGCCCGGGCCGTGCACCTGTATCTGCCGCGGATCGTGGGCGAGGCCACCCACGACTGGCTGAGGGACGCGCTGCGCGCCGGGGCGGTGAGCGATGTGCGCCTGCGGTTGAGGGGCGATCTCGCCCATTTCCCCTTCGCCGACGAACGCCAGGGCCTGTTCCACATCATGGGCCGGGCCCAGGGCGTGCGCCTGGCCTATGCGGCGGGCTGGCCCGAGGCGGAAGACCTGGGAGGAACCCTGACCTTCCGTGGGCGACGCATGGAGATCGTGGCCAGCCAGGCGATGTTGTCCCAGGTGCGCATCCCGCGGCTCAAGGCCACCATTCCCGACCTGACGGCCGCGGAGGAAATCCTGGAGCTGGAAGGCGAGGCCCAGGGGGCGACCGCCGACGTGATTCGCTTCGTCAACGCCAGCCCCGTCGCCGCCTGGCTGGACAATGTCACGGCCGGGGCGTCGGCGGAAGGCCGCGGGCGGCTCGCCCTGCGCCTGGTCCTGCCGCTGCGCGGGCACGGCAGCGTGCGGCTGGCGGGGAACTACCAGTTCACGGACAACACCCTTCGCCTGGGCCGGGACCTGCCGGTGCTGAAGCAGGTCAACGGCCGGCTGGATTTCACCGAGAAGACGGCCAGCGCCAGCCGCATCAGCCTGCAGACCCTGGGCGGTCCGGCCACCGTCGGGCTGACCACCCTCGCCGATGGCACGCTGCGGCTCAGGGCCGAGGGCCGGGCCACGGCGGAAGGCCTTGGCGAGATCCTGCCATCCACCCTGGCGCAGGCCCTCAAG
>JBBINK010000248.1:0-1938 GCA_037443925.1 Betaproteobacteria bacterium
ACGCGGCTGGAGTCGGGGCTGGACCACACCTGGGCCGTGGCCCGCAGCTTCGAAGCCTCGGGGCGGGCGGTGCTGGCGATCTTCGTGCTGCTCACCGCCCAGTTCCTGCTTTTGACGGGCTCCCAGTTCCAACCCACGGTGGACTTTGGGCTCATGTCCGCCACCGGCCTGATCGCGGGACAGTTTTTCGAGATGCTGCTGCTGCCGGCCCTGCTCGTGCTCTGGCACCGGCACCGGCAGAACAAGCTGAAGCGGGAATGGGCCGCGCGCTACCCGCGGCTCGCCGCCCGTGGGGGGAAACGATGAAACACTGCCGCCGGTGCCTGCTGCCTGCCAATGTCCCGGGTGCGGATCTGGACGCCGCGGGCCTGTGCGCCTTCTGTCGCGCCTACACGCCGGAAGTCCGGCAACGGGACGAAGCGTTACGGCAGGCCCGCGAGGCCGATCTGGAACAGGCGCTGCACCAGGCGCGGGGCCAAGGTCCCTACGATTGCCTGGTCTGCCTGTCCGGGGGCAAGGACAGCCTGTATCTGCTCTATCGCCTGAAGGTGGAGCGGGGTCTGCGGGTGCTCGCCTTCACCACCGACGTGAACATTCCGCCCCTGGCCTGGCAAAACATCCGGCACACCCTGGCCAGGCTCGACGTCGATCATCTGGTTTACCGTCCGCCGGCGGGTTTCTACCGCAAGCTTTTCCGCTATCTGCTCATGAACCAGGAGGAGCGGGGCGCGGTGTACACCGTTTCCTATGTGTACGCCCCGCTGTTCGAGGGCGATGCCCTGGCGGTGGCCACGGAAAAGCGCATCCCCCTGGTGCTGGCCGGCTATTCCCCCGGCCAGCCCGAACCCAGTCGCATGGAGTACGAGTTCTCCCGGGACATGATCGAGCGCACCGACTGGACGCCCCCCGGCCTGAAGGAAGCGGGCGTGTTCGACCAGCAGGAGCTGGCCCGCTTCTGGAACCCGCGCCGCTATCCGCCCGGCACGGTCTTTCCCCGCTACCTGGCGCCGTTCCATGCCTGGGAATACGACCAGTACGCCATCATGCGGCGGGTGGCGGACCTGGGGCTGGTGCGTGCCCGGCATCACGCCAGTCCGGTATTCAGCAACTATCCCATCAACTGGCTGCTCATGTACTCCGACCTGAAGAACCTGGGTTACAACCCCTATGCCCCGGAGTTCGCGCGGCTGGCGCGGGAGGGCCGGACGCGGCGCGCCTACTGGCGCATCATGGGGCCGCTGGCCAGCTTCATGATCCGCCACAAGGTGCTGCTGGGGCGTGAGACGGTGCGCCAGCTGCGGCAGCTGGGACTGTCCGAGCAGGACCTGCGCATCAACCGGCCCCGCGGGGCCTACGATCCGGTGGTGGGCGGGCTCGCCCGTGAAGGCTAGAGCGCATGGGGCTTGAGTTCGCCACCCTCTACCACGGACTGCTGGCGCGGGCCCAGGCCAGCCCGGAGGCCCCCGCCCTGTGGCAGCGGGATGCCGCGGGGCAATGGCAGTCCCGAAGCTGGCGTGAGTTTGCCGAGGAGGTGGCGCGCGTGGCCACGGGCCTGGGTCGCCTCGGCCTGGGCGCAGGCGACCGGGTGGGCATTTTCGCGGCCACCGGCGCCGAGTGGGAAGTGGCTCAGATGGCGGTGTTCGCCCTGGGCGGGGTGGTGGTGGGTCTGGACGTCCACGAGCATGACGCGCGTCTTGCCCACATGGTGGAACGGGCGCAGCTGCGCGTTCTCGTGGTGGATACCCCGGATCGCCTGGAACGCCTGCCCCAGGCGGCGCGACGGCGGCTCGAAGCCGTCGTCGCCTTCCGGGGGGCGGAATCCCCTTGTGTGCCCTGGCCGGCGCTCCTGGCCACGGCGCCCGCGCCCTGCCCGGGACCCGCCCCCGAGATGGACGCCCTCGTGGTCTTCACCTCCGGCACCACCGGCGAACCCAAGGG
>JBBINK010000248.1:1950-2424 GCA_037443925.1 Betaproteobacteria bacterium
ACAACCACCGGCAGACCCTGACCGCCTGCACGGCCATCCTGGACGCGTTCCCGGGCCTGGGTGAAGGCGGCCGCCTGGCCTGCTGGCTGCCGCTGTCCAACCTGTTCCAGCGCATGATCGACTTCTGTGCCATCCTGCGCGGCGGACAGATCTTCTACGTGGACAACCCCCGCGCCATCATGGATCAGGTGGCGAGCATTGCGCCCGACGTGTTCATCGCCGTGCCCCGCTTCTATGAAAAATTCTTCGCGGGGGTGCAGGCCGGCGTCGCGCGGCGGCCGGCATGGCAGCGCGCCCTGTTTCGGCTCGCCCTTGGGCTCGGCCGGCGCCGGGTCGAGGCCGAGCAGGCGGGGCGGCCCGTGTCCCCGTTGCTGGGCCTGGCCCTGCGCTGGCTCGACCCCCTCACCTTCGCGCCGGCGCGCGCGGCCCTCGGGGGGCGGCTGAAACTCCTGGTGAGCGGTTCCGCGCCCATGC
>JBBINK010000249.1:0-2400 GCA_037443925.1 Betaproteobacteria bacterium
GGCCCGCCGGCTCGCCTCGCGTTGCAGGTCCACCATGGCCTCGAGCTCCGCCACCAGCCGCTGCTGGGTGGGGATGGCATCCGCGCGCAGGATCTGGAGGGCCGCCTCCTGGTCGTCGTCCATGGCGAATTCGATGGCCCGCACCACCTTCGGCTGGGCCATGTTGGCAAGCTCGCGGATGCGCTCGAGGATGGCCTTCTCCTGCGCCGTCGAGGCCAGACGGTCGAGCCGCTGGCGGGCCTTGGTGAACTCGATGCCGTAGTCGTAGAAGCGCTGCAGCGCCTCCTCCCGCTCGAACGGGTCGGGCGCGATGACGATGCCATGCATGGTGATGATGCGCTGGCGCAGCGCGTCGCGCATGGTGGTGGCGACCTCGACCTTGGCGTTGTTGTCGTTGACGATGCGCTCCATGCGGCTGTTGATCGCCGACATCTCGCGCAGGGCCACCACGGCCAGCGAGACCATCAGCGCCAGCACCAGGGCGAAGCCCGCCGCGACGCTGAGCGCCATGCGGCGGGAAAAGAGGCTAGCGGGTTTCAGCATCGGGCACGGCTCCCTAGGCGGGCCGTTGCGCCAGGAGAAAGGGGAATCGGGCCGCCTGCCGGCGATTATAAGCGTTTGAAGGCCACGACGTGGTCCACGTCCAGGCGGATGCCGATCTTCTCGCCCAGGGCGTGATTGTGGTGGCTGGGCACCAGGGAAAGGGCGGTGCCCCCGCTGGGCAGGCGCAGCGTGTAGAGAATGCTCGCACCCCGGAACGCCTTGTGCACCACCTCGCCGAGGAGGGGGCTGGCATCGTCGTGGACGATGTCGTCGGGCCGGATCAACACGTCCACCGGGCAACCGCGGCTGCACTCCGGCGGAAAGGAGCCGTCGAGGATGCCCAGCTCGATCTCGATCTGGTGCGAATTGAGCACCGTGCCCGGCAGGAACACGCCCTGCCCGATGAAATCGGCCACGAAGCGGTTGGCAGGCTGGTGGTAGAGCCGGTAGGCGTCGTCCCACTGCTGGATTCGGCCCTCGTGCATGACGCCGATCTCGTCCGCCATGGCAAAGGCCTCCTGCTGATCGTGGGTGACCAGGATGGCGGTCATGTTCTCGTGCTTGAGGATCTGGCGCAGCTCCAGACCGAGGCGCTCGCGCAGTTCCACGTCCAGGTTGGAGAAGGGTTCGTCCAGCAACAGCAGCTCGGGTTTGGGCGCAAGTGCCCGGGCCAGGGCCACCCGCTGCTGCTGGCCGCCGGAGAGCTGGTGGGGATACAGCCGCGCGTGGTCCTTCAACCCCACCAGTTCCAGCAGCTCGCGCACGCGGCTGGCCCTCGCGTCCGGCGGCCAGCGGTGCAGGCCGAAGGCGATGTTCTTCTCCACCGTGAGGTGGGGAAACAGGGCGTAGTCCTGGAACACCATGCCCACCTGGCGCCGCTCGGGAGGCAGGGTCTGGCCTGGGGCGCTCACGACGTTGCCGTCGATCAGGATCTCGCCCGTGGAAACCGCCTCGAAGCCCGCCACCAGGCGCAACACGGTGGTCTTGCCACACCCGCTCGGCCCCAGCAGGCAGCCGATGGCGCCCTGTTCCAGGCGGAACGACAGGCTGTGCACCACCGGCGTGGTGCCGAAGGTTTTGCCGACGTCCTTCAGTTCCAGCAGTGCGGCCATGGTCAACGCTCCGCCTGGCGGGTGAGCAGGATCACCGGAATCAGACCGGCCAGCAGCAGCGCCACGGCGGGCAGGGCGGCGCGCTCCCATTCGCCTTCCGAGGTCATCTCGAAAATGCGGGTCGCGAGGGTGTCCCAGCCGAAGGGGCGGGTCATGAGGGTAATGGGCATTTCCTTCATCACATCCACGAACACCAGCATCATCGCGCTCAGCATGCCACCGCGCAGCATGGGCACGTGCACCCGTGCCAGCACCTGGCGCGCGTTCAGGCCGAAGCTGCGCGCCGCCTCGTCCATGTTGGGCGTGATGCGCTGCAGGGCGGCCGACAGCGGTTCGTGGGCCACCGCCAGAAAGCGCACCAGGTAGGCGGACACCATGGCGAGCAGCGTTCCCGACAGCAGCGGGCCGGTCTCGATGTCCGCCCATGCCCGCATCAGGGCGATGTAGGCGTTGTCGAACCAGGCGATGGGCAGATAGATGCCGATGGCCAGGACCGCTCCGGGCACGGCATAGCCGAGGGTGGCCACCCGTACCATGAGGGTCATGGCCGTGTCGGGGTGCCGCCGGCGGGCATAGGCCAGCAGCAGGGCGCAGGTGGCGATGAGTATCGCCGCGAGGCCGCCAAGCAGCAGCGATCGGCCGAGATAGCCCAGGTAGCGGCCATCCAGATCGTCGGCGGCCACGGCCCAGGCCCAGACGGTCAGCTGCCCCACGGGGGCCAGGAAGGCGGCGGCGAGCACGGCTG
>JBBINK010000250.1:0-2396 GCA_037443925.1 Betaproteobacteria bacterium
GAATGGGCCGCGCTGAAGGTCGCGCGCTGGGCCGGCGGCCGGGGGCGGGGGTTGTTTCTGGCGCTCATCCTGCTCACGGCGGCAGTGGCCGCCGTCCTGGCCAACGATGGCGCGGTGTTGATCCTCACGCCCCTCGTGGTGGAGATCCTCCACGCGCTGCGTTTTTCTCCGCGCACCATGCTGGCCTTCGTGCTGGCCACCGGCTTCGTCTCCGATGCGGCGAGCCTGCCCTTCAAGATCTCCAACCTCACCAACATCGTGGTCGCCAACTACTTCGGCCTGTCCTTCGCGGACTACGCCCAGGTCATGGTGGTCGTGAATGGGGTTGCCGTGCTGGCCAGCCTCGGGGTGCTGGTGGTGATGTTCCATCGCGACGTGCCGGTCCGCTTCGAGCCGGCCGCGCTCGCCGAGCCGGGCACGGCCATCCGCGACCGCTTCGTGTTCCTCGCCGGCTGGGGGGTCCTGGGCGGCCTGCTGCTGGGTTACCTGTTCTCCCATGGCTGGGGGCTGCCCACCTCGCTGATCACGGGCTGCGGGGCGCTGGCCCTGGCTCTGGCCGCGGGGCGGGAACATGTCCTGCGGCGTCAGCCCAAGGCCGTGATTCCCCTGTGGACCCTGGTTCGCGAGGCGCCCTGGCAGGTGGTGATCTTCTCCCTGGGCATGTATCTGGTGGTGTTTGGCCTGCGCAATGAGGGGCTGACCGCCGAAATCGCCCGCGTGCTGGAGTGGCTGGCGGCACAGGGCAGTGTGGCGGCGACCCTGGGCGCCGGCTTTCTGTTCGGTTTCCTGTCGGCCGTGATGAACAACCTGCCCACGGTGCTGGTGGGCAGCCTGGCCATCGCCGAGGCCCAGCTGGGGCCCCCCGTGCGTGAGGCCATGATCTACGCCAACGTGGTGGGCTGCAATCTCGGCCCGAAAATGACGCCCATCGGCAGTCTCGCCACCCTGCTGTGGCTGCACGTCCTCGCCCAGCGTGGCATTCGCATCGGCTGGTGGGCCTATTGCCGGGCGGGGCTGATCCTGACCCTGCCGGTGCTGCTGGCCACGCTGCTGGCGCTGGCAGGATGGCTCGCGCTCATCCGCTGAAGCAGGGGCTTGGGTTATCCTTACGCCTTTGTCCCAGAAGAGGCTGCCGATGAACGTTTACGGGTTGCTCGCGGTGGCGGCCGGAGCCGCGCTGGGCGCCTGGCTGCGCTGGGGGCTGGGCGCCTGGCTCAATCCGGTGTTTCCGATCCTGCCGTTCGGCACGCTTGCCGCCAATCTGCTCGGGGGCTACCTGGTCGGGCTGGCGGTCGGCTTCTTCGGCCATCACGCCGGCCTGCCGCCGGAATGGCGGCTGTTCGCCATCACCGGTTTTCTCGGCGGCCTGACCACGTTTTCCACGTTCTCCGCGGAGGTGGTGACCCTGATCCTGCGGGAACAACTGGGCTGGGCCTTCCTCACCGCCGCCGTGCATCTCTTCGGCTCCCTCAGCCTCACGGCGCTGGGCATCTGGACCTTCAAATTCCTCAAGGGGTGATTCCATGGCCGACGTGTTTCTCAAGATCTATACGGAGGAGTCGCAGCGCCATCGTGGCAGACTGTTGTACGAATGGTTGCTGGAGGAAGCGCACAGGCTGGGCATCCCCGGTGGTTCGGCGTTCCGCGCCATCGCCGGCTACGGGCGGCATGGGGTCATGCACGAGGAGACCTTCTTCGAGCTCGCTGGCGACGTGCCGGTGGAGGTGGGCTTCGTCACTTCCGAGGACGATGCCATGCGTCTTCTGCGACGCATCGCCGAGGAGGGTCTCAACCTGTTCTACGCAAAGCTCCCCGCCACACACGGGGTGACCGGTCGGACAGGCTGAGCCGGCGCCATGGCGCTCATCGACCATGTCGTCCTGTTCCTCGCCTCCTTCGTGGCCAACTGGTTCTCCGCCCTGTCCGGTGGCGGCGCCGGCCTCATCCAGTTTCCTCTGCTGATCTTCCTCGGGCTGCCCTTCGGCGTGGCCCTGGCCACCCACAAGGTGGCGAGCGTGGCCCTCGGCCTGGGCGCCAGCCTGCGTCATCTACGGGAGGGAGGCCTGGAGCGGCGCTTTTCCCTGATCATCCTGGGTGCCGGGCTGCCGGGGGTGGCGCTGGGCGCGGGCACCATCCTGCACGTGCCGGAGCGGGTTGCCCTCGTCGCCCTGGGGCTGCTCACCATGGGACTGGGGTTGTACTCCGCGCTCCGGCCGCGCCTGGGCCTGGTGCTCAGCCCGCGCAACCGCGAGGGCAAGGGCCTGGCGGCGGGCGTCCTGGGGCTGATGGGCATCGGCTTCCTCAATGGCTCGGTCACCTCGGGCACGGGGCTGTTCCTGACCCTGTGGCTGGTGCGCTGGTTCGGTCTCGACTACCAGCGCGCCGTGGCCTACACG
>JBBINK010000251.1:0-2392 GCA_037443925.1 Betaproteobacteria bacterium
CGGGCGCGGCGTGCCTCCCGCACCGTCGGACGCCCCGGACGGCGCGCCCGGCTCCGTGACCATCAGGCCCGTCCCCCAGGCACGCTCGTGGAGGGTGGACAGCAGATCGAGCCAGGGGCTCGCCAGGCGTTCCTCGCCCGCCAGGCGGTTCTGCCAGAGGGCCAGCGTGTGTTCGCTGGCGCACAGCAGGGCGGCCAGGTCGGCACGCTGGCGGGCCATGTCCTGGGCGCGGGTGGGCAGGCCCAGCTCGGCACGCACCGCCTGGTTGAAGAAGCGGCCGCCTTCCTCGGCAGCCGGCAGTTCCCCGGCGCCGCAGCCCAGCAGGATGACGCCCTCGAAGCGGCGCAGCCGCGTGGCGGCCAGATGGGTGAAGACCACCGGGCTGTCGATGCTCGTGTCGCGGAAGGTTTCCGCTTCCAGCGCCTGGTCCAGCAGCCGTCGCCATTCGGCGAACTCGAAGCGGCCTGGGGCGGCTTCCGCCTCCTCCCCCAGGCGGCGCAGCAGCGCGAGGAGCTGGGCACCGGCCAGGTCGCTTTCCAGGGCGGGGGTGATGCCCAGGGCGTCCAGGGTGCCCGTGAGGGCCTGGAACCAGCGTCCAAGGGGCTGGGGCTGCCGGGGCCACCGCTGCCGCGCCTGGGCCAGGCGATCGAGGATGGCAAGGCTCCCCACGGCCTCCTCGCGTGCCGCGGCCTGGTAATGGCTGAGCCGGGAGACGAGATTGCGCCGCCGGATCAGCTGCTCCAGCTGGTAGACGGCTTCTCGCCGCGGGCCGGCTTCCAGGTCCGCGAACACCAGGGGCGATTTGAGGAAATCCAGGAGTTCCCGGTGATGGAAATCCCCGGACAGCAGGTCCAGCCAGCGCATCACCACGCTGGAGGCGGCGGCGGTGGACAGGGTCCAGCCGGTCTCGTCCGCCACCAGCACCCCGCTCCGTTCCAGCAGGGCGCGCAGCCGGCGCGCGGCCAGCCGGTTCTGGGCGACGATGGCAATCTCGCGCTTGCCCTCGGCCAGCCAGCGCCGCACCGCCAGATCGGCCAGCCGGACCGTCTCTTCCAGGGTGGCGCCGCCCGCGAGCCGCACGCGTCCCGCAAGGGGGCTGGCGGGCAGCGCGCGGGCCAGGGCTTGCGCCCGCTCGTCCAGGGGCTTGCCCTGGGCGCACCAGGCGCCAAACAGCACGCGGGCCACCGCACCGCCCCCGGGATCGAGCGCCCGGGGGAGGAACAGGCACACCGGCTGGCGCCGGGCGTAGGCGGCCAGACATTCGGCCTCCACCGGAAACAGCTCGGTCAGGCCGATGGCGTACAGGGGCCGGCTGGCCTGCTGCGCCAGGGTGGCCAGCCGCCGCACGTAGGCCGCCGCTTGGTCCAGCTGCCCCGCGAGCACCCGATGCATGGCCTGCCACAGCTCCTGCACCAGCCTCGCCTCGAACCGGAGCGACGTCCCCGGCTGGGCGCCATAGGCCTCGGCCAGGCGTTGCGCGAAATCGTCCGGATTCTCCGGCAGGTTCACCCGGTACAGGGTGAGGGCATCGAACAGCTGGGCGAGCTCCTGCGCCAGTCCCCAGCGGTCTTCCTCGCGGAACCAGCCGCGCTCCCTCAAGGCGCCATAGATCAGGGCCCGTCGTGTCACCTCGGGCACCAGGGGCCGGTCCAGCGGCATTTCCGCCGCCCATTGGGGCAGGGTGGTGAAACGGGGCGGCAGCAGGGTCGGGTGGCCCGCCGCGGCGGCCAGGGCCCGCGCCAGGGGGGCGGCCGCGTGCAGGCTGGGCAGGAGCACGACCAGGTGGCTGAGATCCGGCAGCTCCGCTGCATGCCGGGCCACCAGGCGGCGCGCCGCGTCCTCCAGCGGGTCTTCCGCCGAAATGGGTTCGATCAGGGGGGAAAGGATCCCGGCAGTCACGCGGCCCGGCGGGGAAGGCTTCGGGGCGTCGCGAGCCCGCGTGTCAGCGGATGAGCTGATCGCGCTTGTTCTTCACCTTGGCCCATTCGTCCGCGTCGGGCAGGGGATCCTTGCGCTCCACGATCACCTTCCACACCTTGGCGAGCTCCGCGTTGAGGGCGATGAAGTCGCGCTGGTCCTCGGGCACGTCGTCTTCGGCATAGATTGCCTCCACCGGGCACTCGGCGACGCAGAGGGTGCAATCGATGCACTCTTCGGGGTCGATGACCAGGAAGTTCGGCCCCTCGTGGAAACAATCCACCGGGCAGACGTCCACGCAGGCCGTGTACTTGCAGCGGATGCAGGGTTCGCAGACGACGTAGGTCATGGCGTGGGCCTCGTGATGCGGGAGACAAACCCGGATTGTAGCCGCGTCGGCAGGCCAGGGCAAAAGGGCCGGGCCGCTTCCCAAGCCGGGGGTTTTTGGTTAGCATTAGTCGAGGGCTCCAACAGC
>JBBINK010000252.1:0-2375 GCA_037443925.1 Betaproteobacteria bacterium
AGGGCCGCCTGCTGCAGGCCTACCGGACCCTGGGCAGCCATGTCATGGACGTGCAGGGCGTGCGGGGGGTGAATTTCGTGGTTTGGGCGCCCAATGCCGAGCGGGTGAGCGTGGTGGGCGACTTCAACCGCTGGGATGGCCGCGTGCATCCCATGCGCGTGCTGGGCGGAAGCGGCGTCTGGCAGCTGTTCATACCCGGGCTGGGCCCCGGCACACCCTACAAGTTCGAAATCCGCAACCGGCACAGCGGCAGCGTCCTGCTCAAGACCGACCCCTACGCCCAGGCCATGGAACTGCGGCCGGGCACGGCCGCGCGCGTGTCCGCGCCCCCGGCGCACGCCTGGGGCGACGAAGCCTGGATGGCGGAACGGGCCCGGCGCGACTGGCTCCATGCCCCGATGAACATCTACGAACTCCACGCGGGCTCATGGCGGCGCAAGCCCGACGGCAGCTTCCCCAATTACCGCGAGCTGGCCGAACAGCTGGTGCCCTACGTGAAGGAGATGGGTTTCACCCACGTGGAGCTCCTGCCCCTGTCGGAACATCCCCTGGACGAATCCTGGGGGTATCAGACCACCGGTTATTTCGCACCCACCGCCCGCTATGGCAGCGCCGATGATTTCCGCGCCTTCGTGGATTGCTGCCACCAGGCGGGCATCGGCGTGATCCTGGACTGGGTGCCCGCCCATTTCCCCAGGGACGACTGGGCGTTGGCCCGCTTCGACGGCACCGCGCTCTACGAGCACGAGGATCCGCGCCTGGGCATGCACCAGGACTGGGGCACGCTGATCTTCAACTACGGTCGGCACGAGGTGAGGAGCTTCCTGTTGTCCTCCGCCCACTACTGGCTGTCGGAGTTCCACCTGGACGGGCTCCGGGTGGATGCGGTGGCGTCCATGCTCTACCTGGACTACTCGCGCAAGCCCGGCGAATGGCTGCCCAACCGCTTCGGCGGGCGGGAGAACCTGGAGGCGATCGATTTCCTGCGCGACATGAACGTGATGGTGCACCAGGAGTTTCCGGGCGCGCTCACCTTCGCCGAGGAATCCACGGCCTGGCCCATGGTGTCGCGTCCCGTGTACCTGGGTGGCCTTGGCTTCTCCATGAAGTGGAACATGGGCTGGATGAACGACACCCTGAGCTACTTCGCCCACGACCCGGTGCATCGCCGCTATCACCACAACCAGCTCACCTTCGGCCAGCTCTATTCCTATACCGAGAACTTCGTGCTGCCCTTCTCCCACGATGAGGTGGTGCACGGCAAGCGCTCGCTTTTGGACAAGATGCCCGGCGATGCCTGGCAGAAGTTCGCCAATCTGCGCCTGCTGTTCACCTACCAGCTGACCTACCCCGGCAAGAAACTGAACTTCATGGGCAACGAGTTCGGCCAGGGGCGGGAATGGGACGTGCGCGGGGAACTGGACTGGCACCTGCTGGGCATCCATTGGCACCAGGGCGTGCAGCTTTGCCTGCGCGACCTCAATCGCCTGTATCGCGACCAGCCGGCGCTGCACGAGCTGGATTTCGCCCATGACGGCTTCCAGTGGATTGACTGCCATGACGCCGACCAGTCCACCCTGAGCTATGTGCGCCGGGCGCGCAATGGCGAGTTCCTCGTCATCGCCCTCAACTTCACGCCGGTGCCCCGCACCGGCTACCGCATCGGCGTACCCCAGCCCGGCTACTATGGCGAGATCTTCAACAGCGATTCCATGTTCTACGGCGGCAGCAACACCGGCAACGGCCATGGCCTGCGCGCCGAGGATGGCGAGTGGATGGGCTATCCCCACTCGCTGCGGATTACCCTGCCGCCCCTTGCGGGCATCATCCTGAAACGGGAGGGTTGAAATGAGCGCACTCACGCGCAGCCCGGCATGGCGGGCCCTCAAGGCGCACCAGCGGGAGATGGCCGGCGTCCACATGCGCGACCTGTTCGCGCAGGATCCGCGGCGCTTCGAGCGCTTTTCCCTGCGTCTTGGCGACCTGCTGCTGGATTACTCCAAGAACATCATCACCGAGCAGACCATGGTGCTGCTGGTGGAGCTGGCGCGGCAGCAGGGCGTGATGGAGCTGGCCGGGCGCATGTTCAATGGGGAGAAGATCAACTTCACCGAAGGCCGCGCGGTCCTCCACGTGGCCCTCAGGAACCGCAGCAACCGACCCATCGTGGTGGATGGCCATGACGTCATGCCACGGGTGAACCGGGTGCTCGCCCACATGCGCGAGTTCTGCGAACAGGTGCGCGGCGGCGGCTGGCGGGGCTATACGGGCAAGCGCATCACCGACATCGTCAACATCGGGATCGGCGGGTCCGATCTGGTCCAGCGGCGGCACCCAGCGCCTCGCGCCCAGCTTCACGAGATACTGCAGGGTCG
>JBBINK010000253.1:0-2361 GCA_037443925.1 Betaproteobacteria bacterium
CGATCACCAGGCCGTCGGAGCGCTGGCTGTAGACGAACTGACCGTCGATGAACACCTCCAGCTCGATCAGCCGGCCCGCCGCGCCCTTGGCCACCACCACGTCGTTGAAGGCACGGGCCTGGTGCAGCACCTGGCCGTCCCGCAGGATCATCGCATCCAGGAGGAAGCGGTCTTCCACCACGAATTCCCCGGTCAGCATCTCATCCAGGGTCTCGATCATGGTGTCGAGGGAGACGTCGGTCAAAAACCCCAGACGGCCCTGGTTGACGCCGACCACCGAGACGTCGTAGGAGGCGAGGTTGCGGGCGATGGACAGCATGGTGCCGTCGCCCCCGAACACCACCGCCAGGTCCGCCACCTGGCCGATCTCCGCCAGGGTGGCGGTCTCGAATCCGGCGATGCCGATCCGCTCGGCGGTCTGGGTGGCGATGAGCACGCGCAATCCCCGCTCACGCAGATGTTCCGCCAGCCGCAGCAGGGCGCTGCCGATTTCCTTGCTGTTGTATTTGCCCACCAGGGCGGCGGTCTTGAAAGGAAAACGCATGATGCCGAAATTATAGCCGTGGCCCGCTGGCTTGTCCGTCGGCCCGGTGGCGACCGCCGAGCCGGAACTCCCCAACGGGCCAGGAATCAGTAGAATGGCTGCCATGCTCGACAAGCGATCCCTCGTGCTGCTCAAGACCCTGGTCGAACGCTACATCAGCGAAGGCCAGCCGGTGGGCTCGCGCACGCTGTCGCGGTACTCCGGGCTGGACCTGTCGCCGGCGACCATCCGCAATGTGATGGCCGATCTGGAGGAGATGGGCTTCGTCACCAGCCCCCACACGTCGGCGGGGCGCATTCCCACCCCGCGGGGCTACCGGCTGTTCGTGGACAGCCTGCTCACCGTGCAGCCCTTGCCCGACCAGGCGGTGCAGGCGCTGGAAAACCAGCTCGATACCTCCGAGCCCCACCGCCTCATCGCGTCGGCCTCGCGGCTGCTGTCCGACCTGACGCAGTTCGCCGGCGTGGTCATGGCGCCCAAGCGCAGCACCGCGGTGCGCCACCTGGAGTTTTTGAGCCTTTCCGAACGGCGGATCCTGATGATCCTGGTGTCCACCGACGGCAACGTCCAGAACCGGATCCTGATCCCGGACAAGCCCTATTCCGCCGCCGAGCTCACCGAAGCCGCCAACTTCTTCAACCAGAACTACGCCGGCCGCACCCTGGACGAGGTCAAGCACGAGATCCAGGAGGAGCTCAGGCAGCTGCGCCAGGACATGACGGCCCTCATGACCGCGGCGCTGGAGGCGGGCAGCGAGGCCCTGGCCGAAACCGAAGATCAATGCGTCCTGTCGGGGGAAGGCAAACTCCTGCACGTGCGCGATCTCTCCTCCAACATGGACCGGCTGCGCCGGCTGTTCTCCATCTTCGAGCAGAAGACCGAGCTGATGCAGCTGCTGGCCATGGGCCAGCGCAGCCAGGGTGTGCAGATCTTCATCGGCGGCGAATCCGGGCTGATGCCCCTGGACGAATGCAGCCTGGTGACCGCCCCCTACGAGGTGAACGGCCAGGTGGTGGGCACCGTGGGGGTGATCGGGCCCACGCGCATGGCCTACGACCGCATCATCCCCATCGTGGACATCACGGCGAAGCTGCTGTCCAGCGCGCTGTCCTACCACTGATGGCCTACTTTCCCGAGCCGCCCGCGCGGCATGGCAGCGTTGCCCGGGTGGGCGTGCTCCTGGTCAACCTGGGCACCCCCGCGGCGCCGACGCCCGAGGCGTTGCGCCCCTATCTGAGGCAGTTCCTGTCGGACCCGCGGGTGATCGAAATCCCCCGGGCGCTGTGGTGGCCGATCCTCAACCTCGTCATCCTCCCCACCCGGGCCCGTGCCTCCGCCCGCAAGTATGCGAGCGTCTGGACCCCGGAGGGATCGCCCCTGCTCATCCATACGCGCCAGCAGGCGACCCTGCTCAAGGGCTATCTCGGCGAGCGCACCCGCACGCCCATGGTGGTGGACTTCGCCATGCGCTACGGCGAGCCCTCGGTGGAGCAGGCCGTGCTCGCCATGAAGGCGGCGGGCTGTGACCGCCTGCTGGTCCTGCCCCTCTACCCCCAGTATGCGGCGAGCTCCGTGGGCAGCGTGTTCGATGCCGTCGCCGCCGTGGTGAGACGGCTGCGCAACCCGCCGGAACTGCGGCTGGTCAAGCACTTCCACGACCATCCGGGCTACATCGCCGCCCTCGCGCAGAAGGTGCGCGCCCACTGGGCCCACCACGGCCGGCCGGACCGGCTGGTCATGAGCTTCCACGGCGTCCCCCGCTTGCCCTGCGCCATCCGGGCCGTGCGCAGCGGCGTGGGCCGCGCCCATCTGATCAG
>JBBINK010000254.1:0-2331 GCA_037443925.1 Betaproteobacteria bacterium
ATGACCCCGTCAAATACGCCGCTTGATTCAAGTTTATCTTGGCCGGATCAATATCGCAAAGTGCCCGGCATCTCTGCGGCCACCATCATGGGTGATGGCAGGGTTGCGCTCATCCTCGACGTGGCGGCATTGGTGCGCATGTCCAGGGTGGCGCCGGCCGGCGCCCTCGCTGCCTGAAGGAGATCAAGATCATGGATATGCCCGTCAACGACGCTACGGAAGACAAGCCCCTCACCGCGACCGGCCTCGAATGCCTCACCTTCACGCTCGGCAACGAGGAGTACGGCATCGACATCCTGAAGGTCCAGGAGATTCGCGGATACGATGCGGTGACCCGCATCGCGAACACGCCCGAGTTCATCAAGGGCGTGATCAACCTGCGGGGAGTGATCGTCCCCATCGTCGATCTTCGCATCAAGTTCAATCTGGGACGGGCCGACTATGATGCGTTCACGGTGGTGATCATTCTCAACGTGGCCAAGCGCGTGGTCGGCATCGTGGTGGATGGGGTGTCCGACGTCATCACGCTGTCTCCGGAACAGATCCGCCCGGCACCGGAACTGGGCTCGTCCCTGGACACGCGCTTCATTCGTGGTCTGGGCACGGTGGATGACCGCATGATCATCCTGGTGGACATCGAGGCGCTCATGCTGAGCCCGGCGCTCGAGCTCGTGGATGCGGCGTGAAACGGTTCCGTGCGCCACGGTCATGAGTTTCGCTACCGGCAAGAGTCTGCCCACGGCACCCACGACACCGGCCAAGGGCGATGCCCCCCGGGAATTCGTCTTCACCGACCAGGATTTCGAGCGGGTTCGCAGGCTCATCTACCAGCTGGCGGGCATCTCCCTCTCACCCGTCAAGCGCGATATGGTCTACAGTCGGCTCGCACGGCGCCTGCGGGCCACCGGTCATCGCAGCTTCGCGGACTATCTCGCCCACCTGGAGAAGGGCTATCCCGAGGAAATCGAGGCCTTCATCAATGCGCTGACCACCAACCTCACGGCCTTCTTCCGCGAGGAACACCATTTCCCCATCCTGCAGGAGTTCCTGCGTCCCAGGATGAACCGGCCGCGGATCGCCATCTGGTCCTCGGCCGCTTCCACGGGCGAGGAACCCTATTCCATCGCCATAGCCGTGGCCGAGCTGTTCGGGGACATCCCCCCCCATGTGCGGATCCTGGCTTCCGACGTGGATACCCATGTCCTGGAAAAGGCGCGCCTGGGTATCTATCCCATGGACCGGGTGGAAAAGCTGCCGGAGCAATGGGTGCGCAAGTACTTCCTGAAAGGCCAGGGAAGTCAGCAAGGGCTGGTCCGGGTGAAGCCGGAACTGCAAAGCATGGTCACCTACCGGCAGATCAACCTGCTGGACGCCAGCTGGCCCATGCGCGGACCCTTCGACGCCATCTTCTGCCGGAACGTGATGATCTACTTCGACAAGCCGACCCAGCGCCGGATCCTGGAGAAATTCGTTCCCCTCATGGCACCGGATGGCCTGTTGTTCGCCGGCCATTCCGAGAGCCTCCACCACGCAGCCGACCTGTTCAAACTGCGCGGGCGCACGGTCTACGAGCTGACGCCCGAGGCGCGCAGGCATGCTTTCCATAGCTGAGTGAGGCACCATGGCCGAGCCGCCCTACGCCGAGACGCTCGCTCCGACGCTCTATTTCGACCGCAATTTCGGCATGCAGGCCGCCAAGATCATGCCGGGCGAGTACTACGTCACGGGGCGGGACATGCTCATCGTCACCGTGCTTGGATCGTGTGTGTCGGCCTGCATTCGTGACCGTCACAGCCGGATCGGCGGAATGAACCACTTCATGCTGCCCGACAGCGACAATGCTCCTGACAATCCCCTCAGCACCTCCACACGCTATGGCACCTACGCCATGGAGGTGCTCATCAATCACCTGCTCAAACTCGGCGCGAAGCGCCAGAATCTGGAAGCCAAGGTCTTTGGCGGGGGAAACGTGCTGAAGGGGTTCAGCGGCACCCACGTCGGCGCCCGCAACGCCGAGTTCGTGCTCCACTATCTGGAAATGGAACGGATTCCGGTGCTGGCCCAGGATCTGCTCGGTATCCATCCGCGCAAGGTCTATTTCTTTCCCCACACGGGTCGGGTGCTGGTGAAGAAACTGCGTAGCCTGCACAACGAGACCGTATTCGACCGCGAGCGGGAGTACAAGCAGCGCATCGTGCAGACGCCGGTGGCGGGCGAGGTGGAACTCTTCGGGTGACGGCCATGGCCATTCGCGTGCTGATCATCGACGACTCGGCCCTGATCCGCAGCCTGCTCAAGGAGATCCTGGATCGCCAGCCGGACATCGAGGTG
>JBBINK010000255.1:0-2278 GCA_037443925.1 Betaproteobacteria bacterium
GCTGCGCTGGGAAAGGCCGCCAGGGAGATGGCGTAGCGCCAGGGGGCCGCGTCCACCACTTCGGCCTCCTCGATGCCCAGATTCTTGAGCTCCGCCAGCTTCTTGTCGGCCTCCGCGCGGGTCTTGAGGGGCGGGATGTGCACCCAATGGTCGGTGGTTCCCGACAGCACCAGCTTGTCGGCCAGGCCCAGGGTTTCCAGCTCCGCGCGCGCCTTGGCCAGCTCCGCGGCGCCAAGCCCCGTCCATTCCAGGCAGGCGGGCTCCGCCTTCGGCGGCGAAGCTTCCGCCGCCGAAGGCGCGCCGGCCAGGCGGATGGCTTCCGGCCGCAGGGGCGGATGGGCCGGCATCCTGACCTGTTGGGCCGCCATCACGAAATAAGCCAGGACCACCACGTTGACCAAAAGCAGGATGAAGAACACCAATCTCACGCCATACCCTCCTCGCGCGCCATGCACAGCAAGCCTTCCAGGACCAGGTTGGGCACCACCCGCTGGGGCCGGCGCACGAGGGGCGCCACCACGCCGGCGCCACCGCCGGTAAGCACCACCTCCGCCCGCCCCGCGCGCTCCGCGAGCCAGTCGGCGACCCGCTCCACGGCCCCGGCGATCCCGGCCAGGGCCCCTGTGTACACGCCATTGCCCGTGTCCCGGGGAAAGACCTCATGGCTGCCCCGGGTCTCGCCGACACCGGCGGTGTGAGCGGCCAGCACCGCCTGCATCAGGGCGATGCCGGGCAGAATCAGCCCGCCCAGGAAGACACCGTCCGCCGTCAGGCCATCCACGGTGACGGCCGTGCCCACGCTGGCCACCACCTTGGCCTCGCCACCCAGCCGATGGGCGGCCACCAGCGCGCACCAGCGGTCGCTGCCCAACTGGCTGGGGCGACGGTAGCCGTTGACGACGCCGCAGCAGCGTTCGGATGGCCGCACCCAGCGCACAGGGCAGGCCCAGCTCCGGACGAGTCCTGCCAGGGAATCGCGGAAGGCCGGGCCGGCCACGTCCGAGACCCAGACCACGTCCGGCCGCGGCCCTTCCCAGGCCGCCGCCTTCGCGGCGAACCCCGACAGGGCGACGCGCTCCACTCCCAGCCACTGGCTGCCGTCATGGTAGGCGAGCTTCACGAAGCTGTTTCCTGCATCAACCGCGAGCAGCATGGTCGCCTCCGGCCGGCCGCAGACTGATTTCACCGCTGGCATAGCGCCGCACCCCGCCGGGGCCGCCGAGCAACAGCGCCCCGTCGTCGGCCACGCCCTCGACCACCCCCTGGTGGCGTTCGCCCGAAGGCAGCAGCAGCGCCACCGGGCGTCCATGGTAGGCGTGGGCCTGGTCCCATTCCTGCCGGAACGGAGCGAAACCCTCGGCCTCGAAGCGCACGAGCACCTCCTCCAGCTGAGCCAGGATGCGCACCAGCAGCCCATGGCGGCTGGGTGCCTCGCCCAGCGCCGACTCCAGGTCCGTGGCCGCCTGATCGATGCGTTCCTTCACGGCTCCCAGCCGCACGTTGAGCCCCACGCCGATCACCGCCACGGCCGGGCCCAGCGCATCGCCCTGCAGCTCCACCAGGATCCCCCCCAGCTTGCGGTGGCGGTGGAGCAGATCGTTGGGCCACTTCAGGGTCGCCTCCCCCAGGCCCGCCGCGGTGACGGCACGGTGCAGGGCCAGCCCCACCGCGAGACTGAGACCCGACAGCTGGGCCACGCCCTGCTGGAAGCGCCAGAGCACCGAGAAGGTCAGGCTCCCTCCCAGGGCACTGTGCCAGGCGCGGCCGCGACGCCCCCGTCCCTGGGTCTGATGCTGAGCCACCAGACAGCTGCGATGGGGCGCACCGGAAGCCGCGCCCCGCAGGAGCGCGGAATTGGTGGAATCCACCACGTCCAGCACGGTCACGGAAAAGGCCGAACCTACCTCGGCCTGCAGCCGCGCCCCGTCCAGCCAGTCCAGCGGCCGCGCCAGCCGGTAGCCCCGACCGCGGACGCGCTGGACCTCCACGCCCAGGTCGGCCACACCCGCCAGGGCGTTGCACACGCTGGCGCGGGACACGCCGAGGATGCGGGCGATTTCCTCGCCGGAGCGAAATGCCTCGTGGGACAGCAGGCGCAGGACCGGGAAACTGAGCGCGTTCATGGCGGCATCGAGCAGGAACCGGGGCCGATGGTAGCACAGCCACCGCGGTTGCCCCGTCATGCACGGGGCCGTGTGGCGTGCCAGGACGCCGGCCCATGAAAAAAGCCCTGCTCCGTGGTGGGGCAGGGCTTGGGTGTTGGGGTGCCTGGCGGTGA
>JBBINK010000256.1:0-2213 GCA_037443925.1 Betaproteobacteria bacterium
CTGATGAAGCAGGCGGAAAAATTCAACCTGCCCCTGTTCACCTTCATCGACACGCCCGGCGCCTACCCGGGCATCGACGCCGAGGAACGGGGACAGAGCGAGGCCATCGCCAGCAATCTCTACGTCATGGCTTCCCTGCGCACCCCCATCATCTGCACCGTCATCGGCGAGGGCGGCTCGGGCGGGGCGCTCGCCATCGGCGTGGGCGATGCCACGCTCATGCTGCAATACAGCACGTATTCGGTGATCTCGCCCGAAGGCTGCGCCTCCATCCTGTGGAAGAGCGCGGAGAAGGCCCCGGAAGCGGCCGAGACCCTGGGCATCACCGCCGCCCGCCTCAAGACCCTGGGCCTGATCGACCGGGTCATCAACGAGCCGCTGGGTGGCGCCCATCGCGATCCGGAGGCGATGATGCAGTCCATGCGCAAGGTGCTCACGGAAACCCTGCGCGATCTCCAGGACCATTCCATGGACGACTTGCTCAAGCGGCGCTTCGAACGGCTCATGAGCTATGGCAAGTTCAAAGAAGCCAGCGCCCGGTAGCCTGCTCGCCCACGTTCGCCAAGCACTCACGGTTTATCTGGAAAGGGGACGGCGGCTCACCCTGGGCCTGTCCGGCGGCGTCGATTCCGTCGTCCTGCTCGATCTGCTGCACCGGTTGCGGCAGGAACTCGATCTTTCCCTCTCGGCCGTCCACGTCAACCACCAGCTCAGCCCCCGGGCCGAATTCTGCGCGCAGCTGTGCGCGGCCCGGGACATTCCCCTGCACGTGGCCACCGGGCGGGTGCGCGGTATCCGGGAGCTGGGCGTGGAAGCGGCCGCCCGCGAGGCCCGCTACCGGGTGCTGACCGCCCAGCCGGCCGACTATGTGCTGCTTGCCCATCATCTCGACGATCAGGCGGAAACGGTTCTCCTGAACCTGCTGCGGGGCAGCGGGGTGCGGGGGCTGTCGGGCATGCCCGCGGTGCGCCAGGCGGGTGGCCCGATGCTGCTGCGGCCCCTGCTGGACGTGCCGCGGTCGGTGATCCTGGCCTACGCTCAGCGCAGGCGGCTACGGTGGGTGGAGGACGACAGCAACGACGACCGGCTGCTCACCCGGAATTTTCTGCGTCACGAGATCCTGCCCCGCATCGAGGCGCGCTTTCCGGAGGCCATCCTGCGCGCCAGCCGGCATCTCGCCGAGGCGGACAGCCTGCTGGACGAGCTGGGCGCCCTGGACCTGCAGCGGACCCTGCACGACGGCCGCCTGTCGGTGGCGGGCTTGGCCCGTCTGTCCCCGGCGCGGCGCAAGAACCTGCTGCGGGTGTTCTTCCAGGCCCAGGGCGCGCCCATGCCGGAGGCCGCCCGGCTGGAGGAAATGCTCCACCAGCTCCTGTCCGCGGCGGGCGATGCCCGCATCGAGCTGCGCTGGCGTGGCTTCGTGCTGCGCCGTTACCGGGGCGAGGCCTGGGTGGAAAGCGACCGGCCCGCGCCGCCGCCCGACTGGCATCGGCCGTGGCGGGGCGAAGCCCGCATGGCGCTGCCCGAGCTGGGTTGCGTGCTGGAGTTCACGCCTGCCGAAGGGCTGGGCCTGGCCCTGGGGGCCATCCGGGGGCAGGCACTCGAGCTGCGCCTGCGGCGGGGCGGCGAGCGCCTGCGTCCCGACTGCCGCCGCCCGCGGCGCAGCCTCAAGAAGCTGCTGCAGGAGGCCGGCGTGCCGCCCTGGCTGCGGGAACGTCTGCCCCTGCTGTGCTGGGGCGAGACGGTCGTGGCCGTTCCCGGCGTGGGGGTGGACTGTGCCTGGCAGGCGCAGCCGGGGGAGCCGGGGCTGATGCCCGCGCTGCTGCCCCTCGAGGCGGCCTGAGCCTGGCCTTTTCCGGCGCGGCCAAGGCCGCGTCCGCATGGGCTGGCCGTGGGGGCGTGCGCGTAGGGCGAGCGGGCGCGGATGCCCCGGCTCAGCGCGCGACCACCACGGCGCTGATCCCCTTTTCCCTGAGCTTGGCGACCGCTGCTTCCGCCTCCTTGCGGGTCTTGAACGGCGGCAGCATCACGCGGGTCTCGGTCTGGGCGTCGATGCCCGCCGCCCGCAGGCGCTCCACCAGCTGCAGAGCGTTCTCGGGACGGCTGAACACGCCGAACTGGACCACGTAGCCGGTGGGCGCGTGGGCTGGCGTGGAGGGCGGCGCGGCTTCCGCTTTCACCAGGGGCCTGGCGGGGGCGGATGCCGGCGGGTG
>JBBINK010000257.1:0-2178 GCA_037443925.1 Betaproteobacteria bacterium
CCCATGCCCGCCGGCGTGTGCGACATGCTGCTGGCCCGCGAGCCCTCGCCACCCTGATCCACGCCAACCCGCACGGCGTGCCGGGTCCTGCCCGCCGGCGCCCTCACCGGCCGATGGCCGCCCGGATCCGTGCCCGCCACGCCTCGGCCTGGGCCGCGTCGGCCTTCTGCCCGAGCAGGCCACGCCGGTACACGTCTTCCAGGGCCCTCATCGCCGGCACGCTGCCGCCTTCCGCCGCCCGCCGGAACCAGTACAGGGCCTGGGCCTCGTCTCGGGGAACGCCATAGGCGCCCGACTCGTAGCGCATGGCCAGGCGATACGCGGCGTCCGGATCGCCGTCCCGGGCCAGGTCCCGGGGATCCACGGGCCCCTGATGAGCCAGTTCCTCGATGGCCCAGCCCACGCTCTCCATCAGGTGAACCAGCTCCACCGCATCCTGATAGCCCTGCTCGGCCGCTTTCGCGAGCCAATTGCCCGCCAGCTGGCGGTCGCGTTGCACCCCGTCACCGCTGTGATACAAGCGGGCCAGCAGATACTGAGCCTCGCCGTTGCCAGCGACGGCGGCGCGCTCGAGCCATTGGGCCGCCCGTGCGGCGTCCCTGGCCACGCCGCGGCCCTCCAGATACATCTTGGCAAGCTGGATCTGGGCCTGCACATTGCCCCGGTTCGCCGCCTTCTCCCGCCAGTCGGCCGCCAGGCGCAGATCGACCGGGACGCCGCGCCCGGCCTCGTAACAATCGGCGATGGCCTGCTGGGCGTAGGTGTTGCCCTGTTCGGCCGCCTGTTCGAACCAGTACGCGGCAAGCCGCTCATCCTTGGCCAGCCCGCCGTCGCCCCGCAGATACAGGCCCGCCAGCAACACCTGGGCGCCGACATGGCCCCGCTGCGCCGCGTGGGCGACCAGCCCCGCTTCCTCCGGGGTCATGGCCATCGAGGACAGGGGCAGCGCGAGCACCACCGCCAGAACCATCACACCCAAGCCCGTTCGACTCATCGTTGCGCTCCGCTTGCCCGCATGCCGCGACATCGGCCAGAGCCGGCAGCCCGGACGACGGGCCGCCGCCTCAGTCGGTGCGGCTGCCTTTCTGGATGAACTCGATCTTGTAGCCGTCCGGATCCTCCACGAAGGCGATCACGGTCGAGCCATGCTTCATCGGCCCGGGCTCGCGGGTGACCTTGCCGCCCTTGGCCTTCACCGCCTCGCAGGCGGCGTAGGCATCGTCCACTTCCACCGCGATGTGTCCGAAACCCGTGCCCAGTTCGTAGTGATCGACCCCCCAGTTGTAGGTGAGTTCCAGCACGGTATGGTGCGCCTCGTCGCCATAGCCCACGAACGCCAGGGTGAATTTCCCTTCGGGATAATCCTTGCGGCGCAACAGCTGCATGCCCAGGACCTCGGTATAGAAGCGGATGGAGCGGTCCAGGTCACCGACCCGGATCATGGTGTGCAACAGACGCATGGCGATCTCCTGACTCAGAACGTGTGGTAACGGTGCCCGTCGCGCTCCAGCGCCTCACGCTGGGCGCGCCAATCGGGATAGATGGCTTCCACGGTCTGCCAGAACGCGCGGGAATGGTTCATGTGGCGCAGATGGGCAAGCTCGTGGGCAATGACGTAATCGATCTGCTCCTGCGGTGCCTTGATCAGGCGCCACGAGAGGCGCAGGCGGCCTTCCGGCGTGCACACGCCCCAGCTCGTCCTGGCTTCGGACAGTTTGAACGGCGGCGGCGCGACGCCGAGGCGGGGCGCCAGGGCGGCGATGCGCTCGGCGAAATGGCGTTCCGCCACGCGGCGATACCAGCGGCTCACCAGCTCCCGCACCCGTTCGGGCTGGTCGGGTTCGGCCAGCCCCACCAGCAGCCGACTGGCCGTGGGGATGGGCTCGGCCCGCGTGTGGGTGCGATACAGGTGAAGCTCGAGCGCCCGCCCCAGCAGCGGCAGGCGCTCCCCGCTCGTCCAGCGGGGCGGCGGCAGATGGCGGGCCTGCATCTGGGCGAGCTTGTCCAGGATCCACTGGTGACGCTCGACGATGACGCGGTCCAGGTGATGGTAGGGCTCCCGCGCGGGCGCGCTCACCGTGAGCCCCCGGGCGTCCACCTTCAGGCCGATGCTGCGCCGCCGCCGGCGCACCAGGGTGTATTCCAGCACCCCGCCGGGCAGCTGGATCAGGCGCGTTT
>JBBINK010000258.1:0-2112 GCA_037443925.1 Betaproteobacteria bacterium
GCCAACGAGGAGCAGATGCATGCCGACCAGATCGCCGCGCGCATCGTGCAGCTCAAGGGCGAGCCCAACTTCAATCCCGAGGGCCTGCTCACCCGCAGCCACGCCGAATACGTGGAAGGCGACAACCTCGTGGACATGATCAAGGAAGACCTGGTGGCCGAGCGCATCGCCATCGACAGCTATGGCGAGATGATCCGCTACATCGGCGACAAGGATCCCACCACCCGTCGCATGCTGGAGGGCATCCTCGCCATGGAGGAAGAGCATGCCGACGATCTGGCCAGCCTGCTGGAGGAGCTCAAGGGCTGATCGCCGTTGTGATGGCCGCGGCCGCGGGCATTCCCGCGCCGGGATTCAGCCGGTGCTCCAGGCGCGGGGTTTGATCATGCCTGCCAGCTTGCAGGCCTGCTTGACGTAGCCGTAGGGGAACAGGCGGTAGAGGTGTTCCTTGGCGGTCTTGCGGTCCATCCCCCGCTGCTCTGCCAGGAAGGCCTGGACGTGGCGCACGTCGGGGGCGACCTGGTGCTCCGCCCAGTAGCTGCGCATGAAGCGCAGGATCTCCCAGTGGTCCGGGGTCAGGCTCAGCCCCTCGGCGCGAGCCAGTTCCTCGGCCACGTCCTCGTCCCAGTCCTCGGGATTCAGCAGATAGCCTTCCGCGTCGCGGGCAACGGCCAAAGCATCGTTCATTTCGCTTCTCCTGTGGCGTGACGCGGGCTGCCTCAGCCAAGACAACCCGTCGGGGATGGCGGCTGCGGCCGCCTCCCGCCCAGATCCCCCGCAGGGGGCCGGCGGTGTCCTCGCCGGTTGGGCACGACGTTCACCTTAGGGGCTGGCGGCGGTTCGATCAAGCGATATTATTTGCTCTTTCATATCGAAAAAGTCGATACCCATGCGCCCATCCCCTGTACGCTCGCCCCTGGACGTGGAACAGGTGCGCACCTTCCTGGCCATCGTGGCCCGGGGCAGCTTTCTGGAGGCGGCCCGCCAGTTGCACGTCACCCAGTCCACGGTGAGCGCCCGCGTGCGCAATCTCGAGGCCGCCCTGGGCGTGCGCCTGTTCGAGCGCCATCGGGGCGGTGCCGGCCTCACCCTCGCCGGCAGGCGCTTCCTGCCCCACGCCCAGCGTCTGCTGCGCGTGGTGGAGCAGGCGTGGCGCGAAGTGGGACTGCCTTCGCGCTACCGTGCCACGCTGCGGGTGGGCGCCCGCATCGCCCTGTGGGAGAGTCTGCTGCCCCTGTGGCTGGCCCGTTTCCGCCGGGCCCATCGCGACGTGGCGGTGGAGGCCGAGATCGGCTTCGAGGCGGATCTGATGGGCCGGCTCACGGAAGGCAGCCTGGACCTGGGGCTGATGTACACACCCACCCAGAGTCCGGGCCTGGTGGTGCGGCATTTGTTCGACGAGACGCTGGTGCTGGTCTCCGATCGGCCACGACGCCGGGCGGGCGCGGAGTACATCCACGTGCGCTGGGGGCCCGGCTTCGACCAGCAGGAGGCGGCGGCCTTCCCCGAGCGGGAAGCGCCCCCGCGGGTGGTGAACGTGGGCTGGCTGGCGGTGCAGCTCATGCTCACCGAAGGCGGCAGCGCGTATCTGCCCTGGCGCATGGCCGCGCCCTGGGTGCGGGCGGGGCGGCTGCATCCGGTGAAAGGGGCGCCCCGTTTCGCCCCCCGGCCTACGCCGTGTATCCGCAGGCCAAGGCCGGGGAGCTGGTGGACGAAGCGCTGGCCATCCTGTCGCGGCTGGTCGCGGAAGAGTGAGGGGCGAAGCCGGCCCGCGGGCGCGTCACAGCCGATGGCGCTGGTCCACTCCGCGCAGACCCCGCGGCGCCCGGGCAAGCCCCCGGCCCAGGGCCAGGACCTTGAACAGCTCGCCCATTTCCGCGGGGGAGAGCAGCCGCTGGGCCTCGTTGGCCAGGGGCAGATAGTGCAGGGCGTCCTCGGTGCCGTTGGCGCTCAGCAGTTCGGTGAGCCCACAGTCGAGGAGGAAGTGGGCCTGGGTGGTGAAGGCCACGACATCGAGCCCGACCTCGGCGCCCGCTTCGGCGAGGGCGGTGAATTCCACGTGGGCGGTGATGTCGCACAGGCCCGGCAGGAAGAACGGGTCGTCATGGACGT
>JBBINK010000259.1:0-2104 GCA_037443925.1 Betaproteobacteria bacterium
CGAAGAAGCCAAAGTCCTCCGACCCGGCCCGTGGGGTTTCCGTGGCGTCGAGTCGTGACAGCTGGACCTGCCGTCGGCTGACGACGAACTCCAGCAGCTCCCAGAGTGCGGCCTCGTCGAGGTCGGATTCCAGATCGACGACCAGGGTGGTGCCAGGCAGGGGGTCATGCACGGCCACCCGTCCCTGGCGTCGCAGCTCTTCCAGCAGCAGATCGAGTTTCTTCCGGGCGACGCGCCGGAACACCAGACGATAGCGGTGCCGGTAGGCTTGCTCCTGCGGCAAGGCGCGGTCGGCAACGGGCGGCTGGCCCTCGGCCAGCCGCTCCAGCACGGCGCAGATGCGGCCGACTTCCGCTTCGTCCATGGGCGTGCCTTCGCGGTGGAATGCAAGCTGGCTTTTCAGAACATCGCCGGCGCGCAGGAACGCATCCACCATGTCCTCCCGCAGGGGGAGTTCGTTTTTGCGAATGCGGTCCAGGAGGGTTTCCAGGATGTGGGTCACCTCGGTCATGTCGGTGAAGCCGAACGTGCCCGCACCCCCCTTGATGGAATGGGCCGCCCGGAAGATCGCATTGAGGGCGTCTGGATCGGGCGATTGGAGATCGAGTCCCAGCAGCAGGTTCTCCATGGCGGCCAGATGCTCCGCGGCCTCCTCGAAGAACACCTGGTAGAACTGACTCATGTCGATGGACATGGCGACCTCCGCGGCTTCAGCCGATGACTTTCTTGACCACTTCCATGAGTTTCTGGGGATCGAAGGGTTTGACCAGCCAGCCGGTCGCGCCGGCTGCCTTGCCCTGGGTTTTCATCGCCTCGCCCGCTTCGGTGGTGAGCACCAGGATGGGGACGGTCTTGTATTGGGGCAGGGCGCGCAGCGAACGGATCAGGGTCAGGCCATCCATCTGGGGCATGTTCTGGTCGGTCAGGACCAGCTGGAAGGTCTTGGTCTTGGCTTTGTTGAGTCCGTCCTGTCCATCCACTGCTTCGACCACCTCGTAGCCCGCGCCTTTGAGCGTGAACGCCACCATCTGGCGGATGGAAGGGGAGTCATCGACGGCCAGAATTGCTTTTGCCATGGGCGTATCCTTTCCGGTGGATCAATGGTCAGAAAAGTTCGACCTCGCCTGCCGCCATCTCCCGCTGCCGCACCGGACTCGTGCCCGGGGCGCTCGCTTCGGCCTTGGCCACGATGCCGCGGCAGTCGTCCAGGTAGCGGTCGAACCCCTTGGGATCCGGGTCTTGTGCCTGGGCCTGGCTGCTCACGGTGGCAAGCTCGGTGAGCGTCGTCCCCGAGGCCGCGGCCTGCGCCTCGACCCGGGCGAGGATCTGGTTGGCGAGGTCCTGGAACTGGAGCGAGGTCACGGCGCGCTGCACGTTCTGTTCCACTTCGGCGGAAAGGTCGCGCAGCTCGCCTGCGACGACGGCCATCTCGCGGTTGATGACCTGCAGGTTCTTCAGCATGTCGTCCACGCGCTGTTTCGAGGTGAGCGCCACCTGCATGTCCTTGGACGCCATGGAGTTGATGGCCCGTTCCGCCTCGTGCACGGATTCGCGCACCCCGTGCATGTGTCCACGGATCTGGTCGCTGAAGTGGGTGGAGCGCAGGGAGAGGTTGCGCACTTCGTCTGCCACCACGGCGAAGCCTCGACCGGCCTCACCGGCGCGCGCGGCTTCGATGGCGGCATTGAGGGCGAGCAGGTTGGTCTGCTTGGCGATCGCCTCCAGCTCTCCCAGCACGCCGACGATGGATTCCACACGCCCCACGATGTCGTCCATCATGCTGACCAGATGCATCCCGACCTTGCTGGTATCCACGGTGTTTTCCACGAAGATCGCCAGCGTGTCCGAGATCTCCCGGACGAAATCCTCGAAATCCACCTGGTCGTCTCGGCCACCCTGATGGTGTGTCACCAGGGCGAGGGCGAGCTCCTGCTGACGCCGTGTCGAGGCCTCGAGGCCGGTGAAACTGCTGAGGAGCTTGTCGATCGCATCGGCGAGGATGGAGCGGACCTGACTCGCCTCCTGCCCGATTTCCGCGAAGTGGGAACCGTATTGATCCGGCCAAGATAAACTTGAATCAAGCGGCGTATTTGACGGGGTCATG
>JBBINK010000260.1:0-2077 GCA_037443925.1 Betaproteobacteria bacterium
CGGTCGGCCAGGGCGGACACGTGCACCAGCCCGTCCTGGTGCACGCCCACATCGACGAAGGCGCCGAAGTTGGTGACGTTGGTCACCACGCCCTCCAGAATCATGCCGGGCTGCAGATCGGTGAGCGCTTCCACGCCCTCGCGGAAATGGGCGGTCCTGAACTCGGGTCGGGGGTCGCGGCCCGGTTTTTCCAGCTCCCGCAGGATGTCCCGCACCGTCGGCAGACCGAAGCGCTCATCGGTGTAGCGGGCGGGCGACAATCCCTGCAGCAGCCGGGCGTTGCCCAGCACCTCGCGGATGCCCTTGCCGATGTCGGCCAGGATGCGCTCCACCACGGGATAGGCCTCGGGATGCACGGCCGAGGCATCGAGGGGATTGTCTCCCTTCATGATGCGCAGGAAGCCTGCGGCCTGCTCGAAGGTCTTCTCCCCCAGGCGCGGCACGTGCTTCAGGTCCTCCCGGCTGCGGAAGGCGCCGTTGGCGTCACGCCAGGCGACGATGTGGGCGGCCAGGCTCTGATTGAGGCCGGAGATGCGGGCGAGCAGGGGGACGGAAGCGGTGTTGAGATCCACGCCCACCGCATTGACGCAATCCTCCACCACCGCATCCAGGGCGCGCGCGAGTTTGCTCTGGGATACGTCGTGCTGATACTGGCCCACGCCGATGGACTTGGGGTCGATCTTCACCAGCTCGGCCAGCGGGTCCTGGAGCCGCCGCGCGATGGACACGGCGCCCCGGAGGGAGACGTCCAGCTCGGGAAACTCCCGCGCCGCCAGTTCCGAGGCGGAGTACACCGAGGCGCCGGCCTCGGACACCACCACCTTGGCCAGCCCCAGCTCGGGATGGCGGCGGATCAGCTCGGCCACGAGCCTGTCCGTCTCGCGCGAGGCCGTGCCGTTGCCGATGGCCACGAGCTCGATGCCATGGCGTCGGGCCATGTCCGCCAGGGTGTGGATGGCCCCTTCCCAGTCGCGGCGCGGTTCGTGGGGATAGATGGTGGCGGTCTCCAGCAGCTTGCCCGTGGCGTCCACCGCCGCCACCTTGACGCCGGTGCGCAAGCCGGGGTCCAGGCCGAGGGTGGGGCGCGGCCCGGCCGGCGCCGCCAGCAGCAGATCCTTGAGATTGGAGGCGAACACGCGAATGGCCTCCTCCTCGGCGCGCTCGCGCAGGGCATTCATGAGCTCGAGTTCCAGATGCAGGGAGATCTTCACCTTCCACGCCCAGCGCACCGTCTCCAGCAGCCACCGGTCGGCGGGGCGCCCCTCGTCACGAATACCGAAGTGGGTGGCGATGCGGGATTCGCAGGCATGGGGTTCGGCGCCGCGCGGCTTGTCCTCGAGCTCGGAATCGAGCACCAGCGCAAGCTGCAGCACCCCTTCGTTGCGCCCGCGAAACAGCGCCAGCGCCCGGTGCGAGGGCACCTGGGCCAGCGCCTCCGCGTAATCGAAATAGTCGCGGAACTTGGCGCCCTCGGCCTCCTTGCCCTCCACCACCTTGGCCCTGATCACGCCATGGGCCTCGAGATGGGCGCGCAGTGTGCCCAGAAGCCCGGCATCCTCCGCGAAGCGTTCCATGAGGATCTGCCGCGCGCCGTCCAGCACGCTCTTCACATCCGCAAAGCCCGCCTCCGGATTGAGGTAGCGCTGCGCCACCTCCTCCGGCACCTGCATGGGATCGGCGAGGAGCACATCGGCCACGGGCTCGAGGCCCGCTTCCCGGGCGATTTGCGCCTTGGTGCGGCGCTTCGGCCGGTAGGGAAGATACAGATCCTCCAGACGCTGCTTGGTCTCCGCCTGCTCGATCTCGGCACGCAGCTCGGGGGTGAGCTTGCCCTGTTCCTCGATGCTGGCGAGGATGGCCTTTCGCCGTTCCTCCAGTTCGCGCAGATAGAGCAGCCGCTCCTCCAGCAGGCGCAGCTGCGTGTCACTCAGGCCGCCGGTGACTTCCTTGCGGTAGCGCGCGATGAAGGGAACGGTGGCGCCCTGGTCGAGCAGGGCGACCGCGGCCGCGACCTGCTGGGGTTGCACGGAAAGTTCCTGGGCGATGCGGTGTTCGATGGGAGCGAGCATGGGGATCG
>JBBINK010000261.1:0-2041 GCA_037443925.1 Betaproteobacteria bacterium
CACCCAGATCTACACCCACGTGGCCCGGGAACGGCTGAAGGCCCTGCACGCGCGGCATCATCCCCGGGGCTAGTGCCAGGCCTTCCACAGCAGGCTGCCGCCGCTCACCAGCAGCAGGCCGCCGATGAGCCGCATCATCTGCCGGTTGGAAATGCCCAGGTGCACCCGGCTGCCCGCCCATAGTCCGGCGGCCATCAGGGGCAGGCCCAGGACGTAGGCCACGATCAGGCGCGGCTGCATCAGCCCGCCGGCCGTGAACACCAACAGCCGCAGTCCCCCTTCCAGGAAGAACAGGGCGGAGGTCGTGGCGCGGAAGGTGGATTTGTCCCGCAGGCGGCGGGCGAGGTAGATCACGTAGGGCGGGCCGCCGGTGCCAAACAGCGCACTCACGGTGCCGCCGGTGAGGCTGGCGGGCAGGGCCCACCAGCGGGAGACGGGTTTGTCGCCGTCCAGGTCGAGGAGATTGCGCAGGGCGAACACCAGCACCACCCCGCCCAGGGCCGCCAGCAGCGCCTGGCGGTCCAGATTCAGCAGCAGGGTCGCACCCAGCACCACGCCCAGGATGCTGCCGGGCGCCAGGGGCGCCAGCTCCTGCCAGCGGATCTGGGCGCTGTTGGCGCGGCCCAGGACGGCGGAGGCGGTGAGGTCCATGAGCAGCATGAACGGCACCACCAGCGTCAGGGGGAAGGACAAGGCCAGCAGCGGCACGGCGATCAGGCCCGAACCAAAGCCCGAGATGCCGCGCACGAAATAGGCGAGCAGCAGGATCAGCGCGGCGGTCGCGTACGCCATGGGACGTGTTCAGGACGCCTCACGCGCGCCGCGTTCGATGGTCAGACCCACGCGGCGAATGTCCTTGAGCATGCCGAGCTTGGTGACGGTCACGCGCACCCAGGGCGCGCCGAACTCGCCCCGCACCACCTGGGCGATATGCTCGGCCAAGGCCTCCAACAGATCGAAATGGCGCTCGCCGATGCTGGTCTTGAGCCGGTTGACCACGGCCCCGTAGTCGATGGTGTCCTCGATGCGGTCGGTCTGGCCGGCGCGGTTGCCGGGCAGACCGATTTCCAGGTCCAGCTGGACGGTCTGGGGCATCCGGCGCTCCCATTCGTAGATGCCGATCATGAGCTCGATGCGAAAGTCGTGCAGAAAAATGATGTCCACGGAAAAACTGAAGTAAAATCAAAAAAGTTTCGCATTTTAGCCGGTTTTGCCATGGCCACGATAGCACTCCTTCTCGGCGCCTACCTGGTGGGTTCCCTGTCTTTTGCCGTCATCGTCAGCCGGCTGTTCGGCCTGCCCGATCCCCGTTCCTACGGTTCCGGCAACCCCGGCGCCACCAACGTCCTGCGCACGGGTCGCCGCGCTGCGGCCGCGCTCACCCTCCTGGGCGATGCCGCCAAGGGCTGGCTGGCCATGGCGGCCGCCCTGCATTTCGGGCCGCAATGGGGCGTTCCCGAGGCGGGGGTGGCGGCGGCGGGCATCGCCGTCTTTCTCGGGCATCTGTTCCCGGTCTTCTTCGGCTTCAGGGGCGGCAAGGGCGTGGCCACGGCCCTGGGCATCCTGCTCGCCGCCAGCGTCTGGCTCGCCCTGGCCGTGACCGCCGCCTGGCTGCTCACCTTCGCCATGTTCCGCATCTCCTCCCTGTCCGCCCTGGTGGCGGCCGTGTTTGCGCCCCTGTTCGCCAGCCTGATGCTGCCGGGCCTGTACGTGGGCATGGTGATCGTGCTGTCGGCGCTGCTCGTGTGGCGGCACCGCAGCAACATCCGCAAGCTGCTGCGGGGCGAGGAATCCGCCTTCCGCCAGGGGGCGCCCCGGCCCCACGACATGCCGCCGCAATAGGGAGGTCCGCCGTGGCCTGGTTCGAGAAGGAGATGGACTATGCCCGGGAAAGCCTGGAGAAAGTGGCCGAGCACGCCATCGACCGGGCGGGTGAACGGCTCGGCCAGACGATGCACGAAGGCATCGCGGCCGCCAGCCGGGAGCTGCGCGAGATCATCCTGGGGGCGAGCCGCGAGGTGGATGGCAAGCTGGAGAAGAT
>JBBINK010000262.1:0-211 GCA_037443925.1 Betaproteobacteria bacterium
CCGTCGCCGCGCCACGGCGCGCGCCAGTCGGGTCACGGGGCCGCCGGCCGCGGCGAAGGCGGGCAGGCACTCTTCCTGCAGCACATCCCAGTCGCGGGCGGCGCCCAGCTCCCCCGCCAGCCAGCGGAGCTCGTCGCGCCAGGGCGCCCAAAAAGCCGGCGGCACCACGGGCGAGAACAGGCTCAGCACGGCCCGCAGACGACGCAGACCC
>JBBINK010000262.1:260-1725 GCA_037443925.1 Betaproteobacteria bacterium
GATGGTCTCCAGACAGGCCCCCACCAGCAGGCCGAAGGCCTCCTCGACCGGCGTGGCGGGCGCCAGCCGCGGCAGGACCGCCTTGGTGGGGGCAAGCGGCCGGCCCAGGAACAGGGCGTAGCCCCGCTCGGCCTTGGAGCGGGGTTCCGGGAACAGGGCAACCGTTTCGGCCAGGCTCGCGGCCAGGGCGTAGAGCGCGTCGGCGGGGCCTGCCAGCCGCTCGAGTTCCAGTTCCAGCAGCGGCTCCCGGCGATCCCCGGCGTGGATTGCGCCCTGGTCGAGGGCCACTTCCACCACGGCCCGGCCATGACGGATCGTCCAGGTCTGGCGCCGGAAGTCGGTGGTGAACACGGGCAGCAGCGGCACCGCGCGGGCCTGGGCGGGCAGCCAGGACGCGATCGCCGCGATGTCGGGCACCCCGTGGGACAGGCGGCATTCTCTTTCTTCGCGCCGGTGCAGGCCGGCCGTGACGCCGCCGCCTCCCTTGAGGGTCTGCACCCATTGCCGGCCCACGCGGCGCAGGCGCAGGGCCTGGCCCGCCGCCAGCAGGTCCAGGGCGGCGGTGTCGAAGTAGAGGCTGAACAGGCGCTGCCGGCGTGGCGGCGACGTCTTCTCCAGCCGAGCCAGCGCCCGTCGCAGCCGCGGCAGGTCCGCTTCGGCCAGGCGCAGCTTGAGCTCAGTCTCCTGCGGCATCGCCGCTGCGGGCCAGCAGGTTGAGCAGGCTGGCCTGGGCACTGAAGGCCTTGCCCCGGCGCCGGATGCGCACGTATTCGCCATCGGGGCGCATTTCCCAGGCCTGGACGTTGTCCTTGAGATAGGGCAGCAGGCCTTCGCGGATGACCCGCCGTTTCAGGCGCGGATCCAGCACGGGAAACGCCACCTCGATGCGGCGGAACAGGTTGCGGTGCATCCAGTCCGCGCTGGACAGATACACGTCGTCGGCGCCCCCGTTGCGGAACCAGAAGATGCGGCTGTGTTCCAGGAAACGCCCCACCACCGAGCGGACCCGGATGCGATCGGACAGCCCCGGCAGGCGGGGCCGCAGGGCACACACGCCGCGCACGATCAGGTCGATGTCCACCCCCGCCTGGGAGGCCTCGTACAGGGCCTGGATCACCTGGGGTTCCACCAGGGCGTTCATCTTGGCCACGATGCGCGCCCGTTTGCCCGCGCGGGCGTGGTCCGCCTCGCGCCGGATGGCCGCGAGCAGCCGGGCGTGGAGGGTGAACGGTGCCTGCCACAGGTGGGCAAGCTCACCAGCCCGGCCCAGGCCGGTCAGCTGCACGAACACGTGGGCCACGTCCGCGCAGATGGCCTCGTGGCAGGTGAGCAGCCCAAGGTCGGTGTAGAGCTTGGTGGTGCGGGCGTGGTAGTTGCCGGTGCCCAGATGCGCGTAGCGGCGCAGCATGCCGCCCTCGCGCCGCACCACCAGGGCCATCTTGGCGTGGGTCTTGTAGCCCACCAC
>JBBINK010000262.1:1802-2030 GCA_037443925.1 Betaproteobacteria bacterium
CGTCGAAGCGGGCCAGAAGCTCCACCACCACCGTCACTTCCTTGCCCTGGCGCGCCGCGTCGATCAGGGCCTCCATGATCTCGGAATCGGTGCCGGTGCGGTACACCGTCTGGCGGATGGACAGCACGTCGGGGTCGCGCGCCGCCTGCTGGATGAACTCGATCACCGGGTTGAAGGACTGGAAGGGATGATGCAGCAGCACGTCGCCCCGGCGGATCACCTCGAACA
>JBBINK010000263.1:0-2015 GCA_037443925.1 Betaproteobacteria bacterium
CTGGGCCGCCGCCGACAGATGCTCCACGCAGTTCAGGAAAGCCGGGGAGCGGCCGGGCAAGATCGATCCCCTCATCGGCCGTGAGCTCGAGCTGGAGCGGGTCCTTGACCGTGGTCTTGCCGTTGCTGCCGGTCACCGCCACCAGTGGGATGGGGAAGCGGCGACGCCAGTGGGCGGCAAGCCGGCCCAGTCCGAGCCGGGTGTCCTCCACCCGCAGCAGGGGCAGGCCGGCCGCGGAGCCGGCAAAGCGTCCATCCACCATGGCGGCGGCAGCGCCCGCCTTGCGCGCCTGCTCTAGGAAATCATGGCCGTCGAAGCGCGCGCCCCGCAGGGCGACGAACAGCGCGCCGGGACGCAGGGTGCGGGTGTCGGTGCTGACGGCGGTGAAGACCCCATCCTCCCCCGAGACCACGCCATCGACGGCCATCGCCGCTTCGGACAGGCGCATCATTTGCCCACCTCCCGGCTCCAGCGCTCCAGCGCCCGCTGGGCCACCTCGGCGTCGGAAAACGGCAGCTTCCGGCCCCGGATCTCCTGATCGGTTTCGTGGCCCTTGCCGGCGATCAGCACCACGTCCTGGCGCCGCGCATGGCGGATCGCATGGTCGATGGCGGCGGCACGGTCCTCGATCACGTGGTAGTTGGGGCCCATGGCCGCCACGATGTCGTCGATGATGGCCATGGGATCCTCGTTGCGCGGGTTGTCGCTGGTGACGATCACGTCGTCGGCGAGCCGCGAGGCGACCTCGCCCATCATGGGGCGCTTGCCCCGGTCGCGGTTGCCGCCACAGCCAAACACCAGGATCAGGCGCGCATCCGCGGCGGCCGACTTGGAGTCGCGCACCACTTCGCGCAGGGTGGACAGGACCTTCTCCAGGGCGTCGGGGGTGTGGGCGTAATCCACCACCACCAGGGGCCGGTTCGGCAGCCGGATCTGCTGCATGCGGCCCGGCACGGGCTCGAGCCGCGCCAGGGCCGCCACGGCCTGATCGAGGGGAATGCCGGCCACGCCGAGGGTGGTGAGCACCGCCAGCAGGTTGTAGGCGTTGAAGCGGCCCAGAATGCCGCTTTCCACGCGCGCCTCGCCCCAGGGGGTGGCCACGTCGAAAGCCAGGCCACGGGGCGAGACCTCGAGATGGAAGGCGCGCACCTCGCCCGCATCGAAACCGTAGCCCAGCACCGCCACGCCCCGGGCGCGAGTCCTGTCCGCGAGTTCGCGCCCGAAGGGATCGTCCAGATTCAGCACGGCATGCCGGAGTCCCGGCCAGGCAAACAATAGCGACTTGGCGTGGGCATAGCGTTCCATGTTGCCGTGGTAATCCAGATGGTCGCGGGAAAGATTGGTGAACACCGCCACCTGGAACTGCACGCCATTCACCCGCCCCTGGTCCAGGGCGTGGGAGGACACCTCCATGGCCACGGCGCGGGCCTGGGCCTGGACGAACTCGCGCAGCAGTTTCTGCAGGCTGACCGGGTCGGGGGTGGTGTGGGTGGAGGCGGACAGCGCCCCGGGGAAACCGTTGCCCAGGGTGCCGATGATGGCCGTGGGCCGGCCCAGGGACGTCAGCGCCTGGGCGATCCAGTGGGCGCAGGAACTCTTGCCATTGGTGCCCGTGATGCCCACCGTCCACAGGGCGCGGGATGGATGCCCATACACCTCGGCGGCGAGGAAACCGGCCTTGTGGCGCAGCCCGGCGATGGGCAGATGGGGCACGCGCCAGGCCGGATCCCACTCGAAGCCCTCCGGCTCCCAAAGCACGGCCACCGCGCCCGCGGCGATGGCCTGGGGGATGTAATGGCGTCCGTCGGAGCGTTCGCCCGGATAGGCGAGGAACACGTCGCCCGGCCGCACCTGCCGGCTGTCGATGGCGAGGGCGCGCACGGCCACACCCAGGGCGTCGGCAAGCCTGAAATCGAAGGCGAGCTGCCCCCCGCCGCCGGGGCCGGGCTCGGCCATGCGCAGGCCGGCACTCATGTCACCTCCTGCACTTCGGGCGCCGTCTCGGGGGCGAAGAA
>JBBINK010000264.1:0-2011 GCA_037443925.1 Betaproteobacteria bacterium
CCTTGATGGCGATCTTGCAGGGCTCGATGGTGCGCTCGATCAGGTCCTCCACCAGGCTCTCGAACTTGGCGCGGGTGATCTTCACGTTGAGGTGCTTGGGCCCCGTCGCGTCCGCGGTGATGTAGGGCAGGTTGACCTCGGTCTGCTGCGCCGAGGACAGCTCGATCTTGGCCTTCTCCGCCGCTTCCTTGAGCCGCTGCAGGGCGAGCATGTCCTTGCGCAGATCGATGCCGTGTTCCTTCTTGAACTCGTCGGCCAGGTAGTCGATCAGGCGCTGGTCGAAATCCTCACCACCCAGGAAGGTGTCGCCGTTGGTGGACAGCACCTCGAACTGGTGTTCGCCTTCCACTTCCGCGATTTCGATGATGGAGATGTCGAAGGTGCCACCCCCCAGGTCATAGACGGCGATCTTCCGGTCGCCCTCTTTCTTGTCGAGGCCGAAGGCGAGCGCGGCCGCGGTGGGCTCGTTGATGATCCGCTTGACCTCGAGGCCGGCGATCCGCCCCGCGTCCTTCGTGGCCTGGCGCTGGGCGTCGTTGAAGTAGGCCGGGACGGTGATCACCGCCTCGGTCACTTCCTCGCCCAGATAGGCCTCGGCATCACGCTTGAGCTTGCGCAGCACCTGCGCCGAGATCTCGGGTGGCGCCATCTTCTTGCCGCGCACCTCCACCCAGGCATCCCCGTTGTCGGCCCGCACGATCTTGTAGGGCACGAGACCGATGTCCTTCTGCACCACCGGTTCGTCGTAGCGACGGCCGATCAGCCGTTTCACCGCGAACAGGGTGTTCTGGGGGTTGGTGACGGCCTGCCGTTTCGCGGGCGCGCCCACCAGGATCTCGCCGTCTTCGGTGTAGGCGACGATCGAGGGCGTGGTGCGGGCGCCCTCAGCGTTCTCGATGACCTTGGGCTTGCCGCCCTCCATGATGGCCATGCAGGAGTTGGTGGTACCGAGGTCGATGCCGATGATTTTTCCCATGGTGGTTTCCTTGAAAAGGTTTGTTCCTGAAAACTGAAGCTGCGCTTTAACTTATGGGCGGTACCGGGCTTTTCAAGCCGGCTTGGCCTTGGCCACTGCCACCATCGCCGGCCGCAGCAGGCGGTCGTGCAGCTGGTAGCCCTTTTGCATGACCTGGGTCACGGTGTTGGGTTCGGCGTCCGACTCCACCATGGCCATGGCCTGGTGGAGGTTGGGATCGAATTTTTCTCCCTGGGGGTTCACTTCCTGGATCCGGAACTTCTCGAACACCGCATTGAGCTGCTTGAGGGTCAGCTCGACGCCTTGGCGCAGGCTCTCGGGCGTGGCGTTCTCCACGGCCAGGGCCATCTCCAGCGCGTCCTTCACCGGCAGCAGCTCGCGCGCGAACGCCTCCACGGCGTACTTGCGCGCCCGCTCCAGCTCCTCGGCGCTGCGCCGGCGCACGTTTTCCGTTTCCGCCTTGGCATACATCCAGGCATCGTAGTGTTCCTGGGCCTTGCGCTCCGCCTCCCGGAGCATTTCCTCCAGACTGGGCATGACCTCGGTCGCCTGTCCCGCCTCGGGTTCGGCTACGCCGGGAGAGGACGGGGCGGCTTCGGCTTGGGGTGTGGTTTCCTGATCCGACATGGTTAGGGTTTCCTCCGCTGAATTGCGCCCAAGATGGGGGCGTCTTCTTCCGTTTCAAGTCGGGGCGCATCGGCCCCGCCCACGGGCCCGGGGCTCAGCCGGGGGCGCCCAGGGCCAAGGCGCGGCCGCGGCTGGCGACCGCCTCCCGTGCCAGGTCCTCCGGGCTTTCCTGCAGCCAGCCCTGCAGATGGGTGAGGGCCAGGTCGGTGAGGGCCCGCAGCCAGGCGGGATCCTCGTTGAGCGCGGCAATGTAGTGGAATTCCCGCCCTCCGGCGGCCAGAAAGGCCGATCGGCCTTCCATGGCGATTTCCTCCAGGGTTTCCAGGCAGTCCGCCACGAAGCCGGGGCAGATCACGTCCACGCGGCCGACACCTTGCCGCGCCAGCGCCTCCAGCGTGGGCTGGGTAT
>JBBINK010000265.1:0-2002 GCA_037443925.1 Betaproteobacteria bacterium
CCTTCGCCGCGGAAGGCCACGGCCAGGGCGTCGTCTATCGGCAAAGCAGCGAGGAAGTGCGCGGCCGTGCGGCGCGGCTTGTGGTCCAGATCGTCACCGAAGACGGCCATGCCGAGGCCCTCGTGGCCCATCTGCGCGACACGCTCGGCAGCTCCGAGGTCGCCTGGTGGCTGACGCCGGTCTCGGCCTTCGGGAGGCTGGCATGAGACGGGCTTTGTGCTTGCTGCTGTGCGGCCTCACCCTGGCCGCCCGGGCGGCCGATTACCCGGACCTGCCCGACGCGGCCACGGCCCGGCGCGTGATCGAACGCCACCCCTCGGTGCTGGCGGCGCGGGCGAATCTGCGTCTGGAAGAGGCCAACCGTCAGCGGCTGCAGGCCGGATCCCACGAGACCGTGCTGCGGCTTTCTGGCCAGCAGCGCACCGTGCGCACGACGCCCGGCCAGCGCTTTGGGGAGTGGGACGTGGGGCTGGAACGCGCCTTCCGCCTGCCCGGCAAGGCGTCCCTGGACGCGGCCCTGGGCGAGCAGGGGGTGCTCCAGGCCCGGCTGATGCTGGGCGATGCCCTGCACGAAGCGGCACGCGGCCTGCTCAAGGCGTGGTTCGCTTGGCTGCGCGAGGCCAGTCAGGTTCGCCTGTGGGAGGAGCAGACACGGCTCCTCGAGCAGCAGCTCGCCGCGGTGGACAGCCGCATCCGCGCGGGTGACGCGCCCCGCCTGGAGCGCCTGGCGGCCCAGGCGGCGCTGGCCCAGGCTCAGGCCGGCCTCGCCCAGAGTCGCTTCCAGGCCAGGGCGGCCGCCACCGAGCTGGAGCGCCGTTTCCCCGGGCTCGCCCTGCCCGACCCGCCGGTGCTGGGCGAGCCCCAGGCGGTGGAGGACGATGCCGCCACCTGGCGCCAGCGGGTGCTCGACCACAACCACGAGCTGGCCGTGGCCCGGGCCGAGAGCGTGCGGGCGCGGCTGGCCGTGGCCCGGGCCGAGGCGGACCGGGTGCCGGATCCCTCGGTGGGCATGCGCGTGGCGAGGGAACGGGGAGGCGAAGAGGACATCCTGGGGCTGACCCTGTCCATCCCCTTCGGCGGCGCGGCCCGCACCTACGCGGTGGACGGGGCCCGGGCCCAGGCGGAGATGGCGGCCCAGCGGGAAGCGGCGGTCGCCACCAGGCTATCGGTGGAGGCGGAGAATCTGTTCCATGCCGCGAGGGCGGCCCATGCCTCCGCCCTGAGCGCAAGCCAGGCGGCCAGCCAGCTGGAGGACGCGGCCAGGCTGGCGGCGCGGGCCTACGCCCTGGGCGAAGGCACCCTGGCCGATGTGCTGACCGCCCGTCGCCTGGCCCTGGACGCGCGACGGGCGGCCACGCTCGCCGTCATCGACGCCCAGGAAGCCCGCTACCGGCTGCTGCTGGACAGTCATCGCCTCTGGCCCATCGACCCCGACGAGCACGCGGAGGACGTCCATCAGCCCGCGGCCGGCGACTGAGACCGGGCCGGGCGGGCACCGCGTGGGGATTTCGGCCGGAAGGCGCGCACTGCCGCGACCAGGGCCGCGACGGCGTCGTCGCCGGCGGGCGGACCATAGCGCAGGCGGGCGTAGTGGCCGGCGATGCGGCGCACCGGCAGGGCGAGATCGGGCCGCCGCGCGGCCACCCGCTCGGCGTAATCCAGGGGCCCTTCGTTGGGCGCCCGGGCCAGCCCCGCTCGGGCGAGCTTGTGGCAGAAGCGCTCCCAGGCCGCCTGCACCGCATCCCGCCCGGGCCTTGCCCGCACAGCGAGGGCGATGATGAGCGCCATGCCCAGGGCCATGGCCGCCACCAGCATCCAGGCCAGCTCGCGCCAGGAGACGATGCCGAGGCCGAGCCGCGCCATGAGGGAAACCTGCTGCTCCTGGTCGAACCCGATGACCCACTGGTTCCAGCGGTTGTTCAGGGCATCCCATTGCAGGCGCAGCGTCTTCAGCCAGGGGGCCTGGCGCGCATGAGCAGGGGCAGGGGCTCGCCCGCGGGCA